>PMYE01000108.1:0-831 GCA_003171315.1 Acidobacteriaceae bacterium
CCCTCCCTCTCCGCCATATATTTATAACTCTTTTTTATTCAACCGATTAAAATCATTGGTGTGCTATTGGCGTCTGTAAATTCCTTGCATTTAGCTGAATCGGAAAGCAAGCAGGTTCTCCCGCGGCCAGACGGTCTTTCGCGTAGGCAGGTCCGTGCAGGCATTTTTTGTCGTATCTAACGGGGAGGTCAAGCTATCCTTCGCGTAGCGCGACGGTCGCACCATGGTGGTGCGCTTTGCGGTTGGTTCTAAAAAGGGAGGGTCAGGATGAATTACTCGCAGCGGTTCAAGGTTGCGCCGGGAACCAAGGTCAAGCTCGAGAAGATCGACCCCTCGTTCAAGGACGGTCACAAGAGCCACAAAGCCGCCGCCGAGGAGATCGCGCACTACCAGAAGAAACTGTGCGAGCTGCAGGACCTGCTTTACGCCGAGCGCAGGCATTCGCTGCTGGTCTGCCTTCAGGCCCTCGACACCGGAGGCAAAGACGGCGCAATCAACCACGTTCTCGCGGCCATGAACCCCCAGGGCTGCCGCGTGGCAGCGTTCAAGCAACCATCCGCCGAAGAGCTGGCGCACGACTTTCTTTGGCGGGCACACAAGGTCGCCCCCGCCAGCGGCGAAGTGGTGATCTTCAATCGATCGCATTACGAGGATGTTCTGGTCGTCCGGGTTCACAACCTCGTCCCGAAAGATATCTGGTCCCGCCGCTACGATCAGATCAACGACTTCGAGAAAGTCCTCGTCTTACACAACACGCAGATTCTCAAGTTCTATCTGCATATTTCGAAGGAAGAGCAGCTCAAGCGCTTCAAGGAGCGCCTCGACGACCCC
>PMYE01000108.1:837-11796 GCA_003171315.1 Acidobacteriaceae bacterium
AACCACAAGTGGTTCCGCAACCTTGCCATCGCGCGCATTGTTGTCGAGCACCTGGAATCGCTGAACATGAAATACCCCAAGCCGACAGTCGATATAGAGCACATCCGCCGGGAGTACCACGCTGCGGAACGTGCATAGCCATGCGCGCGAGCAGCGGCCTGAGAATCGCTGGACGGAAACATCTGAATTGTGAAAATCGCAATCCTGCTTCGCGAACGACATCGAGATTATTGTTGAAGCGCCCGCGGCAAGTTGTGTTTCAACGGCTTCATAAAACGTCCGTCCATTGCGGCGAGGCCGCGAATGCGGCATGGATCATCCCGACGTGCGAATAAGTCTGCGGAAAATTGCCCCACATCCGCGGTTCTGCCGGATCGTAGTCCTCCGACAGCAAGCCCAGGTTCGACCGCGCTCGATGGATCCGGTCAAACACAGCCATGGCCTCCGTTCTGCGTCCGGTTGCAGCCAGAGCCTCGATGAGCCAGAAGGTGCATATCACGAAGGCTACTGAGGGTTTGCCGAATCCGTCATTGAGGCTGTAGCGCTGCAACCAGCCTCCCCTGGACAGGTCTTTATGAATGGCGTCGACGGTGCTGATCAGGCGGGGATCGCCGGGGGAAAGAAAGCGCAGGCGCACCATCTGCAGTAGGGAAGCGTCGAGATCCTCGCCGCCGTAGTGACCCACAAAACTCTTCCTGATCGCGCTCCAGGATTTATCGAGGACTTCTGCATGAATGCGGGCAGCGGCAGAGCGGAACTCCTCCGCATGCTGTTGTGCGTACTGGTCGGCGATCCGCGCCATGCGGTCGGCTGCGGCCCAGCACATAAGGCTAGAAAACGTTTGCGGCTTCCATGTTGTCCGGTATTCCCAGATGCTCGCGTCGGGAACGCCTGTCAACGAGATTGCCTTTCGCGCCAACTCCTCCATCAATTGCAGTGCCGCGGGAGAACGCTCTTCACTCATACGCTCATCGAGGAAGATCGGTGTCAGCGCCAGAACCATCTCTCCGTAAATATCGTTCTGGGATTGCGGAGCGGCGTCATTGCCGATGCGGACCGGCTTTTCGCCGTTGTAACCCAACCAGTTTTGAAGAATGGATTCTTCAAGATTCTGTGTGCCGTCGACGCGGTAGAGCGGCGCCAGATTGAGGCCCTCGGCTCCCCCGGCCAGGTTCAAAAGGTACTGCACAAATTGCTCACGCTCTTCAAACTGGCCCAACAGGCCGAAGGCATTCAGCACGTAGTACGAATCGCGCAACCAACAGTAGCGATAGTCCCAGTTGCGCCCGCTGCCGGGCGACTCGGGGATGGAGGTGGTCATGGCGGCGATGATGGCGCCGGTGTCTTCAAAGCAGTGCAGCTTCAGGGCCAGTGCCGAGCGGATCACCTCCTGTTGGAAAAGGGGCGGAATATCGCATTGTTTGACCCAGCGCTCCCAATAGCGGGACGTCTCATTGAGAAAACGCTCGCAAAGCGGGGCAAGCGGCTCTTCGACCGGCGCGCCCCAAGTAAGTACAACGTGTTGGCGTCCAGTGAGCGTGAAGGGCTGGCCGCCGAGGTAAGAGAGAGGAATGTCCGTGGTGAGTCGCAACTGGCTCGCGAAGCCTTCGAAGCGGACATGATGCGAACCGTGCACCTGCTGCGGTCTTTCCTGGGACCAGCCCAATCGCGGTTCGCAGACGACAGAGATGCGGGGTGTGCCCGTGATGGGTTCCACGATGCGCATCAACTGGGTGGGGCGGAACGCACGATCGTAGTGCATGAAGCGGGGAGCAAAATCAATCACCCGAAAGGAGCCGGTCGCAGTCTCAAACGTTGTCTCGAGAATGTTTGTGTTCGGCCGGTAGCATTGAAGACCGTCCTCGCCGCCGGCGGGACCGATGCGAAAACTTCCTCCCTTGCGGCTATCCAAGAGCGTTGAGAAAACAGGTTCGGAGTCGAAACGCGGGAGGCAGCACCAGACAATCTCTCCGCTCTTATGCACCAGTGCGGAATATTGACAGTTTCCGATCAACCCGAGATCTTCTAGCCGCATAGAAGGGATGTCCATGCACGGGGTCGCCATGCTTCAATAGAAGTATGACACGAGTAGCGCGACTCATACTCGCTCTGATCGTGGGTCTGGCGCTTCTGACATGGGCGGCATCCAGCGTGGTGCAGACCACGGCGCTTGAATGGTTTGATCGCGATGCCCAATCGCGAGCCGAACTGGTGCTCATTGGGGCGCGGCCCGCACTGGCCGATTCCTGGGACGACTCCGCAAGTCTAAACAGACAGCTCGTGACCCTTGCCTCGGACCAGCGAGTGATTGGCGCAGCGGCGTGCAACGCCGACTTCAGCACGCGCTCGATTACGCCGGGATTCCCCAACGAGTTCAGTTGTATGGAGGTGGGCGCGCGTGTTCGCGCAGCCAATGCAACAGCGGGCAATGCAAATGAACGAATGCGCGAATGGAGCACCGTTGCTTTATTGCCCACGGGCCGCGTTCTTGTCAGCGCGATCCCGATATTGGATCAGGGGCAAGAAATAGGGCTTGCAATCTTGGTGCACGATCTGACGTACATTGAGCAGCGTGAGGCCCGGGTACAGACTTTCCTGATTGTCGTCTTCGGCATCCTTGCCGTCATGGCCTTTGGCATCCCTTTGCTGGTGACGAAAGGGGCGCGCCGCGAATGGAACCTGGAACTGCGCAGATTGCTGCGTGGAGGAGGCAAACAAAGCCGAGAGTTTCAACCCATCCTGAGCGATATGCGCGAACTGATCGGACGCATGGCCAGCGAGCGGGAAGACGACCCTGGGCGGTGGACGGCAGAAAGACTCAAACAAGTGTTAAACCGCCACCTGCATGGGGAGAAGGTTGTTATTCTTGCCAATCGCGAGCCGTATATTCATCAGTACACGGCCAACGGCGAAATTGAAGTCCAGCATCCGGCGAGTGGCTTGGTCACGGCGCTTGAGCCGATCATGCGCGCCTGCTCTGGAGTTTGGGTGGCCCATGGAAGCGGCACAGCAGATCGTGAAACGGTAGACCGTAGCGACCATGTGCGCGTACCGCCCGGCGAAGAGTCTTACTACATCCGGCGTGTCTGGCTTTCTGAGGAAGAGCAGCAGGGCTATTATTACGGCTTTTCCAACGAGGGGCTCTGGCCGCTTTGTCACGTCGCGCACGCGCGGCCCGTTTTCCGGGCGGAGGATTGGCGGCAGTATCGCGCCGTGAATCAGCGGTTCGCAGACGTAGTGTGCAGTGAGGTTGATTCAAGGGATCCCATCATCCTGGTACAGGACTATCACTTTGCTCTGGTGCCGGCGATGATTCGCAAGCACTTGCCAGCCGCAACGATACTCGTTTTCTGGCATATCCCCTGGCCCAACGATGAACGCATGGGCATCTGCCCCTGGCGCAATGAACTCCTCGAGGGTTTGCTGGGAAGCAGCATCCTTGGATTCCATACCCAGCTCCATTGCAACAATTTTCTGGATTCCGTGGATCGTTATTTGGAGACCCGCCGCGACAGGGAACACAATGCGGTGGTGATGCGGGGACGCCGAACGCTGGTGCGCCCATACCCCATTTCACTCGAATGGCCGGTGCGCTGGGTCGAGTCGGCGCCCAGCGCAGAAGAGTGCCGTGCCCAGGTCTGGCGAGAACTTGGATTGAAGCCGGATGCGCTATTGGGCATTGGTGTCGACCGCTTGGACTATACCAAGGGAGTGGAGGAGCGGTTACTCGCGGTGGAACTGCTGTTGGAGCGCCATCCGGAGTTCCGCGGCCGCTTCAGTTTTGCGCAGCTCGCCGCGCCAAGCAGGACGAAAATCGAGCGGTACAGGCAACTGAATGAAGCCGTGGAACAGTTAACTGAACGCATCAATTATCGCTTCGCAAGCAAAGACTACAATCCCATCGTTCTGCTGCGCAGTCACCATGAACCCCCAGAGGTCTTCCGCTTTTATCGCGCCGCGGATCTTTGCTACGTGAGCAGCCTGCACGATGGTATGAACCTGGTTGCCAAGGAGTTTGTGGCGGCACGAACGGATCTGAAAGGTGTATTGGTGCTAAGCGAATTCACCGGTGCGGCCCGGGAGCTGACGGAAGCACTTATCGTAAATCCTTACGATCTGGAGAGCAGCAGCGAGGCGATGGCCGCCGCGCTGCGAATGTCGCGAGACGAACAACGGGATCGCATGCGGTCGATGCGTGCAGTTCTCAGCCAATTCAATGTGTATCGCTGGGCAGGGAAAATGCTTGTGGATGCAGCGCGCTTGCGCGACCAGGAACGGGTTGCCGGGCGGCTGGCCGAGCGCAGTGGTATAGGGGCGGCCGTCTGACCATGAAGTATCTTCTCTCGAAGGAGTCACTGCCGATGGTGGCCCGCTTGGCTCAAGAGCGAACCTTGTGCGCTTTCGACTTTGACGGCACGCTGGCGCGCATTGTCAAAAGGCCCGATAACGCTGCTATGCGGACCAGAACGCGCGCACTCCTGCATCGTCTCGCCAAACTGTACCCATGCATTGTTGTCTCCGGTCGGGCCCGGCAAGATGTTTTGGCCAAGTTGCGCGGCGTGCCTTTCGTGCAGGTGATCGGCAATCATGGCGCGGATACTGCGGAGACAAGAGGCGCCCGCAGCCTGGTTGAGCGATGGAAGGCAGTCCTGGAAGACAGGTTGAGCGGTATTCCAGGGTTGTGGGTCGAAGACAAAGGCTTATCTCTAGCCCTGCATTATCGTCAGTGCGCACAGAAAGCCCAGATACGGCAACGCATCCTTGCAACGACCAGGACGCTGCGCCAGAGCGACTCATTTGGAGGCAAGCAGGTCATCAATGTCGTAGTTGCCGGATCGCCAAACAAAGGCGATGCCCTGGCCGCCGAGCGGGATCGCATGCACTGCAATTGGGTCCTATATGTAGGTGACGACGAGAATGACGAATCCGCTTTCGCAATGGGCGGCAACATCGTTTCAGTGCGTATCGGCCGCAAGCAGAAATCTCGCGCGCACTACTATCTGCGCACGCAAGCGGAGATCGACGCGCTGCTCGATCTGCTGGTCCGGCTTCGAGAGCACGGCAGCCGCGCAAGCAATCAGGAGCAACAAATCAGATCAGCCCACGGCGGATAGCCTTGTTTAGGCTGATTGATTTGTAAGATTCCAAAGATATTGTTTGACGGGCTGGCGGAAGCTAGAGGACGATTTTCGAACTCTTATCGCGACCGGATTTGAGTTACCAGAGGTAACGTTACCGCTTTCTTCAGCTCAGGTCATTTCGACGGCGGAACGTACAGGTTCCGCTTCAATAGATGTGACTGGCATTTCGACGCTGGCCAGATCGGATGAAGGTCGCGCCCTCGAATCTTTGCCACACGGTGTCTCCCACCGAGGTGTTGGCCAACAGCCTCATGGAACTTCTTCACTTGCATCCCTGGGGTGCTCAGAAGCCGGTCATAGGTCCGGTCATCATCGGACCCAAGGTCAGAACCAGTTTGTCCAGAGCCGTATAAAACTCCTCCTGAATTTTGCTAAAGCATCCGGGATGCCGGATCTCGTTCGGGTGGATGACACGCGCGTGGCGTCTTCCTGTGGTCAGGCACGCTTGCCAAAGCTTCTGCGAAAGACCCCCAGCGCCTGCCTGATGGTGCGCCCCAACCGCAACTCGAAAAGAAAATCGGCAAGACCGGTAAACTCGTTTACCTCTGTCCGGTTTTGACAAAGCGGGTCGTTCCGCCAGTTCGTTCCAGGAATGGCGGTGAACGCTAATTGATACCCGGCCTCGGCCACGGCGGAACGCACACGCTGGTCGACGCCGCCGTAGGGAAAAGCGAAAGACTTCACCTCAACACCCAGTAAATCTTCCAGGCGGCGCTTCGAGTCGCTCACTTCGCGGCGCAATTGCGCATCCGGAACGCCGGGCAGCCAGGGGTGCGTCAGGCTGTGCGATCCGAACTCGACGCCATACCTCTGCATCTCGCGAATCTGCTCAAGCGTCAGCAGGTTTCGCACGTGCAACCCCGATGCCTGGTCCCACAGGTTCGATCCGCCAATGCAGTCGACCTGCACGTCGCTGACACGGGCAACAATGCGATCCGCAGTTGGAAGGTTGGTCTGCGCAAATGTATGCCTTCGTTGGAGTGTCGTGCGCTCCGGCCCACGATGGATGGAATGTGCTGCGCTCTGGCGATTTCGACGCCATAGATTGTACTTAAGCCTGGCGAGAACCAGGGCGCGGCGCTGATCCGATTGGGTCGGAGGTTATTGGCGCTTGGTACGAGCTCTCTCCAGGCGCGCACCTCGCCCCTGCCTTTTCCGTGGCATCTTCCTTACGGGACCTCAAAAAAGTGCCAGGATGCATCCACTCTGGAGCAGAAAAACGAAATTACGTGACATGGAACACATATCCTCGCCCTCATATGACCCTCCAGTGTACAAAAATGGTACAAAAGTTACTTGACACGAAAATAGTCACATTCTAAAGTCATCTTACTTTCCTGTGCAAAAGTGGACGGTGAACTCCTGTCTGAGAGCTGAGATACCGTTCTCGTGTGAGAGCGTTTGCCAGGAAGTTTCGATGAGAGAGACTTAATGAGTTCTCTCTCACCTTTGTTCATAAGTTGCTCAGTATGTCTCCAGAGAATTAAAGACTGAAAGAATTGCTCTAATTTTGTTTTTCGGGGGGACCCGATGGTTGCCTTGGGGAAAGAACTACCCTTTGTAACGCATTATGTTCGTAATCTACGCGGTGGTTCACAACCGATTCTGGCTCGGGCAAGTGACGGGCTTCTTTATGTAGTCAAGTTCGCCAACAACCTTCAAGGGCCAAATCTGCTCTTCAACGAAAGCGCAGGAAGCGAGCTTTATCGCGCCTGCGGGCTGCCTGTTCCTGAGTGGAGGCCACTGGCGGTTTCCGATTCCTTCCTGGAAATGAATCCTGACTGTTGGGTGCAGACCGAGGAGGGGCGTCTTCGGCCAGCTTCGGGCTTATGCTTTGGCTCGCGGTTCCTGGGTGAGAACGGCAAGCGGCTATTTGAAATCCTGCCCGGTTCCATGTTCAAGCGGGTCCGCAACCAAACTAGCTTCTGGCTGGCATGGTTGATTGACGTCTGCGCAGAGCACGTGGACAACCGGCAAGCCATCTTTGTGGAAGACGCTGAGGGTTGGTTGGAAGCCCATTTTATCGATCACGGGCACCTTTTCGGTGGTCCCAAAGCGGACCTGAAGAGGAACTTTGGTGCCTCCCGCTATCTTGATCCGCGTATTTACGGTCAGGTATCATCTGAGGTACTGTTGAGCTTTCAGGATGTTTTGCAAGCCTTGGATGCTGATAAACTTTGGCAACGTATAGAAGCGATTCCAGCCGAGTGGAGTCATGCTTCGGCCCGTGAAAGCGTTGAACGCTGCCTTCAAAGACTCAAAATACCCTCCCTCGTGCAGCACGTGGCCGAGACGATCATTAGCGACCTTGAGCGAAGAGCAGACACAGAATCGGGAATCGTCGGACTCGAGTGGAAACCTCCCACAGAAGTTCTGTGCCTTGGCCTACAGGGCGCAGGGTTTCGGTGGGGCTACGCCCGTGGTCCTAATTGTGCTTGAGGATGCGAAAGGCGGCTTGCGCTTTCTCGTCGATCCGGGTTGGCGCGCAGTCGTTCGGGCAGAGGATGTGGAATATACGGAATCCCTCCTGGGTGATTTCCTCGAACGGGCAAAAGAGCAACCAGCAACCCTCTTCAACCAGCTCTCTTCACTCGAGGTTGGACCGCTGGTGACCCAGGAGACCGGAGAACAGATTTCTGATCACCCCGCCCTATTGGAACTAAGGTCACGGTTTGTGCAGCTCTAGCGCGTTCTTCGCTCTGCGCAGCCTCCTGAACAGGAAGCGCAAAAGATCCAGGCGATGGCTGCGAAATTCAGAGAAGAGCAACAACCAATAGGCAACAGAACTCGCGGCCCGTTCCTGGATATCTCCATTGTTGTCAGCGTGGACCACAATCGCGTCGGGAACATGGACCGCCCGGTAACCCCGCGATAAGAGAGTCGCAAAGGCGTGGCTCTCCTCGGCAATTCTCAGCGGGGCGCCCCTCCCCAGGCGAACATCGAAGATTGCCCCCCCCGCACAGGCTGACCTTCGCAGCGCCATGTTGTTGCCGCTGCCTGTGCCGCCGAATGCCGCCATTTCAAACCACTGCGGATCCTGGCTACTGAACGTGCGGGGTGGTTGATGGCCAGGGCCGCAGCGGGCCGATTCGGGAAGGTCCGTCCTGCCCGTTACTGACGCAACCAGCGGGTCAGCGAACGGCGCCAGGATGAATTGCAGCCAATGCTCATCCGGAGTGGCATCATCGTCCAGGTAGGCTACGACCTCCGTGCTGCTCTCCGCCATGCCCCGATTGCGCGCGCGGCTCAGCCCAGGAATCGATTCCACGGTATAGCGCGCTGAGAATTTCCGCGCGATCGATTCCGTCTCCTCGTTGCCCGCTGAATTGTCGACTACGAGAACTTCATTGGGAGGCGGCTTCAGTGCGGCGATAGCCTCCAGGCATTTCTCCAGGAACGCAGGCCGATTCCGGGTGCAGATGACCACGGTCACCGTCAGACCCATTTTCTCTTCAAGAGGTGACATGGGTACCTGCACAGCATCACTTGCCGGAGAGTTCAACGACAAGACCTCAGGATTCAATCCGTCCTACGTTCATCGGGATTTTCTGCAAGACACGGGCTGCAGCCAACAGAGGCGAAGTGGCGCGCAATTCCGCGTTAACGGCAATGTCATGATAGCAGAATCGTTGCGAGATTGTCATAAGATTGCACGACACCCGGTCAGCCCGGAACTGCGGCTCGATGGTGGAAGGAGCCGCGCCCCAAAAGCGAAGAGGCTGTCCGGTTGGCTCACCGGGCAGCCTCAAATTTCCTGCAGGAAGATTCAGGCTTTGCGAGCCCTCCCCTCCTCAGGAAGGGCTCGCCGTTTCGTGATACGAAGAGAACCCGCCGCGCGGCTTACTGCGCCGCGGCAGCCTTCTTCTTCGGGTGGCGCTCCGCCAGCGGCTTGCGCATTTGCGGCTTCACCGCCGTCTCGTCCACCGGCGTCGTCCCCGTCACGTCAGAGCTGAACGTCGCTCCCGTCGGCACCAGGTAGTTCTCCTCCGTCTGCCCCTCGGTCGTGCCCGTGGCTGCGCTGATGCGCGAAGCATCGATGCCCTGCTCCGTCACCAGGTAGTCCTTGGCGTTCACCGCGCGCTGCGCGGCGAACTGGTCCACCGTAGCGTGCTTATGGTGCTCGGCGTACTTCTGCTCCTTGGCCGTCTTGGCAGCCTCGTCCGCCGTCTGCTCGCCCACCACCACCGCCTTGGCGTCAGCCTGCTGCTTCAGGTCCAGAGCCACCTGGTCCAGGCACGCCTTGGCCTCGTTGTCCACGCGCAGGGGCCGCTTCGTGTCGGTCGAAAAGCTGATCGAGCACAACGCCTGCGTCTTAGGCGCCGGCGGTGGCGGAGGCGGAGCAAGAATGGTCAGCGTCGTGTTGGCTGACGCCGTATGGTCCTTGTCGTCGGAGACGTTACACGTGATCCCCACCGCTCCCGTCGGCGCACCCGCCGAGGAATACTCTGCCGTGGTCCCGGTGCCTGTCACCGTGCCCGCCGTGGCCGTGTAGCTGTAAGTCAAAGGCCGGTTCTGCGGGCTCACGCCCACTGAAGTGACGGTCGCCGTGTCGCCCGGCTTGATGGTGTCGGGGCTGGCCGAGCAACTGATGGTCGGCGGCTCGAACGCCTTCACCGTGATCCCTGCCGTGCACGTGGCCGTTTCCCACGGCTTCAAACCTTCCTTGCCGGGCTTGCCTTCCTTCACCGTCCCCGTCACCGTGTACTCGCCCGGCGCCAGCGATGCCGTGTCCACCTTGGCCGTCGCGTCGCTGCCCGTCACTCCTGCTCCCGACCAGCTGTAGACCACATGGTCCTTCGGGTTCAGGCCGCCCGCTGTCGCCGTTACCATCACTGGGTCGCCAGGATAAATCGTCTCCGGATTCGCCGAGCAGGCCAGCGTCACCGGCGGCGGTGGTGCGATCGAGCCCCCATGGAACACCACCCCCGCGCTCAAACGCACCGCGTTGATACTCGCGCTGCCACCATACGGAACCGCGCCCCAGTTCGCGTGCATGTACTCGTAGTCTGCCTGAAAGAGCCGGATAGCCAGATGATGGTTCAGCCACGGCGTCTCATAGTCCATGCCGCCGCCCAATGTCGCTCCCGGGCCCCACTTGTTGGGCTCAAAGTAGGGGCCGTTGATCAGCGCTGCGTTGACCAGGCCGTGCACGAACGGAGTAATGTTCCCGTAAGGAAAGCGAACAATGATGCCGCCGGCGATCGTCATGAATCCATCGTCGTCCCCCTCGCTGCCCACGCTAGTCGTGTAGGAATTCTGAACGCCCCACTCGTGCTCGGCGAATTCCGCCTGTATGCCTATATTCCGATTGAAGAAGTAAGCGCCGCTGAACAGCCCGCCTACGTTCACTGCGTCGTACGACGCCGTCACGCTCGTCCCGTTGGGATCCGTAGTCGTCACTTTCCCTTTTGGCGCCAAGTAGCTATAACCGGCAAAAATATCCCACTTCGACGGTGAGTCATTGCTCGCTTTTTTCGCAGACGGCGCCGCCTGCGCCGACAAAATTGCGGGCAACAATCCTACGAAAACCAGGGCAAAAATCCGACAGACAAATTTCAAAATCCGAGTTTGCATGCGTTTTTCCTCCGCAATTCGGCTAATGCAGCCAAGATGGATAAGAAGCTGTCAGTGAACACAACATGTGAGCACAATCCCGTGGCTCATAATCCGTGCTTCCACACATGCCGCGGAGCGCCGCGACGTCCCCACAGCACCATTAAACGTACCACAGGACTAGAGGCGAGAGCACATTTTTTCAATAAGTTGCTCCCTTTTAATCATGGTCAAGTTACGAAGATTACCATCATAAATTATTTTC
>PMYE01000011.1 GCA_003171315.1 Acidobacteriaceae bacterium
GCCTGGGTGGGATGCTCGTGCATGCCGTCGCCGGCGTTGAGCACCGGCAGGCGGGTATCGGCCTCCAGCAACCAGGCTGCGCCGGAGGAGTTATGGCGCAGAATGATAGTTTCCGCGCCCAGGGCGCGCAGCGTCAGGCCGGTATCTTTNNAGCGCCACGCGGCGCTTGGCCAGGATGCGGTCCCGGAGCAGCGGGTCCATCTTCTCAAGAGCCGTGGCGCGGGTGAGGATATGGCTCAAGCCGTCCAGGCTCAGGTCCTCGCAAGAGAGCAGCGATCCGGGATGGTAAGGGAACGGCGAGGCAGGCACTGGCGGCGTATGAAGCTGGCGGCGAACGGCTGTTGCTGTCGGGCTCATTCTGTTCTTGCCTCTAGCCTCTGGCATCCAGCCTCCGGCTAAAAGCTAGAAGCTGGCAGCTAGAAGCTGCCTTTCCTAATCCACCCGCTCGGCCAGCAGGACCTGCTCGTCGCCGTCGACCTCGCGGAACTTCACTTCAATAATCTCGCGGCTGCTGGTGGGCACACGTTTGCCGATGTACGTGGCCTCGATGGGCAGTTCGCGGTGGCCACGGTCGATGAGGACGGCCAGTTGCACACGGCGCGGGCGGCCGTGGTCAAAGAGCGCGTCAAGAGCGGCCCTTATCGTGCGGCCGGTGTAAAGTACATCGTCGCACAGCACCACGTCGCGACCGTCTATATCGAAGCCTATGGCCCCTGGGGCGACCACCGGACGCGCATCCGCCGTGGAAAGATCGTCGCGGTAGAGCTGGATGTCAAGCACGCCTGTATCGACGGGACGCTTCTCGATGGCGGAGATCAGTTTGCCCAGCCGCTCAGCCAGCGGAATGCCGCGGCGCTTGATGCCGACCAGCGCCAGGTCTTCGCTGCCGTTGCTCTTTTCAACAATCTCGTGGGCCAGGCGCACCAGGGTGCGCTCAATCTCTGAGGCCGACATGAGCCGCCCCTTCACCCGCAAGCCAGTGTTGCTTTCGATTTCGCTCATGGTTGTTGCTCTTGCCGGATGATACGAGGGGTTGGCGCTTCGGGGCAAGTTGTGGAAACAGCGCATCCGCCGGTCAGGCGCCTGAAGTACGGCAAGGCAGTGATGTTCAACGGGGAACTCGGCGGCAGGGAAGGGCGAAACAGTCCCATCGTGACAGCCCGAAACGGTCCCATAATATAGAAGCGGGCCCGGATGGCGAAATTGGCAGACGCAGCGGACTTAAAATCCGCAGACCTTAACCGGTCGTGGGGGTTCAAGTCCCCCTCCGGGCACCAATTAGACTAAATCAATAAGTTGCGGGCACCCGGTTCCAGTGATCTACATCACGGCGTGCAGGAACTTGTCAGAAGATGCTATCTGTGAGGGTTCGGCTTACACTATGCCCATGGGGAGAAAAGGCGCGATCTTGATGCTGGCTATTGTGGCCCTCTGGGCCGCTGGCCCGGCACTCGCCTGCATCACGCCTGCTCCCTGTCGCTCCTGCTGTCGCGCAATGATGATGGATTGTGATTCGGCGACGATGAGCGCCGCTCACCCTTGCTGCCAGTTAGACTCGTCCGGGACGGCTGTACCCCGAGGCCGCGTGGTAGCGCCCGCGCCTCGGATTGGGGCCGTGCAGTCGCTCGCTTCCACACTTCCACCCGATCTCGACCGCCTTGCAGGTCAAAGCCTACTCTCCTCCAAAGCTCCGCCCCCTCGATCCCAAACGGGCGCCAGTACCATCCTTCGAATCTGACCTTTCCTTCGATTCCTGATTGAGGATTCGTGTGTCGCAGTGCGCTTTGCGCGCTCAGGAACACGCGCTCATGCCATGAACCGCCCATCGATTCGAGGGAGGAATGAAAACTCTATTCGCAGTACTTTGTTTATTGGCCGTTCTTGCGTCTGCAAGCCGCAACTTTGCGCAAGAGCCAGGCACGAGCGGCCCATTTGCGGGCTACAGCGCGATCATCGACGCGCAAAAATCGCCCGAGCCATCAACGCCGGCGCTGACTCTGGACGAGATTGAGCGAATCGCGCTTGCCGAAAACCCTGAGATTCACGTCGCTGCCCGAAAGGTTTCGATGGCCGAGGCGCACGTGCCGACGACAGGCAAGCTCGACGATCCGCAGTTCATGGTTCGCAACTGGCAGGTGCCGCTCAACAAGCCGTGGGACTATAACGCCGCACAAAACATGCTGATGTTGAGCCAGTCATTGCCGGGGCCGGGAAAGCGCGTTCTCCAAACCACCATTGCCAAATCCGATGTGACCGAGGCGAAAGATGAGTTGGAGTTGGTGAGGCTGCGGATTCGCGTCGAAGCTTGCAAGGCATTCTTCGATTTGTTGCTGGCGCAGGAGGAACTGCGCATTCACGACCAGCATGTAGACATTGCGCGCCAGGCCATTGAAGCAGCGCGCATCAAGTACACGGTGGGCAAGGTTCCGCAACAGGATGTGTTGAAGGCACAGCTCGCGATGACGCGGCTTGAAGAGCACATCATCCGCTTTGAGCGCGATGCCGAGGTTGCGCGTGTGCGCATGAACACGCTGCTCGGCCGCGACCCGGCTACGCCGATTCGCGTCCAGGGCGACTTTGGAGTCGGCACCGACCTGCCGGCCGGCAAGCAATTGGAGCAACTGTCGCTACAGTCGCGCCCTGACCTGCTGGAAGCGCAGGCAGCAGTGGAGAAGAGCCGCCAGGAGCAATCGCTCGCCAACAAAGCCTTTGTGCCCGACTTCAACATCGCTGGCGGGTACATGCTGATGCCGACGGGAAACAATCCCCGCAACAATTACATGATCGAGGGCTCGGTCACTCTGCCCTGGCTCAATCGGCGTAAGCACGATGCGGAGATTAACGAATCGACGGTCAAGGTCACGGAGCAAGACGCCGAAGTTGCGGCGATGCGCAACGCGGCCTTCGGCCAGGTCGAAGAGGCTCTGGCTGAGGTGCGTGCTGCGCAGCGGTTGGCGCGTGTCTACCACGATTCGCTTGAGCCGCAGGCCGAGGCAACGCTTCACGCTGCGGTCATCGCCTACGAAAACAACCAGACCGATCTTCTCGACCTGCTCGACAGCCAAATGGCCGTGATCGATGTGGATCTTGCGTGGTTCCAGTCGATGGGCGAGTTTGCAGCGAGTTTGTCTGACCTTGAACTCGCCGTTGGCGCGCCAATCGAAGCAAAGAAACAACAGCCATCAGCAGCAACGCCGGAGGAAAATCAATGAGCGACCGCGTATATCGACAAGCATTCTTTATGGCTCTGGCCGCCTGCGTTGCACTCGCGGGGGGAGTCGGCTACCTGCTCCTGCATCGCAGCCATCCCGTGCCCACCGCACAGACTGGCGACCCGGTGGTGGCGCGTGGTCCAGCAGCTTCAAGCGCGCCTGCCCCGCAAGGCGCAGCTCCTGCCAGCGCGGAACCGCAACTCGGCCCTATCCAGATTTCGCCGCAGCGCCTGCAGCAGATCGGTGTGACTACGGCCGTCGCACAGATGAAAACTATCAACGACAAGCTCAGCGTTCCCGGCAATGTGGACATCGATGAACAAAGCCTTTCCTACGTGCAAACGCGCTTTCCAGGGTGGATTCAAAGCGTCTACGCCAACGCCACTTACCAATACGTGAAAAAAGGCCAGCGGTTGTTTACTATCTACAGCCCCGACCTCGTGAGTACCGAGCAGGAGTATCTTCTCGCCCGCCAGAACCAGAAGACTCTTACCTCCGACTCGCATGGGATGGCCGCACAGGAAGGGGGCTGGCTGTTGGATGCGTCCGAAGAGCGCCTGCGCCAGTTCGGTGTCCCGGCGACAGTCATCACTTCGCTTGAGCAGACCGGCAAGGTCGAGCGAGAGATCGCGGTCGAATCGCCTGCATCGGGATTCATCATCGAACGCAACGCGCTGCCCAACGCATATGTTCAACCTGACACCAAGCTCTACACCATCGCCGATCTCTCCACCGTGTGGGTCTACGCCAATGTCTTTCAGGACGCGGTCGGCCGTTTGAGACCAGGCGATCCGGCGCAGGTCACGGTCGACGCGTATCCGGGCCGCGAGTTTAACGGTCGCGTCGACCAGATTCTTCCACAGGTCGATCCGGCAACGCGCACCGTGCGCGTACGTCTCATCTTCCGCAATCCCGGTGTAGTGCTCAAGCCAGGGATGTATGTAAACGTCGACATCAACCTCCCGCTTGGAAAGCAACTCGTCATCCCTGCGTCCGCTGTTCTGCAGTCCGGTTCACGAGTCATTGCATTCATCGATCATGGTGATGGCAATCTCGAACCGCGCGAGATCCAGACCGGCCCGCAGATCGGCGACTTCGTCATAGTCCTCAAGGGACTTCGGCCCGGAGATCACGTCGTAAGCTCGGCGAACTTCCTGGTGGATTCCGAGGCTCAGTTGCAAGCGGCGCTAGGATCGTTCACTCCTCCGCAGCAAAATGCAACCTCCTCCGCAGCGCAGTCGAAGGCATCTGGCTCGCAGCCCGAGCAAATCAAGATCGAGATGACCACCGAGCCATCGACCCCGCAAAAAGGCAAGAACACAGTGCGCATCAAGCTCACCGGCTCAGAAGGAAAGCCCGAAGACAGAGTACAGGTTTCGGTCACGTTCCTTATGCCCGCCATGCCGGCAATGGGCATGGCTGCCGAGCGCGCAACCGCTGCACTTAGCGCCAAGGGCCAGGGCAATTACGAAGGACCGATTGAGCTCGATTCAGGCGGCACGTGGCAGGTCACCGTCACTGTTCAGCGCGCCGGAGCCACCATCGCAACCAAGAAGCTCACCGTCTATGCTTCGGGAGGCATGTGATGATCCAGCGAACGATTGCATGGTGCGCGCAAAACCCATTCCTTGTTTTCATGGCCGCTATTTTGCTCGCAGTTGCAGGTGCGTGGTCGGTGCAGCGCGTGCCTCTCGACGCCTTGCCCGACATTAGCGACGTGCAGGTCGTGGTTCACACAAACTGGCCCGGCGAGCCGCCCGATGTTGTCGAGGACCAGGTTACGTATCCCATAGTTACCGCACTGCTGGCCGCCCCGCACGTGAAAAATGTGCGCGCACAGACCATGTTCGGCGATTCCTGCGTCTTCGTTATCTTCGACGACCGCACCGATCTCTACTGGGCGCGGTCGCGAGTCTTGGAATATATGCAGCAGCTTGCCGGACGTTTGCCGTCAGACGTTCATCCGTTGATCGGCCCCGACGCTACCGGCGCCGGGTGGGTTTACGAGTACGCTATCGTCGATCGCACGCACAAGCACAACCTCGCCGATCTGCGCTCGCTCCAGGACTGGTTTCTGCGTTATCAACTGGAGACCGTTCCCGGTGTGGCTGAAGTCGCAACCATCGGCGGATTCGTGCGCCAGTACCAGGTAAATCTTGATCCGCAGAAGCTTTTCTCCTACGGCATCCCGGCTTCGACGGTCATCGATCGCGTGCGGCAAAGCACCAACGAAGTCGGGGGCGATGTACTGGAGATGGGAGGCGCCGAGTACATGATTCGCGGCCTGGGCTATCTGCGCAATGTCGCCGATCTCGAGAATGTTCCCGTCGCGACCAGGAACGGCACGCCCGTGCTGGTGCGCGATCTGGGCACAGTAACGCTTGGCCCCGACGTGCGCCGCGGCGCGGCCGATTGGCAGGGCGAAGGCGAAACCGTCGGAGGCATCGTGGTGATGCGCTATGGCACGAACGCGCTCAACGTGATCGACGGCGTAAAAGCGAAATTCAAAGAGATTGGCCCATCTCTGCCGCCAGGAGTCGAGATCGTTACGGCTTACGACCGCTCCTGGCTTATCAACCAGTCCATTCGCACGCTCAAGCGCGACCTGATCATCGAAGCCATTATCGTCAGCTTCGTCTGCATCTTCTTTCTCTTTCACTTCCGGTCAGCTCTGGTGCCCATCATCACGCTGCCCATCGCCGTTCTCGCGGCTTTCATCCCCATGTACTACCTGCAGGTGAGCTCGAACATCATGTCGCTGGGCGGACTGGCGCTGGCCATCGGTGTGCTCATCGATGCGGCCATCGTAATCGTTGAAAACGGCTACCGCCATATCGCCGAACGCAACGGGACAACGCAGCTCAGCGACCCAGAACGCCGCCGTATCCTTGTCGCCGGGGCGCAGCAGGTCGGTCCTGCGCTCTTCTACTCGCTCATCATCATCGTCGTTTCGTTCCTTCCCGTTTTTCTGCTAGAAGCGCAAGAGGGCCGCATGTTTCGTCCGCTCGCGTGGACCAAGACCCTGGCGCTCATCTTCTCATCGCTGCTTTCCATCACGCTGGTGCCGGCGCTGATGCCGTTCTTCCTGCGTGGCAAGCTGCTTCCCGAGTCGAAAAACCCTTTAGCCCGCGCTAGCCAGGCGATATACCTGCCGGTTCTTCGCTGGTGCCTGCGTCACTGGAAGCTGGTGATCGCGCTCAATCTCGCATTTCTTGCCGCCACCATTCCGCTCTGCTTCCGCCTCGGCAGCCAGTTCATGCCGGCTTTGTACGAAGGTTCTGCGCTCTACATGCCTAGCTCGCTGCCGGGAATCTCCGTCACGCAGGCCGCCTCCCTGATGCAACAGCAGGACCGAATCATCCATTCGTTCCCCGAGGTCTCAACAGTATTCGGAACCGTCGGTAGGTCTGATAGCGCCACCGACAATGCCCCGCTCGATATGTACGACACCACCATCA
Source organism: Acidobacteriaceae bacterium (assembly GCA_003171315.1). Classification (GTDB taxonomy): domain Bacteria; phylum Acidobacteriota; class Terriglobia; order Terriglobales; family Acidobacteriaceae; genus Telmatobacter. Next base: position 6,671 of record PMYE01000011.1, read on the forward strand.
TGCTTAAGCCGCGCGAGCAGTGGCGCCCCGGCATGACCTACGACAAGCTCATCCGCGAGATGGACGAGAAGCTGCAGTTCCCGGGCCTCACCAACACGTGGACCATGCCCGTTGAAAACCGCCTAGACATGGAACTCACCGGCATCAAGACCGCCATCGGCATCAAGATCCAAGGCCCCAACCTGGATCGCATCCAGGATCTCGGCGCACAGATGCAGCAGGTGCTTTCTACCATGCCCGAGGCGAGTACGGTTTATGCCGAACGCGTTTCGCAAGGCTTCTACCTGAACGTGGATGTGAACCGTCCGGCGGCTGCGCGCTACGGCCTCACTGTTGCCGATATCCAACGCGTGGTTTCTTCAGAAATTGGCGGCATGGATATTGCCGAAAACATCGAAGGTCGCGAGCGCTTCCCAATTGCCGTTCGCTACCTGCACGATTTCCGCGATACATCGAACACACTGTCGGAGGCGCTGATTCCGACGCCTTCCGGCGCGCAGATTCCCGTGAGCGAGGTTGCGCGAGTCTACTACTCGCGCGGCCCCGCAATGATCCGCGACGAAGACGGCTCCCTTACCGGCTACGTCTATCTGAACCTGAAGACGAGCGACTACGGCGGCTTCGTCAATCGCGCCGATGCACTGCTGCATCAGAAGATTGCGCTGCCCGCCGGTTACACATGGCGCTGGGCTGGCGAATACGAGTTCGAGGTCCGCGCCAAGCAGCGACTCATGATCATTCTGCCTATCGTCTTCTTCGTCATCTTTCTGCTTCTCTATCTGGTGTTCAAATCCGTCGCCGAGGCCACTGTGCTTATCATCCCAACGTTCTACGCCATGTCAGGAGGGCTGCTGCTGCAATGGCTGCTCGGCTACAACTTCAGCGTGGCCGTGTGGGTTGGTTACATTGCACTCTTCGGCATCGCCGTGGAGACTGGAGTCGTCATGGTCGTCTACTTGCACGAAGCGCTGGAAGAGCGCATGAAGCAAGACGCGCCGATGACTGAAACCGATCTTGTGCAGGCGACCATCACCGGCGCCGTCCAGCGCCTGCGCCCCAAGCTGATGACTGTCACCGCCGTGATCCTGAGCCTCGCGCCGATCCTGTGGGAATCAGGTATCGGTTCAGATGTAATGAAGCCAATCGCCGCACCCATCGTTGGCGGAATGATTACATCAACCATCCACGTACTCATCCTGGTTCCCGTGTTCTTCCTGCTGATGAAGCGGCGGGACCTCCGCGCGGGACGGCTTCATCCTCGCTCCCTCCAGAAAACGGAGGTGCAATCCGTGATGACGTAGCAGGTCGTGAAATAGCGGTGCGCTGAGGCAGCAGAACGTTCCAGAAAAGCCCCGCCGGGACGGTTTCAGGGCCACCGCGAAAATCCGACGCCGCAAGGAAAACTTACACAGTCACTTGCACACTTTCACAGTTGATCAAATGAACATGCTTTATTTGCTTTAGTTTACGAGCTGCAGCAACGCACTTAAAATCCACAGTCGCTTACCGGACGTGGGGGTTCAAGTCCCCCTCCGGGCACCACACGAACGGGAATTGGCGTGCGGCTCTGGCCGCTGAGCGCCGGAAATCGTGAGGAATCAGTCCGCTGAACTCGCCCGCCACCGCATTCGCACTTCGTCGCGGTTAGGGCAGCGTTGCATTTCCTGCAAATCCAGAGGCCTGTCACGTCCCGCGCAGGTTTCTCCACGCGCCCGGGAAGTCCTTTACCGGCTTGCCGTCTTCGTGCGTGAACACGCAATCGTCAGGCCGTTTGCCTTCTACCGCTGCCCGAAGAAATTCCTCCACTTCCGGCGTCATCGCGACTTCGCGGCCCTCGCCGTTTTTCGTCGCCGGGATCCAACCGAATGGTCCGGCCGCACAGATCGACATGCCGCACACGTAAGCCGAGCAAATCCCCGCGTCTCCAACCTCTACTGCCTTTGGCTGCTGCTCGCTGACGGCGAAGATCGAGGATGTCAACAGAGCCACTCCGAACTTCAAACACCAATTTCCATTGCCTCGGTCGCAACTATGATATATCAGTAATGGGTGCCCTCAAACACAACATACGATATTCGACATATGAGATTCCGAGTGCAAGCACTGTTCGCGAAAGACCAAAGAAAGTGGTGGATGCTGAGTTTCGCATTTCTCGCCACGGTCATCAACTATCTCAACCGCCAGACGCTTTCGGTGATGGCGCCGGTGCTGCTCCAGCAGTTTCGAATCTCCGCCACCAGCTATTCCCGCATTGTATTTGCCTTCATGCTGGCCTATACATTCATGAACGGCGTCTCAGGCCGGTTGCTGGATCGACTGGGAACCAAGATCGGCTACGGCTTGACGATTGCGTTCTGGTCAGGGGCGGAGCTTTTGAACGCTTTAACTGCCGGCGCCCTGAGCCTCGGAATCTTTCAGTTTCTTCTCGGCGTTGGGGAGGCCGGCAACTATCCCGCCGGCGTGAAGTTGATCACTGAGTGGTTTCCCCCCGAGGAGCGTTCACATGCCTCGGGCATCTTCAACAGCGGCGCATCCATTGGGGCAATTCTCGCTCCTCCATTGCTGGCGTGGATTATGCTCGCGCACGGATGGAGAACGGCATTTGTAGTGATCGGTCTGCTGGGATTCGTGTGGCTGGCCGGGTGGCTTGCAATCTACCGTGAACCGCAGGCTGCCAGTGCCGGGGATCAAGCGGATCGCCTTCCTTTGAAGACGCTGCTGCGGTCAAGGTTTCTTTGGCAGTTCACCCTGTCAAAGGTCTTTAGCGATCCGGTCTGGTACTTTTATATCTTCTGGGTCCCGCAATATCTCAGAGTGGCCCACTCATTTACACTGCGGCAGATCGGCGAAACGGCCTGGATACCATTCTTTACGGCCACTTTGGGGAATCTTGCCGGCGGTGCTGTATTCACCGGGTTGTCGCGCGCAGGAGCCGTGCCGGCAACTGCACGGCGGATTGCAATCCTAATCTTTACAGTGCTGATGGTGCCTGCGATCTTTGTGGGAGCAATCAGCGGCGCTGCAGGGTGCATTGCTCTCATTTCGGTAGCGACATTTGGATATTCAGGCGCGCTGGCAAATCTGCTGGCTATTCCGGGCGATGTATTTCCGAAGGGAGCCGTGGCTTCCATCTGGGGATTCGCCAGTATGGGGTCGGGAATTGGAGGAATGATCTTCAGCCTGCTGACCGGATGGCTGGTGGATCACTACTCGTTCCGGCCGGTATTCATACTCTTCGGGGTAATTCCGCTGGCAGCCGCGTGGATCGTCTGGACCCTGCCGCGAAATGCTCAGGCCGCGCATCTGCCGCCGCAGACTGCGCTGGGGTAGCGCGACGCTTCGCATAGGAACAGGATTGCTCGTCATATTCAGTTTGCCGCAAACCATTGTAAGCATTTCCCATCCTTATTGGGACGCGGCCAGCACGGAAGGATTTGCTGCATTATTCGGGCCGACAAACTAACATTTCTAATTTGTGCTACCACAGAAAGATGTATGTGACGACGATGGCACAAACAACGATGCCGCCGAAGACAATGGACCCGGCTGCAGGCTTCATGTCGAATTCGTGCCGCACTGGCAATTCGACCGGCTTTTTCATCGGGCTAAGAATTGTCATGACCGTCATGGTGAGCACAATCAGCACAAAAGAAATGGTCATCCGGTTAAGAAACGCGATGGTGACAATCGTTATATGATGTTGCACAAAAAATGGTATTTCGCCGAAGAACACCATCGTAAAGCCATAAATAATGGGGCTTAGCACCATTGCAACAACGCCCGCTCGCGCCGGCGCGCGCTTGACCAATAGCCCGAACAGAAATGCCGCCAGCACCCCGGGCGACAAGAATCCCTGGAATTCCTGGATATAGTTGAAGATTCCCTTGAAGCTCTGCTGGCCGAGAACCGGCGCGATCGAGACCCCGATCAAGACGAACACAACGGTCATAACCCGCCCCACTTGCGCGATCAGCTTTGGGGAGGCATCTTTCTTCCAATGCCGCTTGAAAACATCCATGGTGAAGATCGTTGAAGCCGAGTTCAACATAGAAGCCAAGGATGAGACCGCTGCATCTATGATCGCGGCGAACATGAATCCTCTGAGTCCGGCAGGGAGCAGGTAGCGGACCAGGAGCGGGTAAGCCTGGTCGGGGTTTGAACCTGCAGGGAAAACATGCTGCTGATAAAGCTGCGCCGCCATCATTCCGGGAATGATGATGAGCACGGGCATGAGCGCCTTCAATACCGCTGCGAAAATCAGGCCGTACTGGCCCTGTTTCAGGGATCGCGAAGCCAGTGTCCGCTGAGTGATGAACTGATTCAATCCCCAGTAATAAAGACATGGAATCCATAGCCCAAATCCCACAACCAGCGCAGTCCAGGGAAGCACCGGGTCCGACGCAGGCAGAATGAGGTGCATTCTGGAAGAGTTATAAGCATAAAACTTGCTTAAGCCGCCTACGGCGTGGAATGCTTCGAACAGGGTGATGGTTCCGCCAAGCAAAAGCGCGGATCCCTGGAGCAGTTGAGCCCACGCCACTGCCTTCAGTCCACCCCACGTTGCATACAATGTTGCGATGGCTGCAACAACGAAAATGCCATACAACAGATGTTTGGGATTATTGGGATCTCCGAAAACGGTTTGGATGGTCAGTCCGCCGGAGTAGATCACCGCGGAGATGGTTACGAACGCATAGACCGCGATGGTATAAACTGCCATCAAAGTGCGCGCGGTTGAGTTATAGCGATATTCCAGAAATTCCGGCATGGTACAGATTCCCGCTCTGAGGAAGAACGGCAAGAGCACAAGAGCGATAAACACCATGCTGAGGACGGAAAGAAACTCGTAGTTTGCGATGGCAAAGCCCACGTGCCTTGCCCCTTGGCCGGCCATCCCGACAAAATGCTCCGTCGAAATGTTTGAAGCGATGAGCGAGAAGCCGATAATGGGCCACAAGAGCTGCCTTCCGGCAAGAAAAAAGTCCTCTCCTGTCTGTTCTTTCCGGCTCATGTACAGGCTGACCCCCACCACGATTCCGTAGAAAACGAAAAATACAACGAAATCGAGGATGGTCAATGTCATGGTGGATCACCTTGTATAAGCTGAGACTCGCAGGGACCCGTTCTACGGGCGCCTGCTGGCAGTATCCCAAATTGCGCGCCGGTCTTTACTTGCTGTTGAGTGCTGCTGCGCGTTCTACTTACTGCGTGGAATTGTCCGGTATAGTTCGCCGGAGCAATTACGCTACATTGCAAATCTCAAAGGCAACGCGCAAAGCCTGAATGCTGTCAGCCTTGGGCATAAATTCATGGCCGATATAGAGATCGTACCCAGTAGCAGCAATTGCATTGCAAATGCCGCGGTAGTTCAGCTCCTGGCAATCATCTAGATCATGGCGGCCAGGCACTCCCGCCGTATGAAAATGGCCGATCCACCGGATCGATTTGCGAATGGTGCTGATGACATTCCCTTCCATGATCTGCATGTGGTAGATGTCGTAGAGAATCTTGACTCTCGGACTGTTAACCAATTCGCAGACGCCGACAGCCCAGTCGGTGTGGTCGGCGACGTAGTGCGGATGATCGACCAGGGTGTTGAGCACTTCCAGGTTTAGGTTGATGCCCTTTTCTTCCGCATAGGGTGCGATGCGCCGCAGCCCTTGGGCGCAGACCTGCATGGTTTCGATGTCGGACTCATCGTGATTGCGATGGCCGCTGAGGACGATGATTCCGGGAATGTTGTTCCGCGCGGCTATATCGATCGACTCCCTTAGCTCCGCTTCAAGCCGATCGTGGTTGGCCGCACGGCTGAAAGCCTCCGCGTGGGATCCCGCCGTGGGTGACACGTGCCCGTGGCCCACCATACTGACAATCCGCAGGCCGTTGCTTCGGGCGGCCTCCACGAACTCACCGAAGTCGGAACCGCGGTCCCAAAGCTCCACCGCCGGATAGCCAATCTTTTTGATCTCCCGCATAAACTCGTTCAGAGAGATCTGCTTAGGCTTCATCATGGGAATGACAACACTTTGATTTACGGGCATATAGGTCTCCTTTTGCAGCCTAGTATTCAACCCCGAACTTGATGCTTAATTCGGGGCCAGCAATAAGCTGGTCGTACTGGCCGGCCAATGCATCATCGAACTTTACTACGGGAGTAACAATGGAATCCGCGGTGATGAGCCCTTTCAGGATCATGCCGTGGACCGTGGAGCGGACACGCACGTTATCCCAGCGCGGATGCTCGCGATTGGGATCGCTTTCCGTGCGGCTAAACACGATGTTGGGACGGTTCATGTGCGCCTCTGCGCCGAGATCGAGGCCGCCCTTCATCGGGCCAGGGAAAGCACCGAGAACCACATTGCCGCCAAAAGCAACTCCGCGCAGGGCCGCCTGCAATGCTTCCATGGCGCCGCTGTATTCGATGACCGCATCCACTCCGCGCCAATCCGTCGCCTCGCGGAGAAGTCGCCCGGTATCCGAATTCACCGGATCGATCGCCAGGTCCGCGCCGGTTTTCATCGCGACTTCGCGGCGATTCGGGAGTGGGTCAATCGCAACGATGGGATAACAGCCAGCCAGTTTGGCCAACTGGACCGCCATAAGGCCGATCGCTCCCAGGCTGAAGATCGCTACAGAGTCGCCGATCCGCACATTCCCGTCGCGAAGTGCGCAGAGCGCAAACGAAGCCGGATCAAGACAGGTGGCGGCCTTCCAACAAGTATCGGGAGCCAGTTTCCAGGTCTCTTCCTCGGTCATCAGAGCGGCTGGCGCAAAGGCCCCAAAATATAGAATTCGATCCCCTGGTTTGTAGCTGCGAATCCCTGACCCGGTTTCTTCGACGATGCCGACCTGCATGTTGCCCAGCGGAATGGGATAACTCCAAGCCACGCCGCCCGGCACAAACATCTGCTTTGCGGTATCCCATTGTCCGCGCTTATTACCATGGCCGTGGACAAAGGAAATCTTAGTGCCATGTTTCTCGGCGCCGTGCGTATTGCGCACACGGATCTGGCCGGTTTCCAACTTTGCGGGCAGCTCGTAGTCCTCCCAGGTAATGGTGTCAAGTGCGGTACAGACCAAGCGCTTGGGCATGTAGAATACTCCTATCTTGGCGCGAGACTGCGTAGGCAGCTCCATCGCCGTCGCGAGCTTTTCTGCGCTGGAAAAGCATAGGATAAGTTGCTATACAAAGGGTATGGACACGATCGCGTATTTTATGGATAATCTTTCGACATGTATCGCCAGACTCAAATCTACGTCGATCAATTGCACGATGCCGCCTCCGAGCAGATACACGTGCCGGCCATGGGTATTTGCGAGATCATGCCTTCGGGTGTGATTCGGCATGGCGGCGAGGGCACAAAGTATCCGAGCCTCATCATGGTGTTTCATGACCAGGCATGGTCGCTTTCGTCAAATGGAAGTGAGTGGTTGCCCGCGAAGCATCGCTTGATTATTTGGGAATACGAAGCGAGGCACGTATACGGTAATCCTTCCAGGAAGTGGAATCACTCCTGGCTGCGCGTTACAGGCCGCTGGATCGATCGGACCCTTCGCGGCACTATGGTCCCTTTGGGGGTACCCATCGATATAGCCGGCGATGCTCTGCCACTCCGTTATTTGCAGATGATCAGCGACGAACTACGCAGCAGTCCTCGTCAGGATCCCGACATGCTCGAGGCGTTGCTACAGCTTTTCTGGCATGATATCGAACGCCGCGTCAGCATGGGTCGTGCTTCTCGCCGCCTCGATCCGCGCTTAGAGCGCGCACGCAAATTTATCGAGACCCACTTCGACCAGCCTTTCAACCTGGCTGAGGCAGCCGATCAGGCTCACCTTTCGCCATCTCACTTTTGCTCCCGCTTTGCCCGGCAGTTTGGAGCACCGCCGAGAGAGTACGCAATGCGGCTGCGGCTTCAGCGTAGTGCGCAATTGCTGGCGAATCAGGACCTGGCTGTATTTCAGGTGGCGGAACTGGTCGGATTTTCGGATGCGCTCTACTTTTCGCGGCTCTTTCACGAGCGCTATGGAGTCAGCCCTACTCAGTTTCGGCGGCAACAACAGGCATAAACAGAAATCATGCAACAGTCACGACTCAGATCGGTAAGTCTATTTTGGCCTATGCGCCAGGCCAGGCTGAGTGAGGGGGATGATTCTTCATTTCTGCATGGGGTTCGTGAGAGCAAAATTCATCGTACTAGCACATCGCGCTAGCATCCGATCGCTGTGCATCTTCCTGTATCATCGGAGATCGAACTATGAACCGTGGAAACCTTGGCATGAAAAATCTCAATGTTTTCTTCCTTCGCATTTCCGCTTTTGGCTGTTTTGCCGTTGCATCTATCGCTTTATACGCTGCGCCGGTGCGCGCGGCGACTACGGCCGGCTGCGCGCCGATTGAGCCGTTCAGTGCGCCGCGCGTAACCATAAGCAATGGCATCGTCAATGCGGTCGTTTTATTGCCCGATGCGAAAAATGGCTACTACCGCGGCTCGCGCTTCGACTGGTCGGGCGTTGTGGGTTGTGCGACCTACAAAGGCCACAACTACTTCGGTGTCTGGTTTCCCAAATACGACCCCACACATCACGACTCGATCACCGGCCCGGTGGAGGAATTCCGCGCGGCAGACGGCGACAGCGCGCCCGGCTATGACCAGGCCAGCCCGGGCGGGGTATTTTTTAAGCCGGGTGTCGGCGCGTTACGCCGCATGAGCGAAGAGCCATTTAATTTTGCCGTGCGCTATCCGTTGGTCGATGGCGGCAAATGGACGGTTCACGCGGGAAAACACCAAGTCACGTTTCGCCAGGACCTGAACACGCAAATTGGAACCTCGTATGTTTACAAAAAGATACTGAAGCTCGACTCGAATCTGCCGGTTCTAACAATCGAGCACGAATTGAAAAACACCGGCACGGAAACCATCGACACCCAGGTCTACAATCACGACTTCTTTGTGTTGGACGGCGCTCCAACCGGCCCCGGCATGGTCGTTCGATTTCCCTTTACGCCGAACACGGATAGACCGCTAGAAAATGGCGCACGCCTCGAAGGCGATCAGATTGTTTACAGCCGCGAATTGGAGGCTGGGCAGAGCGCCTATGCCGCAATCACCGGCTACTCCGATCGCCCCTCGGACTTCGATTTTGTGGTCGAGAACACCCATACTGGAGTTGGCGTGGAGGAGTCCGGGAGCCTGCCGCTGTCCAGGGTCTTCTTCTACTCGATTCCCACAACCATCTGCCCTGAGGCATACGTGCACATTCGGGTCGCGCCAGGCCAAACTGCGCGCTGGACAATCCGCTACCGGTTTTATGCAAAGTAACCTGGGATCTCGACGCGGTGCTGCTTCAGCCTGAATTCGAAAGCCAGTGAAACCTGCTCGCAGAAGCCCTCGTCCGCATCCCCTGCGAACAGCGCCGAATCGCAATCGGCCGTTTGGAGAAACCGAGCGAAGGACAAAGCTCTGCGGCCGGACACGGGTCAAGGCAAGATCAGCTCCGCGGCCAGCCCGTCTACGCGGGGGCCATCCGGGTAGGCTTCGATCCCCACCAGCCGTAACAGGCGATGTAGAGATAGCAGAGCACGGGCAGAACGAAAGCATGTTGAATGCCCCATTTGTCCGCCAGCGCGCCCAGCAGAAGAGGAACCACCGCGGCGCCGACGCACGCCGACATGATCAGGCCCGATCCTTTGCTGGTGAGCGGGCCGAGGCCGGCAACGCCCAGCGCAAAAATATTGGGAAACATGATGGAGTTAAAGAATCCGCAGAGAACCAATGTCCAGATCGCGGTTTGGCCGCTGGTCACCATGGAAACGGTGAGCAGCGCGGCGGCGGCAATGCCAAATCCGCCGAGGAGTTTTCCCGCCTTGATTTTGGTAAGCACCCAGGTGCCGAGAAGTCGGCCGACCAGCGCGCCAAACCAATACAGCGAAACCAGGAAGGAAGCCGTCTTCGCGCTGCTCATGCCCTGCAATTTGAAGTAATTGACCGCAATGGATGCCAATCCTACCTCTACGCCGACATACACGAAGATACCCAGCGCGCCCAGCACGGTGTGACGGTAACTCCAGATGCTGCGGCGCATGGCGGGATCGCCCTCTTTATCGAGACGGAACGTGCGCGTCTGGTTGAGGGATGGCAGATGCAGAAACGCCACGGTCACGCCCAGGACTACCAGTCCGCCCGCAATGAGGATGTAGGGCATGCGGACCGTGGCGGCAATCTGCGCCTTCGAGATCATCTGGGAGGGGTCGGTCAGAATATACGCTCCGGCCACGATGGGAGCGAGGGCTGCGCCAATCGAATTGAAGGCCTGCGCCAGGGTCAGGCGCATGGGGGCGCTGTGTTCCGGGCCGAGAATCGTAATGTACGGATTGGCCGCCGTCTGCAGCGCGGTTACGCCTGCGCCCACAATGAAAACGGCGGAAAGAAAAAGCGGAAAGGAGACGAGTTTGGCCGCCGGTATGAACAATAGGCAGCCAACCACTTGGATGAACAACGAAACCACCATGGTCCGTTTGTAGCCGATGGTGTCGATCAGTTTCGAGGTCGGCGCCGAGAAAACAAAGTAAGCCAGGAAAAATGCGGAATCCGCGAGCATGGCCCACGCGTAATTGAGATTAAAGATCGATCGTAAATGAGGCACCAGGGCCATGTTCAGCGTGGTGATGAACCCGAAAATAAAAAACAACCCGGTGACCGCAACAAACGGACCGATATAACTTGGGCGCGGTGCTGCCGATACTGCCGATCGTGTTTCCATGTGGGTCATTCTC
>PMYE01000179.1 GCA_003171315.1 Acidobacteriaceae bacterium
GTGCTCTACACCGGCCGCACCATCCGAGCCGCGCTCGACGCGCTCTTCGACCATGGACGGCCGCGGCGCGTGCAACTGGCCGTGCTCATCGACCGCGGGCATCGCGAGTTGCCCATTGAGGCCACCTACGTGGGCAAACATATTCCCACCAGCAGCCGCGAGATTATTGAAGTGAAGTTTCAGGAAGTGGACAACAGGGAAGAGGTGTTGCTCGTCGAGCGTCCCAGCTAGGGGGTGGCAGCTCTGAGCTGAGCGCGTATTCTTTGCGCGCACTGCGCGGAAAGAATCGTAAACCGCGAATTTTTTCACCAGCGCGAACCCCCGCGCGCGAGATCGCTGCGGCCTGTGGGCCGCGGCGAAAGCGACCAACCGGACCGGAGCCCGGTGCTCCGGCGACTCACCATGAATCCAGCCGCATCAGCCATCCGCCGCCCACTTGCCACGCCACCTGCGCCCGCATCGCCGTTTCCGTATAACTCGGGGTCGCTGCTTTCAGTACTCGACCTGACCGTGGACGGGGTAAGCCACCTGCTCCGGCGCGCCACGGATCTGGAGAACGAGGACCCCATCGTGCGGGACCACATTCTGGCCAAGCGCCGCATCGCGCTGCTGTTCTACGAGTCGTCGACGCGGACGCGCACCAGCTTTGAGTTGGCCTCGAAGGCGCTGGGCGCTGACACCACTCTGGTTTCGAGCCTGAGCTCCAGCATCGAGAAGGGCGAGAGCCTGAAGGATACGGGCCTGACGCTGCGGGCGCTGGGCGCCGAGGCCATCATCCTGCGGCACAACGCATCAGGGGCGGCATGGCTGCTGGAGGAAGCAACGCGGCTGCCGGTCATCAACGCGGGCGACGGCATGCACGAGCATCCCACGCAGGCGCTGCTGGACCTGAGGACGATCCTCCAGCACCTGCGGCCGGGGGTGAGCGGCGTTGGGCCGGAGACTCTGGCCGGTGTAACGGTAATGATCGTCGGTGACATCCTGCACAGCCGGGTAGCGCGGTCGAATATGCTGCTGCTGCCGCGGGTGGGCGCGCGGGTGCTGCTATGCGGTCCGAAGGAGCTGCTGCCGGAGCTGGCGGCGCGGTCAGGACCCGGCATCGAGATCGAGCGGGACTTTGAAGTGGCGCTCGCGCAGTCGCAGGCGGTGATGATGCTGCGCATCCAGGCGGAGCGGCTGGCCGGGCTGCAACTGGACCTGGACGACTACAAGACCGGCTACCAGCTAACCGGCCAGCGGCTGGCCGAGCACGCGCCCAAGGCGGTGGTGCTGCATCCGGGGCCGATCATCCGCGGCATGGAGATTACGGCCGGGGTGGCCGATGGCGTGCAGTCGGCGATCCTGGAGCAGGTCACTAACGGAGTGGCCATTCGCATGGCGGTGATGGAGCGCGCACTGACCGCGGAGAGCGGCGCGCCCGCGGACAGGTCCTCGTCCGTGGGGCGGGAGAACGGAGGCCGCGCATGACGGCGCTGGCGATATGCGGCGGGCGGCTGATCGATCCGGCCGCGGGCGTGGACGCGCAGAAGGACGTGCTGCTAAAGGACGGGCGCGTGGCGGAGATCGCCGGCACGGGGAAGCTGAAGCACACCGATGGCGCGGAGGTTCTGGACGCGACGGGACTGATCGTGGCGCCTGGATTGATCGACATTCATGTGCATCTGCGCGAGCCAGGCCAAGCCTATAAGGAGACCATCGCGACGGGAACGGCGGCGGCAGCGGCGGGCGGATTCTCGAGCGTGGCGGCGATGCCGAATACGACGCCGGTGAACGACTCGCCGGAGATCACGCGTTGGATGCAGGCGCCGGAGCGCGGCGCCGAGGTGCGCGTGTTTCCGATCGCGGCGGCGACGCGCGGATCGAAGGGCGAGGCGCTAACGGACTTTGCGGCGCTCAAGTCGGCCGGAGCCGTGGCCGTGACCGACGATGGACGGCCGATCCTGAAGGACGGAATGATGCGCGAGGCGCTGGCCGTGGCGGCGCGCGTGGGACTGACCGTGATTCAGCACGCAGAAGATACGCGCATGACGCAAGGCGCGAGCATGAATCTGGGTCCCGTGTCGTTCAAGCTGGGGCTTCGCGGAATGCCGCCGGAGGCGGAGACGAGCATCGTGGAGCGCGACATCCGGCTGGTGACGGAGTTGCGCGAGGCGCATCCGCACCTGCACGTGGCGCACATATCCACGGCGGGAGCGCTGGCCGCGGTGCGGCAGGCGCGGCGCAACGGGTTGCGCGTCACCTGCGAGGTGACGCCGCATCACTTCCTGCTCACCGAAGAACACGTGGGACTCTACAACACGCACGCCAAGATGAATCCGCCGCTGCGCTCGGTGGTCGACCGCGAGGCGTTGATCGAAGGCATTCTTGACGGAGTCGTCGACGCGATTGCCACCGATCACGCGCCGCACGCCCAGCACGAGAAGGAAATTGAATTTGAGCTGGCGCCGAACGGGATGATTGGCCTGGAAACCGCGCTGGGACTCAGCCTGCTCTGGCTGCATCGCGAGTGGCGCATGCCCCTCGGCCGCGTGCTCAGCCTGCTGAGCGCGCAACCGGCCGCGCTTCTGGGATTGAGGGGCCGCGGAACGCTGGCCGTGGGCAGCTTTGCCGACGTGGTGGTCTTCGATCCCAAGGCGGAGTGGACATACCGGGCAACGGAAGGGAAATCGAAGGCCAAGAACACGCCGTTCGATGGCTGGCCGATGCTGGGCAAGGTGCGCTGGACGGTGAGCGAAGGAAGGATCGCCTACGCTGGCGCGTAGCTTTCAGCTTTCAGCCATCAGCTTTCAGCTATCAGCTTTCAGTTTTTCGTTCGAAGTTCGCCGATTTTGGCTCCAAGCGTTCGCTTCTCCGCGGGCCATATGACTTATAGGTCATATTTAAGGGGGGGCCCCCCCTCCCCCCATCTCTGAAAATAAGTTCCCTGGATTCATGGGGTTGGCGCGGTAATTATCCCCCCAAGGCAAGTGGGGGTGTGTGTATCACTGTGAGGTCGAAGGATGCGGGCCTTTCCGATCTACTCAGTTACCTGTCTCAGTACGAGCCACAGCGCCAGATTCAACTTCTCCTCCGAGCGCAGAGTTGGCTTGGCCTTGCGTCGCCGGGGGGCTTTACCGGGGCGGATTCAGCCCGAATGGATTTGTTGCCTGTTCAAGCCGATCAACCGCTATCCGCGCATCGCTCAGAGCTTCCCGAACAGTCATGACATCTTTGGGTATTCCCATGAGCTTGCACAGCGCCAGCAGCAGGATCATTCTTTCCTGTTCTTCTTGGTTCATTGCAGCCTCCGCGATGATTCCCATAATACCGCCCAAGGCAAGTCAAGGTACGATTAGGGCATGGGGAGAGCGGGACTCATTGGCGGTGTGGGTGCGTGGGTGTTAGCCGCTGCGTTGACTCTTGCCACTGCGGCATGGCCGGAGCATATCAAGCCGCATCCGGTCCTAGTGATCGGGTTGGCGGTAGCTGGTGCGCTGATGTTGCTCGTGCCAGTGATTCAGTGGTTCCACCCCATTTTCAAGGACACAAACAACGGCCCATTAAAGATTGATTTGGCTATCGAGGGAATCGTTAGAACCCGAACCGGAGATTTAGGGAGACCTTGGCAGCATGGAGACATCTTCATTCAGGCATCGGCACATCTTCGATCTCCAGCACTGGTTCAAATTGAATACGTGGCAGAATTGATCTGGCACGGAGTATCGACTCCTGCGAGAGCGATAGACGACGTTGCAATGTGGCATTTTGCCGAGAGAAACGATTATGCGGTAGGCCGCAAGGGCGAATATCGGGACATACGCCCTTTGACTGCCTCTCTTTCTCGCACAGCCAAGAGCGAAGGATGGCTGCATTTTCAAGTTGATTTGCCGGATGTAGAGATTACAAAATCTCGCTTGCGGCTGACTTCTACATGCGCTCTTGGGTCGCTAGTATCAGAGCGAGAATTGATCGGAACTTTAACGGGTCCGCTGCTGGTCCAGAGGAAATTAGCATGAAGAGAGACAAACCCATTCCCGCCCCCAGCCGCAAAGCCTTTCACGACCTACTAGACCGCGCCTGCACTACTCAGGTCGTGCCAAAAGCCTCTCTTCCCGTGCGGAAGGGCAAACCTGCATCGTCGTCCGCTCTGCCAGCAAAGAAAACATCGGGCGCATGACTTTGCGCCGATTGTAGCGGAAGGCGTACTCGTTCAGGTAGGACTGCAAATAGCCGATGCCGACCTGATAGTAAACGCCCTTGATTCCCCGCTTTACGAGGCTCCAGAACCCGTCAATGGTATTCGTGTGGGCGTAGCCGTCCACGTATCGCTCGGAGTGGTTCACGGTTGAGAGCTTATGGCTCTGGCCCATCCAGCGGACTTGCTCGATAGTAGCGGACTGATCGGAATAGATCATGGTCTTGGGTGGCAGGACTTCGCCCACCACGGGCAGGATGGAGTCTTTGGAGGCATCGGGCAGCACGCGGGCCACGACGCGGCCCCTGCGCTCGACAATGCCGAAGACGGTAGCCTTGGAGTCTTGGCGGAGTAGGTGGCGGTGCTTGTTCGCGTCGGGTGCGCCGAAGTACGCCTCATCCATCTCGACCGGGCCATTCAGGGTAATGTTCTCGCCCATGAGCTTGCGAATCTGTTTCATCATGCGCCACGCCGTCTTGTAGGTCACGCCGGTTTCGCGCTGGATGTGTTTGGCGCTCACTCCGACGCGCGTGGACGCCATGAGCCGGATGACATAGAACCACGTGCGGAGGCTGGTAGTGGACTTGTGGAAGATGGTTCCGGCGAGGGGGTAGATGTGGTTCCCGCAGGCATGGCAGGCGTAGGACGTGCGGCCTGAGACGCGGTAGTGCTTGCGTTCCTTCCGGCAGTTTACGCAGAGAGCTATTCCTCCGGGAAAGCGCCGTTCCTTGACGTACTCCAAGCAGGCATCCTCGGCAGGGAACTCGCGGTCGAACTGCCGGACGGTGTACTTCTGCTCCGGCTTAATGCTCTGGTAGCGGTTCATGGACGCCACCTCGCTACGTTCGTGAAGAACACATCCTCAAGGGTTAGCTTTCGGAATTGCCAGAAGTTATATTCGATCTCGCCGACCTTGATTCGGCATTGCCCATCGTTCGAGAGGGTCACAGTGCCGCTGAATAGCAGCCTCTCTGCCAATGAGTACGCGTCGATGCCTTTGGGTGTGCGCGTGAATCTTACGCCTATTCCCTCCACCTCTACGGACTGGGATTCAATGAACACCGAGAGGCTATTTCCGTTAGAGGCACAGGTGTAGAAGTATTTGCTCTTCTCGTTCTCGGTGCTGAGGCGATTCCGCGTCTCAATGTCGGTTCTGATCTCTAACTGAAGTTGGTGGAAAACCTTTGACACTGAGCACGCGGCGTGGGCCGATACCCAATCGAAATTATTAGGCTCAATGGTGGTTCTGGTTTCAGTGGTCATGCTCATTATTATCCCCTCCACTTGCTTATAGGGGATAATTACCGTTGGCGCATGTCTGGCGCTATAAAGTCTTGATTCTAAAGCCACTTCTTTGCAGAGTCTAGACAGCAAAGGAGTTAAAGACAGAGATCAGGGGTCAGTGAAGCCAGTAGCCAATAGCCAGTAGACGGTAGATCGTGGATCCATCGGCTTCGCTGGCCTGGACGCCGATCATGGGATGAGTATGCGCCGAAAGGGGGAAATTATCGGCAAATGGAAGATGCTTAGAAGCATGGACTTAGAGATTTTGTGGCTTGACTCAGGGCGAACTCTGGAGCAGACGGGGAGTTCCTTGGTGGTTTTAACCTTCGCCGGGAAGCAAGGGGAGGGTGAGATTTTCGGCGGGGGCGGGACGGCTACGTGGGGCTTTCTTGAACGTGGCATCGCGGCGGTGCGCAGGGTAATCGGGCTGCTTCCCATCGAGAATCTGCTGGATGGTGAGGATTTGCAGGCGGGGCCAGGTGCTTCCGTCGGTGGATTTGTAGAGGCCCGCTTCGGCGGCTTCGCGGAGCATGGGACGGGTGGGTTCGTCAAAGGTCAAAAAGACGCCGATCTCGGCTTTTTCGCGGTGAAGCACGCTGTTTGCTACGCGTTAGCTTCGTACGCTGTCTTCTTAATGCCGAATGCGAGGACTGGGCATCCGCCTGATCCTCGATTGTTGAGCTTCGGAATTAACTTGCCCATGTGTGTAGTCGAGTTGCCGAATGACCGCCCCTTGCCTAATTCATCGAAAATTTCTTGCAGCTCGCTGGCCCTTGTTATTATCGCGCCGACACTCAAAACATTTAGCTCAAACAACAGTCGGAATGTGGTTAGGTCTCGGTCGAAGAACGGATCCTTGTTGTTCCATTCAGTTTCAACGGCGATGCGGTTCCTAAAATAATCGACGTGGTGGGTCGGTGCTAGTGTAACGACATCGTCCGCCTTAACCTGGATTTTGAACTCGTGTTCTTTCCAAAGGCGGTCGTAAAAGAAGCCATTGATTCCTCGTGAAATGGGCGACTTTCCACCTCCTGGCGTTAAGATGTCAGATCGCTTCAGGGTAAAGTCCGTAAGCATTGCTACGAGATCGTCCCATTCGGGGCAAAAGTCGGTGTGCAGAATAGCCGCGGCGTGGTACTTTTCCGCAATTTCGAACTTTCTGTGTACTGCCTCAGGAAAAAGTTCCAGACCCATTGACTAGAGCTCCGCGAACAGTGCGGGTTCGCTTTGTGAGTGATTTGAGTAGGTGTTCCAAGTTGGTGCGTACGATTCGTCGGCTTGATTTCCCCACATTGTCCATCCGCGTCTTTGTCCACGTGCGAAGAGCTCAATGTACGGCCCTGGGCTACAGCTTTCGATTATTCGATATTGTTCGTCTGGTTTGCGCGAGTGCTCTCGTTTGCGGCTGGAAAGAAAGTTAACCTGCCTTCTTCCCGGTGCAAGGGTTCGGGCATTCTTGCCACGCACCCCAAAGAGGATGAGCTCGGTTACGTTCCTGAAATAGAAACCGACGCCACGGCCGTCAGGGCCGCCGTCCTTTCGGATCTTGTGCCAGACGAGGTTGCTTTTGTATTCGAATCCCCAGGCTTTCATAACCGCGATACCATCGGGCAGCAGCGCGTTCGGAACCCAAAGATACAAGTGGGCAGTTTCCGACGCGAGGACCGAAACGGGCAGGGTCTTTATGCCTTCGAGTGAGAGGGTGGCGTATCTCGAAAGACGTCTGTGTTCCGGGGCAACTTTGCCCGTTCGATTCTTGAATTGCCAAGGTGGGTCGGCCAGGATCGTTCGGAACTTGGTCCTCCCCGCAGCTTCCAATAAATCTGCGGAGGCCCGGGTTACCTTCGTCGTTTCGATTTGGTTTGCTTTGACCACGTTCACATCATGTAGGCAAATAAATGGCGAAGTCAACAGGTTCTGCGAAATATGTGTGAATAGCTTGGTTCAAACTGGAATTATTGGGTCGAAATGGAGATAGATGGAGCCGGTTTGCTTGAGGACGCGGCGGAGTTCGACGAGGCGCGGGGCCATCATGGCGAGGTAGGCCATCATGTCGGTGTTGAAGAGGAAGGTTTTGAAGGCCCGCATGGTGTCGGCGACTTGCCCGCCCTGCTCGACGATCTGCTCGTAGGCGCGCATGGCGTCGGTGTTCCACTCCCATGTGTCCTCGAAGGCGTGGATTTGGGAGTTGGACTGGGTGCCGTCTTTTTCGGCGAAGAGAACGTTGTAGTCCTGGCGGGAGTTGAAGGGCGGATCGAGGTAGACGAGATCGACGGACTCGTCCTTGACGTACATGCGGAGGACTTCGAGGTTGTCGCCGTAGTAGAGCTTGTTTTTTTCGGTGCTCACGGGTTTGGGATGAGGGTAGCACAGCGGAGACGGCGCGGCGGGCGGACGAACCTTTGGGGTCAACGGGGTTTCATAATGCTTCGGTTGCCGCCTCCCAAGTCAGTCATCGACCCGTTGGAGCAGCGAGCCTCGTAGGCGGTAAGTTATGCCGACTTCATGCTGCCACCGGCATGCGTCATCACGAGCGGCATATTGTTGAATGCCGCCCATCGTTTCATCAGCATGTCCGAGAATTGCGAGATGAATGCTGCCTGCCGCCTATGCGGGCTGATGAAACTTAGGATCGGGAAGGCGCGTTGGAACTGTGAGAGGGCGAGCGAACTTGCCTCCGAGATTACGATCACTCCGTCGTTGGCTGCGTACCTCAGCGCTCCAGACTCGCACTTCTTCTGAAACGAATTCCATAGCGCATAGTGGATGACATCGTGTCGCAGTACTGACGCCCTCTCATTCAGGAGCACGAGGATGCCCAATGCTTCGGGGATGTTGAACAGCTCCCTCGTGTTCGCCGTTTGCTTGTCCGCGTTGGCGACATCGTCCTCTATGACCCTTGCGAGGTGTAACACCATCCTCCGTTTTAAGTCGGTAGGATCGGGCTGTCCAGAAAAAACCTGGTCGGTCGAAACCCTCCCATAGATGCGGATACCGCGCTCGTGTGCCAACTTATCGATAAACTTCTGTGGTCTTCCGATCGGGTTTGAGTTGAGGGCTTTCTGCTCGATCACGACCTGGCGGTTTTGAACGAGGTAGTCGGCCCGCTTCTTTCCTTTCGGATCGGCTCCCTGGAGCAGCGCGTCAATACTCTCAAATCCGTCGAGAGTCCTTATAAAGGACTCGAATCGCTGGCGCAACGTCGACATGGTCTCGTCTCAATTATCAGTCAGTTGAGGTCTATTTGCGCCCCGATCTCTGGATTGGGTAGTGTCCTAATTTGAAATCCACAGCCTCAACCTCCAATCGTGGCAAGCAGCGTGCTACGAATCCACTGTGAGACGTTCTGTTTGCTAGCCTTGGCTGCGGCTTCAACCCGCTTCCGATCCTCTGGGCTGAATCTCACTGGCACAATGCTGCCTTTGGCGGCTCCCTTTGCCAATCTTGGGCGTCCGGGTTTCCTAGGCTGTTTCGGCATCTCTTAGCTCCTGCATAATGGCAACTCTGACGGCGGTTTCTGGCGATACGGCTGGCGGAATCTTGAGCACGGTAACGCTGCGCTTCGGTTGCTTGGGGTCGCCCGTTTCGTGGCTCCAAGCGTAGGCATGAGTAGCCTTGGGATGGCCATGCAACTCGAACACTTCTACGATCCCCTCCCAAATGATCTTGCCCTTAAATTCCTCTTTCACTGGCACGCTCTGGACGTGCGTGGAATGAACATCGTGGAGTTTATGGATGATTTGTTCTAGTTCTTCCAGGTACGTCACTTCACGGCCTCCAGCAAGTCTCCAACGCTCCAGAATGACTCCGTGACGCCAACGGCCATTGCCGGGGTGCAGCGCAGGGTGTTGTGACGGCGCACGAAGTTGTAATAAGCGAAGTGCAGCCCGACAGCCGCCTCGAAGTTCGCCAGTTTTTTGCTGAAAGCATGGGTGAGTCTGGTTAGGCGGCGCATATGCAGCCGGGTCGTTGCGTTCAGACGTTCAATGTAGCTGGTCGAAATCAAGTCGAAATCAGGGTTGCCAGTAATGACCTTTTTCTCTGTGCCGATAACCTCTGGCGGCGTATAGCGACGTTCATCGAAATGCTCATGCCCGTAAATCTTCACGATCTGGGCGTAGTCCACATCGCCGCCGAAAGCCCTCTCAACCGCTTCCGCGTACTCGCTTAGGCCATCGGTCGAGATTTGTACCCGGTTCTTCATCCGGCTGGCCACGTCGTTCAAAAATGCGTTCGCTGTCCTGTGGTTCCGCTTGCCGACAAGAAACGCAGGGACCAGCTTCGTTTCCGCATCGATGGCGCAGAACGTCCAAACGTCGCCGAGTTGAGGATCGTCGTCTGGCTTGACCCGGATGTTCTTCTTCCCGATGTAGCCCCAAATCTCATCCATCTCAAGGCGCTGGCAGGGCAGGTTCCGCATCTTGGCGTCCATCATGGCAGTGCATCCCTGTCCGACTTTCACGCCAAGCCGCATGACTGTATCGCGGTGAATGCCAGTCATGCGCTCGATAGCGCGGATGCTGGAACCTTCGGCCAGAGCCGCGATCACCGCGATTTGCTTATCCGTGTTGAGTACGTTCGCCATAAAGCCTCACTTGAATAAGTGTAATACAAGAACTAGTCTCTTGTCAAGCATCCGTTAAAGACGGCTCTGTCGAGAAAGCCTGTTTTAGATTGATCGGTTGGGCCGAATATCAGTCTGTTCAAATCTTTGCGGTAAGTGAGCCAGCAAAAACTCGCGTACCACACTCCACGCCCGTCACGATAGCAAACTCCTATTTCGGCACGAATCGAAGTCTCCCCAACGCGAGCAGCATTTATTTTCTTTTCTAGCGCGGCCATTACCGTTAGCAGGTCCCATCGCTCTGTTTCTTCCATGAACTTTGCGTTATGTTCTATGTCCATATAAACGATCATGAACCCCTGTCCATCCTTATCAATACGGGGAACTACATTACCCACGGCGTATACAGAGTCCGCTAGTTTGATGGGAAAGCAGGTGATCTCGTGGGCGGTACCACCATGATTTGACAGATAAAAACCACGCTGAAAATACTCCAGATACGCGCCGCTAGAACCAGTGCGCGTGAATGACCTTACTTCTGGGTGATCGTGCGGGATTTCGCCCCAAGAATCAAACAAAAGTTGCGGACGGTTCTCCGGCCACGAAAGCTCCTTGATCCTGGAATTCAATCCTCTGGTGTGCCGATAGCTTCCATCGTAGACAAAAACGAGTCCGATGAGGAGAAGGCCGATAGCCCAAGTTTGCCAGCCAAAGGGAAAATGAAGGGTGGCGGCTTTCCACCCCGCTTTTACGGAATCAGATCCCCAATGGCTGATTAGCGAATCAACCAAGGAAAACGCAGACCAAGCCAGCACGATCACAGCCCACCACCAATTTGAAAGCTGGCGGCAATGGGCAAACCATCTTGCGATAGGGCGAAACCATTTAGGCATGGAAGAAATCGTCTCACCGTATCCCCTGCCAAGTCGAGAGGTTTTTGTGATACATTTCCGCTATGTGTAAACGTCTGGTGGTACTCGCTTTGTTCTTGGTGGCAATATCCCCAATCCCAGGGCAGACGGCCAATAATCCCGCTGGCAGTAGCGGCAATGTTCAAAAGCAGCAGGGAGAGGGCAAGAGTAATGGAAAGTCTGCGGCGACCTCGCTCCCACAGAACAGCGCAAGGCCAGCCCCCCAGGATACAGAGAAGCCAAACACTGAAAATACAGGCAATTCCGTAACGGTCAGCAAACTTCCCCCCGTGTCGATAGGGAAGGATTGGGCTGACTGGTCGTACTGGGGATTCGGGGGAATCCTCGTCGTAGTTGGCAGTTTGCAGGTGTGGTTTCTGTACCGAACCCTGAAAGGAATCCAGACTCAGGCCGGACACATGGAGTGCCAAACCAAGATTCTGGAGGATTCCGTGGCTGCCGCTCAAAAGGTTGCCGATGCCGCCGAAATCCAGGCCAAGGCTGCGATGGGGGTTGCTGTTCCCACTTTGGTCGTCCACGGGTTCTCTTTCGTCAACACAGGGAGACAGAATCCCGCGGTTTTTTATAGGCAGCCGCGAGTCAGACTTGTATTGAAAAACTACGGGAAGAGTCCAGCTTTCTTGCGCAAATACTCCATCGGCTATTCGTGGGGAGAACTCGCTCCCAAGAAATTCACTTGGTATCCATTTGAAGACCAAGTGGTTGATGCTGGAGCTAGTTACGAGTTGCGCGAAGTTGATCTGGAAGTAGCTGATTCCCCTCCCGGGGGGGTTATTGGAGACCTTGTGAGCGGTAAAAGAAAGTTGGTTTTCTCGGGGTGGATAAGTTACCGAGATGTGTTCGATTCCCCTACGCGGAAGCTCCCCGTTTGCAGGGAATTGACTGTCTACGATTCCGACCCGTCCGAAATGACGGTCATGGATACTTCCGATTCCGCCCTTAAACTCTGGACCGATCCAAGTGAAGACTGAATTTGCTAATCCGCTCCGGGGCAAAGCCTTCCAAGTGCCGACTGCGGCCCCGACCATCAGACACAGCACTAGCCCGAAAAGGCAAATTAGGACACTACCCTGGATTGAGACGGGTGCGCTCTGTGGGCGAGTGTTGGGGTTCAGGGTGCCGCGGGCGGCGCCGCGAAGAGCTGGTTGATGATTTCGCAGACGAGCTCGATGTTCCCGAGGGCGGTTGGGGTGAGGCTGTAGCTTCCATGTGCGTACTCATTCCTAATTTCGGGCAGTGCCATTTCTAGCGCTGTGAGGAGGTCCCATTGGGGGTCATTAGCCTTAACCCAACGGGCGAAGCCTTCGTTCTTGATCAGACGGTTCTCGAAAGCGTATTTCAGAAGACCTCGGAGCATCTTCTCCTTGATTTTTCCCGTCCCGATTTCCTCCGCCAGTCGCTCGCGCAACGCGAATTCGAGGCAGGCAAGGCTTTCGAGTTCCGCCACCGGTTGGAAGCGGTAGATGAACCATGAGTAGAGGTACAAATTCTTTACGGTCTCGAAGTGCTGCAGGATATCTTCGGGCACCCCTGAGTGCAGGGAGAAGGCGGAGACCGCATCGTGGAGGTCGCTGGCCATCGCCGGGCGGAATTCGCCGGTCACCTTGTCGCGCCAGACGATGATGGTGTTTCGTGGGTCGGGCTCGCAAATGTACTCGGCGGGCCTTAGCTTCTCAGGGTCGAAATTTGGCTCGGTCGTGATGTGTTCCATCCGGCTGCTCGTCTTTCAGGTTTCATACAAATCATAGGCCGAGGGGTTAAGCGCGGCTGCGCCGCGAACCTGATTTCTCGAAAATGGGTGGATTGGTGTCCCCAGGCTTGCGCCGTGGGGCTAACGTCTGACGCCCGTACCCGGCCCAGAGGGCGCCCCGGTGCCCAGCGGGCTGCGCGGTGGGTTTGAACACGGCTTCGCCGCGTACTTTATTTCTCGAAAATGGGGTGGGGATGCGTTCCCAACGCTGAAGCGCTAGGCTAAAATCCGCTGCGCCTACGGCGCGAGAGGCGGGCGGGGTTCGGCGCGCGACCGCAAGGGGAAAAGGCAGGGATCAGGGGTCAAGGATCAGTGAAGCCGGTAGCCAATAGCCAATAGCAAGTAGCCAATAGCCAGTAGCCGGTAGCTGATGAGGGAGATCTGGTTGAGCCTTACGCCGCCGTCGGCGTCTTCAGGAATTCCACGGCGCGGATCAGGTAGTTCTTCAAATCGCGCCGGTGCACGACCGCATCCAGAAAACCCTTCTCGAGCAAAAACTCCGACCGCTGAAATCCCTCGGGGAGTTTTTGGCGGATGGTCTGCTCGATGACGCGCGGTCCGGCAAAGCCGATCAGCGCGCCGGGCTCCGCGATGTTGAGGTCGCCGAGCATGGCATAGCTGGCGGTGACGCCGCCGGTCGTGGGGTCGGTGAGCACGCAGATGTAGGGCACGCGCGCGTCGTCGAGCTGCGCCAGCGCCGTAGAGATCTTGGCCATCTGCATCAGGCTCACCACGCCCTCCATCATGCGCGCCCCGCCCGAAGCAGTCACCACGATCAGCGGCGTGCGTGTGACGCGGGCGCGATCGATGGCGCGCGCAACGGTCTCGCCCACCACGGCGCCCATCGAGCCGCCAATGAAGCTGTACTCCATGGCGCTGAGCACGACGTCGTGCGGCCCCAGCCGACCCACGGCATTCAGAATGGCGTCGTCGAGGCCCGTATCCTCCTGCGCCTTGCGCAGCCGCTGCTTATACGGCTTCACGTCGGTGAAGTCGAGCGGATCGGTGGAGCGCAGCCCCGTGTCAACCAGCTCGTAGCCCGGATCGAGCAACATCGCGATGCGATCGCGCGCGCCGAGCTTGAAGTGATGCTGGCACTTGGGGCAGACGTTGAGATTGGCCTTGAGATCCGCCTTGTAGATGGGCTGGCCGCAGCCGGGGCATTTCACCCACAGGCCTTCGGTGCGCACATTCTTGGCGCCCGCTTCGCCGCCATTCGCGGCCAGCGGCGCGTCCGCCCCGCCACTACCGGCAGGCGCCGCGGAATACTCGCCGTCCTCGCGCTTGAACCACGACATATCGAACCCCATTGTAACTGGGCCGCCCGCACAACAGGGCTGCCGCAGCCTGCGCCCGCGCGGCCCCTCTCAGCTAATACTCGATCCCCCGCTGCGCAAGGATGCCTTTCTGGTAGGCGTGCTTCACCTCGCGCATCTCGGTCACGGTATCGGCCAACTCCACCAGCAGGGGGTGGGCATTGCGCCCGGTCAGGATCACGTGCACCATCTCCGGCTTGCCCTTGAGCGCCTCGGCCACCACCGCCGCGTCCAGCATCCCGTAGCTGATGGCGTAGTTGATCTCGTCGAGCACGACCAAATCCCACTCGCCGGAGTCGATCGCCTGGCGCGCCTCGGCCCACGCCGCCTGCACCAGGCGGATATCTTCCGGATCGGGCTCCGCGCCGCCCACTTTCACAAACCCACGGCCCATCTGCCGAATCACAAAGTTGCCCATGGAGTTCCCGCCGAACTCCTCCACGGCATCCAGCTCGCCGTAGTGCCACGAGCCCTTAATGAACTGCAGGACAAGCACTTTCATGCCGCAGCCCACGGCGCGCAAAGCCGTGCCCAGCGCCGCGGTGGTCTTGCCTTTGCC
>PMYE01000195.1 GCA_003171315.1 Acidobacteriaceae bacterium
CAGGGCGTGACCTTTGCGCTGGCCGACGCGCTGAGCTGGCTGATGGCCTCGCGCTGCCAGATTCTCGATGTGCTGGAACTGGAGAGGCGCGGAGCAAGCGACGCGGTGGCCGCGGAAGGGTTGGCCGGCACGGTGCAATTCCTGAGCGACCTTTGCCACACGCAAGCCGCCCAGGCGGCAGGCGAAGTTTCGCGTATCTGCGCCGAACTGGTCTTCGGCTATAACCGGCATCCGGCGTGGGATGAGGAAGAACACCGCAACTGCTTCTTGGCGAGTGAGCTGGAGGAGCTGGAAGAGACCATGCCTGGCATTACGGCGATGGCAGTCGATGTTCTGGCGGCCGACGGCAGCCATCCGGCCAAGGCCGGTCCGTGCGCGAGTTGCGCGGGGTCGAGCGAGTTTCTCCGGCTGCAAAGCAGATTGACGATGTGCCTGAGCGGCGCGCGGCTGGCCAAGGATCGCGCCGCCGGAACCGCGAGCAAAGTGATGATTCCCGAAGCGCTGGATTATCCCGCGGCAGGAGCGGCATGAACTCGGCGGCCCAGACAGTCGAAGTCGACCGCCAGACGATGGACGTGGACATCGTCTGCGCAGGCTTTGGTCCGGCCACGGGCGGCTTTCTGACCACGCTGACCCAGGCATGGAGCCAGAATCCCGCCGATCCCGCATTCGAAAGCAAGGTTGCGCCGGGCATGCCGTTGCAGGTGCTCTGCTACGAGCGCGCCGACGACCTGGCCGCAGGCGTCAGCGGCGTGGTTACGCGCGCCGAAGGAATTCGCACAAGCTTTCCCGCGCTGGATCCCGCCGAGGTTCCCATGGCGGCTCCGATCCGGCAGGAGCGCGTGTTCTACCTGCTCGATCCCATCGGCGCCAGCCGGCGTTCGCTCACGTTGCGCATGGGAGATTTTTTCCTTGGCCTTGGAAAAACGCTGTGGGTCAAAGATTCCGCTTTCGAACTGCCCTGGACGCCGGTCTTCCTGCACAAGCACGGCGGGCTGGTGCTGTCGATCGGCCAGTTCAACCAGTGGGTGGGCTCGCAACTGATGGCGAGCGGCCTCGTCCAGATCTGGCCGGGAACGCCGGTGAGCGGTCCCATCTTCCCTGAGGACCCCGGCGGGACAAAACGAGCAGTCGCCGGACTTCGCCTGGCCGATCAGGGAGTGGACAAGCACGGCATCCCGGCCGAGGGCTATATGCCCGGCATGAATGTGCGCGCGCAGCTCACTGTGGTGGGCGACGGCCCCGTAGGCGCGGTCGGCCAAAGGCTCGACGAGCGCTTCGGCCTGCCTGCCGGTCACGCGCGGCGCGAGTGGGCGCTGGGCATGAAGTTCGTCATCGAGCTGCCGGAAGACACGGCGCTCGAAGCCGGAACGGTGTGGCACACCTTCGGGTTCCCCGAGCCGGAGATCTTCGGGTTCCTCTATGTGCATCCGGAGCGGCTGGTTTCAGCCGGCATCTTCGTGCCTTCATGGATGGGCGATCCGGGGCGCACGGTCTATCGCTATCTGCAGCACTACATCCAGCATCCGCTGCTGTGGCAGCACCTGAAGGGCGGCGCGCTGCGCTCGTGGGGGGCCAAGTCGCTCGAAGAGTCGGGCAAGCACGGCGAGCCATTCCTCGCCGGCGACGGATTTGCGCGCATCGGCGAGGGCTCCGGCTCAACCAACCTGCTCACCGGCTCGGGCGTGGATGAGGCGTGGACCACGGGCGCGCAACTGGGCGAGGCAGTGCTGGAACTGCTGCGCGCCGGCAAACCGTTCACACAACAAAACCTGTCCGAGACCTACGAAAAACGCCGCCGCGCAAGCTGGGTGGAGCGCGGAGCGCGCGAAGCGGAGAATGCGCGCAACGGATTTTATGGCGGATTTGTCCGCGGACTTTTAGGGATGGGCCTCGCCGGGCTTACCGGCGGACGGCTCTCGCTTGCGGCGCACATTCCACCGGCGCCGAAGCAGATACGCCGGTTCGGAGCGTATGGAAAAGCGGGCCTCAAGCTGAGGGAGGCCGCTGCGCTCGCCGTTGCCGACGGCCGGCCGCTGCACGATGCGCTGATGACGGCGCGCGGATGGCCGGAGATTCCCTTTGACGGGCGACTGCTGGTGACGCAGCAGGATGCGTTGTTGATGGGCGGCAAGGTACAGGCCATGCCGGGCTTCGCGGACCACGTACTTTTTCTGGACAGAAATCGTTGTATCCAGTGCCGGGAAAAGACTTGCATCGCGATGTGTTCCGGCCAGGCCCTCACGCTGGGCGATGACGGCGCGCCCGCGTTCGAGCGCGAGAAGTGCGTGCACTGCGGCGCGTGCCTGTGGAACTGCGCGCAGTCGCCCGACGGCGAGCGCAGCAACATCGAGTTCGTGGCCGGCTCGGGCGGTTTACACTCGGCTGAGAATTGAATTGCTGGCGTTATGATCGTATCCGAACGATGCCGAACGATCCTGAAAGCTTGCACTGCCCCGAATGCTGTCATCCTGATGCACCGCCCCTAATGATGTCATCCTGAGCGGAGCGAAGCGGAGTCGAAGGACCTGCGGTTGCTTTTCGTCCGAATTGTCAATGAAAACCGCCAAACGATCTCGGACATAAACATTTTCTCTGGAATTTTGCTAGACAGCTCAGATCGGAGACACGCCTTGAAGAAAATCCTGTTTGTGCTTTTGTTGGTCGTTCTTACTGGCAGTAGCGCAGCCGCCCAGTCTAAGTCGAAGGGGGGAGTTTGCGTTTGGGTAGATAGCGAAGGGTCGGGATCCATTATGGCGTCACAACCAGGGGGAGCGGTACTGCCTATCACAAAAGCAGCGGTCAGTCGCATCCAACAGATAGCCACGAACAGTTTGCGTCCAGATACATCTAACGTGGTTCTGGAAACCTGCCCACAAAATGGAGAGAACATTGAGCTAGATGTTGTGGTCGGTCAGTTTCGTGGAGGTTATGTAGCGAGTGTTTCCGTCACTATTCAAGGCGGAAATGAAGGCCCTATCCATGTTTCGTCGAATGTCATAGCTGCCAGCACCGAAAGGATGCTCGCCGCAGATATTGCCTTAGCATATGCAAGTCTTAAGTTTCGTGTAGCAACAGGGCTCGGAAACAAATAGCAACCGCAGGTCCTTCGACTTCGTTTGGCGCAAAGAGCGCGCCAAACTCCGCTCAGGATGACAACATTTTTTGAGTTGATAGCTTTGTAGTAAAGAAGGAAAAGGAAAAGAATAATGGCAAATGTTCTCCACATCGTCGTCTGCGCGGGGATGGCGCCCGACCCGCTGCAGACGCTGGAACCAACGACCGGGCCGAACGGGCCGGGGATCAAGAACGAGATGGTGCTGCCCGCGGTGCTGGATCCATGGGCGGCGAGCGCGCTCTACGAAGCCGCCAGCCTCGCGGCGAAGAATCCCGGGAGCAAGGTCTGGCTGGTTTCGCTGGGGCCAAAGGCAAAGCTGCAGCAAGTGATGATGACCGTGGCGCAGAAGGTGGGCTTCGAGCTGGTTCCGGTCGACGGACCGATCGGCGGCTTCCCGGATGCGCACGCGACGGCGGCGGCGCTGGCGGACGCGATTGAGGCGATTCCGGGGCTGGATCGGGCGCGGCTGCTCGTTTTCGGAGGATGGGAGTCGGCGACGCGGGGCGCGGGCGTGACGCTGCAGCTTGTGGGCGAGCGGCTGGGCATCGTGGACCAGTTTCAGGGAGTTGACCAGATTACGCTACGCGAGGACGGATCGTTCGAGGTGCTGGAGCGCGTGGAGGGCGGCAAGCATCAGGTGTCGGTCTGCGCGGGCGCGCCCGCGGTACTGGGCTGGGCGACGGGCAACCTGCCGGAGCCGCGGAACAATCCGCAAGTGGGCATGGCCAATATGCGCACGATCATGCCGGCGCTGCAGAAGGCGAAGTCTGTGGCGCTCGAGGCGAACGGGTTGAAGTATGTGGCAGTGAACCTGCCCAGGCAGCAGCGCGAGACGCGCGTCGAGAAGAACCTGAGCGCGGAGGAGATTGCGCGCGAGATCGTGGAGTGGATCGAGAAAGACAACAGATAGCCATCAGCTTTCAGCTATCAGCCGTCAGCTAAAAACGCGCAAGACAAAAGCTGAGAGCTGAAGGCTGAAAGCCCAGGAGAAACAATGGAATCCATTCTCGTACTCACGCATGCCGACGAAACCGGCTCCGCGCTCACCAAGGCCTCGCTTGAAGCCGTCACCGCCGGCGTCGATCTCGCCGCACGTCTGGGCGCGGAGCTCGCGATCGGTATCGTCGCCAAACACGCAAGCCACGCCGCGGCGCAGGTGGCGGGCGCGGCGAATCGACTACTGGCCGTTCAGGGCGAGGCGTTCGCGCAGGCGCGGTTTGCATCGGATGCCGCCGCGTGCACGGAGATCTGCCGCGCGGCGATGCCGGCGATCGTTGTCGCACCCGATAGCTCGCGCTTTGCGCGCGTGATGGCCGTGGTGGCCGCACGTGTGGGCGGCGCAATCGACACGCACATTACGGCCATCGGCGGCGCGGAAGCCGTGGAAGCGACACGATGGTTCTATCGCCACCGCATCGAAGCGGTCATCACGCGCGACAAGCGGCCGTGGTTTTTGCTTCTGGATGCCGGCACGCACGCGCCCTACGCCGGTGAGGGGCCGCACGCTCAACCGGACGAAATTGCCATCGCCGCCGAGCTGCCGGAGATGCGCACGCAGGTGACTGGCTTCCGCGCCCCGAAGCTCGATCAGCAGACCATCCGTCCCGACGCGAAATTGCTCTTTGTTGCGGGAGCGGGATGGACGAAGAAGCAGCCGGACGGGCAGGTGCATGTGGAAGAGGCGGGAAATCTGATTCTCAGATTCCTTCATCTCTCCGGCGCGTCGCTGGGCAGCTCGAAGTCGCTGGTGGATCAGGGCGGCGAGGGGCAGCCGGTGCTGCCGTTTTTGACGCATCTCAACCAGGTGGGGCAGACCGGCTCCACGCCACGGCATCCCAAGGGTCTGGCCACCTGCTGCCACGGCGAGGAGCCGCACGTCGTCGGCTGGCGGTTCATTGGCGAGCGGCGAGCCGTGTCGCTCGACGCGAACTGCGGATGGACGCGGGGCAAGGCGGATGTGGTGTACGTGGCCGATGCGTTTGCTGTGATGACGAAGGTGAACGAGTTGCTCGGAGAGGCAGCTTCCCGCTCCTAGCTTCCAGCCCGATTTGTGCGGAATGTGCTGTTGAGATATCCCGGGTCTCGAAATCGAGGCGCGGGGTACCCCCTTATTGTGCTTTGGACGCATTTAAAGCGTGATTCCTCGCGATTCACAGGACCCCGATTTCATTGTGTTAGGTTGAGAATTTGGAGCGAAAAGTTATGGGGCAGATCACGGAGTTCATCAAGCATCATTACCGTCATTTCAATGCCGCGGCGCTGGTGGATGCGGCGGAGGCGTATAACAAGCTGCTGGCCGAGGGCGGGAAGATGTTCGTGACCATTGCCGGCGCGATGAGCACGGCGGAGCTGGGGCTGTCGCTGGCCGAAATGATCCGGCAGGACAAGATTCACGGGATTTGCTGTACGGGGGCGAACCTGGAAGAGGACGTGTTCAATCTTGTCGCGCACGATTATTACGAGCGCGTGCCACACTATCGCGACCTGACTCCGGCCGACGAGGCCAAACTGCTTGCACGGCACATGAATCGCGTGACGGACACGTGCATCCCCGAAGAAGAGGCGATGCGGCGGATTGAGAACGAGGTGCTGGCGGAGTGGGTGAAGGCGGACAAGGCCGGAGAGCGGTGGTTTCCGCATCAATTTATGTACAAGATTCTGCTGTCGGGCGTGCTGGAGAAGAGCTACCAGGTCGATGCCAAAGACAGTTGGCTGCTGGCGGCAGCGGAGAAGAATCTGCCCATGTTCGTGCCGGGCTGGGAGGACGCCACGCTGGGAAACATGTATGCGGGACACTGCATCACGGGCGACGTGAAGAAGGTGCACACTGTGCGGACGGGCATCGAGTACATGATGGTACTCGCCGAGTGGTACACGGAGACTACGAAGACGGCGCCGCTGGGATTTTTCCAGATTGGCGGCGGGATTGCGGGCGACTTTCCCATTTGCGTGGTGCCCATGCTGCACCAGGACCTGCAGCGCGAGCATGTGCCGCTGTGGGCGTACTTCTGCCAGATTTCGGATTCGACGACGAGCTATGGGTCGTATTCGGGCGCGGTGCCGAACGAAAAGATTACGTGGGGAAAACTGGGAGAGAAGACGCCGAAGTTCATTATCGAGAGCGATGCGTCAATTGTGGCGCCGCTGGTGTTTGCGGTTGTGCTGGGCTGGTGAAAGAAACAGAGACTAGGGACTAGGGACATAGGGAGCGAGAGATCGGAAGACAGAGATCAAGGATCGGGATGTGGAAGCCGTTGGCGCATGGTGTGGTGGCGAGCGTACTGCTTTTGTCGTGCGCGGCGGCGGGGGCGGAGCCGGATCAAGGGTACTGGCGAGCGGCAAGTTCGGCAGCGACGTCGATTACGAGCGACATAACGATTGGCAAGGAGAAGTTGACGATCGACTTTATCGCCTATCCGCTGGCGCCGATCCGCGCGCTGAAGCCGGTGGAGGTGAGCGCGGTGTTCGACGCGGACGTGAATGCGGGGATCAACGGGACGCTTTACCGGCTGCGCGTGCCGGCGCGGCAGCGCTTCGAGCACAAGAACACGCTGTGCGGGGACGAGGACACGCAGTGGATGGCGACGTATGTAACGGGGAAGACGCTCGAGGTGGCGTTCTTCTCGGGCGACGACATGCCGGTGTTCACGTTCGATGCGATCTCGAAATCGACGACGCTGTGCGGGACGTTTGTGTATTCGCGGTGAAAGACAGTGGTCAGTGGTCAGTGATCAGAACGCCTTGCTGAGTTGGCATTTGTGGGTTCCCCGCTGAGGGGAGAGATTTTCCACCTACGCGGAACACCGGTTTGAACACGCCGGCTTGCGAGATTCTTCGGGGCTAGTTGTCGGGCAGCACCACGAACGGGCCGTTGATCTCGCGCCCGCCGACGCTTTCAAACGCAGGCTGGCCCAATGAGGGCAAGCCAATCTCCCATAGGGGTCCTTCGAGTTCCGGCAAGGGGCGCGCCTGGAAGAGTTTTTTGCATTGCCGAGCGGTCCACCGGGCCCATCGCTTCGACTTCTTTCGCCGCGCACTGTCGGTGGAGATGCCCGTACCTGCATACATCTGGCGGTAGAGTTTGGAGAGGAAGATGAAGCCGAGCCTCGCACGCAGAGTCGGAGTGCAGGCGGACCGCTCCCAGATGGCTCCCCACGTGTAGAACCTGTCCCACACCTTTTGCGTGCGCTCGCGAATCTCGTCGGAACTCATGGTCGGATGGGGCGTAAACATTTTGGGCCGCACTTCGGTGGGAATCATCCAGTAGCGCGTAATGGGCACCCCGCCCACCATCATGGGATCGACGGCCTGCTCTTTTTCCCATCGGCCGAAATCGACGGTGCCGGGAAACGGAGTCATCATGACAAATTGGGCGAAGGTTACGCCGGCCTTGATCGCCATTTCGACTGTGGCGGTGAAGGTTGCGGGCCGGTCGGTGGGCAGGCCGAAGATGAAAGAGCCGAGGACGTGAACTCCGTGCTGCCTGAAGGTTTGCAGTTGTTTGGCCAGAGCCTCTCCTGAGTAGTTCCAGTCCTTATAGATGGCCTTGAGCCCTTCCGGAGTGACCGCTTCAACGCCAACGAGCGCACCCTTGATGTTGGCCTTGCGCATGGCGTCGAGATAGCTGCCGTCTTCGCCAGCCTCCATGGTCATCTGCGTGAAGAACACCATGTCTTTGGGCAACTTGGCCAGCTCTTCCATTAACATGAGGCGCTCGTTGCGAATGGCGGTGAGCTCGTCGAGCTTGGCGGTGTTGCCCTGCTCGCGCGCCAAGCGCAAATCAGTGAAGGTGACGGGATAGAAGTTGTCGTCTGCCAAAGCGATGAAGCGAAAGCCAAGACGGCGCAGGGTGATGATTTCGTCGACGACGTTTTGGAACTTCCGTTGGCGGGGCTTCTGTCCATCGGTGCGCCAGACGCTGCAAAAGGAGCAGTGCTTGGGGCAGCCGCGAATGGTTTGCACCGAGGCCCACATATACTTTTGGGGATCCATCAGGTCCCAGCGCGCGGAGAGGAATTCGCTGCCTTCGATACGGCCGCCTTCGTAAACCTTTTCGGGCTTGCCGGCGAGGCAATCGGTAACGACCCTGGCCCAAGCAAGGTCACCGTCGCCTTTCACTACGGCGTGCGCTTCGCCGCGCTCGAGAGCCTCGTCAGGAAAGAGGGTGGCGTGAATGCCGCCATAGACCACCCAGGCGCCGCGGCCGCGAGCCATGCGGCCGACGGCATATCCGCGCAGGGCGTTGCCGGTGTGCACGCTGATGCCGACGATGTCGCCGGGCTGAATCGACTCGGGCACGATTTGCTCGAGCGACTCATCGACGAGAACGGGATCGCCCACGGACCGCGGCGTGGCGGCAGCAAGCACGAACAGCCAACGCGGCGTGATGACCGCGGTGCCAAAAGAATTGTCGCTTGGATTAACGAGATGGACGCGCAATCTGTCCAACCTTTCGCCGCACTGGTGCGGTTGGCGTCACAGCAATTTCTGGGGTTGTCGTAATGCGGGGGTGAGGATCGGAAGCGGCGTCCCGATGAAGGCGATGCCGCGTTGCAGTTGCAATACGGTAAATTGGGCCCTTCTGTTGGTGGTACGAGTGCGAACGTCGCCGGGCAGTTTGACTGGGAATATCCGGCGCGTTGCAGGCGCACAGAATTTCCCGCGAGATTGGCCTTCCGGAGACAATTCAACTAATGGTACAGGTTTTAGGCGGGATTGTGCGGACAATCATGGCGAAAATCGCCTAGATGAACGTAAGTTCATGGAAAAGCAGAGTGATTAAGTGGAGCATCAGCCGACGCGCGTACATTCCTCGACGGGGATGGGGACCTGCTCGACGATTTCGAGGCCGAAGCCTTCGAGGGCGGGGATGTGCATGGGCGTATTGGAGAGCAGGCGAATGCGCTGGATTCCCAGATCGGAGAGGATTTGGCCGCCGAGGCCGATGGCGCGGAGGATGCGGCCGGAGCGGGCTTGCGAGCCCTCGCGGGAACGCAGTTCCTGGTGCAGGATGAGGCGGCCGGTTTCAGCGGGTGAGGCGCCGGCGGGGGCGGCGGTTCCTTCGGGGCCGAAGGCGGGCACGGGCGCGCGCTCGATTTCGAATCCGCGCGAGGTGTTGTGCAGGTAGAGGATGACGCCGCAGCCTTCCTCGGCGATCATGCGCATGGATTGATCGAGGATCTCGCGGCAGTGGCAGTCGGCGGAGAAGACGTCACCGGCGGTGCAGCGGGTGTGGACGCGCACGAGCACGGGATGCGGGCAGGGAGGGCGGGATTCCGGTTGGGCGGCCGGCGCGGCGGGGGCCGGTGGGGCGCCCTGCGCGAACACTGC
>PMYE01000143.1 GCA_003171315.1 Acidobacteriaceae bacterium
GTCGTCCTGGGGGCCCCAGGAGAATTCCCAGTCGCCTCCGCCGACGGCCCATGCGCCAAAGCCAATGGGGGTGATTTGAAGATCGGAGTTGCCGAGTGCGCGCAGGGAAAACGAAGCAGCTTGTGTCATGACACAAACATAGATGATCTGCGCGGGCCGAGCGCTTCGAAAAAAGCAGCAAACTGGTCAAAATTGCACAGTCTTCATTGCGCCGAATTCGTATCGTTACTCCTCGTGCCCACCCCAGAGCGGCGGCAGCGCTGCCAGATCATCCGGCCTTCCCCTTGAGGGCGGCACACCCTCCGTCGCTGCCGCCGCACCTGCTTCAATTCCGCCCCGGTAAAGAGTCTGCCGGCAGAGCTGCATCCCGCCCGGCGATCGCAGGTATGAAACACTAGCTCAACACCGCAGAAACACCGACTGCCTGGGAGACACGCGATGTCCAACAAGAGCCGATGGGGGATTGCCGGAGCCGGGTTCCTGATGCAGATGGCGCTAGGAGGCGTCTATGCATGGAGCGTGTTCCGCACCCCGCTGATGGAGCGCTTTCATTGGTCCATCGCACAGGTGACGCTGACGTTTACCATCTGCATTTCCGTAGTGGGAATGGCGACGTTCGCCGGGGGGCTGTGGATGAACAAGGCGGGGCCGCGCGTGGTGGCGTTGACGGGAGGGTGCCTCTACGGCCTCGGTGTCTTTCTGGCGAGTTTTTGCTCGGGCAAGCTGTGGTGGCTCTATCTTTCGTACGGACTGATCGGGGGCCTGGGGCTCGGGCTCGGCTACATTGTTCCGGTCGCGGTGCTGGTGAAATGGTTCCCTGACCGCCGAGGCCTGATTACGGGCATCGCGGTGAGCGGATTTGGGGCTGGAGCTCTGGTGACAGCGCCGCTGGCCACGCGCCTGATTCAAAGCGCGGGAGTGCTGTCGACTTTTGCTTATTTGGGCATTGCGTATTTCATCGTCACCATTGTGACCGGCTGTTTCATGCACAATCCTCCTGCCGGATGGCACCTGCATGGCTGGACGCCGAGCGCCGCGCAGGCCGCACAGCGCAGCGCGGTGGATTACACCGTGAGCGAGGCGCTGGCGACGTGGCAATGGTGGACCCTATGGCTTGTGCTCTTCCTCAGCCTCTCGGCCGGCATCTCCGTCATTTCGCACGAGGCGCCGATGTTTCGCGAGATTGCGAAGACGAGCGCGATTGACGCGGGGTTCATGGTAGGCATCGCCAGCATTGGAAACGCGGTTGGCCGCATCGCGTGGGCTACGGCATCCGACGTCATTACCCGCCGGCGGACATTTGCCCTAATGTTCCTCCTTCAGGTTGGCCTTTTCTGGATCATGCCCAGAACCACATCGGCAGCGGCGCTCACGCTCGTCTCGTTCGTCATCCTCATGTGTTACGGGGGCGCCGCGGGAACGATGCCGGCCTTTGTTGCGGACTGCTTCGGCCCAACGAACGTTGGCCCGATTTACGGGCTGATGTTGACCGCCTGGGGCTGTGCGAGCGCATTCGGTCCGCTTCTTATCGCACACATGCGGGAGATAGGCGGCAGCTACATGGGGGGTCTGCGCGTGATTGCCGTCATTCTGGCGGCATCGGTTCTGTTGCCGCTCATCGTGCATCCGCCGCGCGCGCAGCAGGCCTGAGGACGGCCTGCCTTTCCAAGCCATATTTTGATGCGGATAGCCTGTTTGCCTGCGTTCAGTTCAAGAACATCGTCCGGTAGAGCGTGTCGCGCTGGACGGGCTTGAATCCGGCGTCGCGGCCTGCGCGTTCCGGCGGCGCGGACTGCTTTCGCCGGTTTTCTCGGTGCGCGCCTGCGCGCCGGCTCTGGCGGAAGCACAACCGGGAGGAGCAAACCGGGCGGCTTGAATATTGCCTCGATTACCGGCTCACCAAGTCACGGCACTACGGCGGTTCTCCTGCGACTATGAGCCATTTCGGACGGAATTCAAGGTGGCTTTTTCTTGAGGAAAAAGCCACTTAGCGATTGTGCCTTGGTCTACACCCGCAGGAGACCCGCTATAGTGAGCGAGAATGGGATCGACCGCCCGGCCGTGCCGGCTCACTGCACGCTGAACGTCACACCGGTCACCGGGAACATCTCGGGGCTGTCGCCGGGGGTCGCGCAAATCTCAACGCCGTACTGCAACTGTGTGGGCACATCGGTCGAGTTCAGCAGACCCTGTGTCACGAGCCAGTTCAACGCAGCCAGTATGTCCACCGACCCGGATGCGACCTGCGTGTCGCGGAAGAACATCAGCTCGGAACCATTCTTGTAGAAGTGATATGGCACTCCGTCGAGCGTGAGCGCCTGAGTGCTTAGCCCTGGCCAATACGCCTGGGCTCCAGACCATTGGTTCCAGATCATGACCTCCTTGCCCCAGTCGTTCATCCACAGGTCGTAGGCCGCGTCCCAGTTATTCCCATTTGTGGTGGCGAATGCCTCAGAGAACGTCGACGTAATCGAGGTGTACTGTGAAATGGGCTCGGTCGACAGGCTGCTCCGCCCGCCGATGTCGTACTCGGTGTTCGGATAGGTCTCGACTGCGCTCCCCGTCTGGGTCGACACCGCGTACCAGCTCCCCTGATTGCAGGCATAGATTGTCTGCGGGCCGTGGGCAGAGTACCAGGCGTCGTTGCCGACCCACCAGATACCAGATTCGTCAAAGCCGTCTTCGCCGTTGGCCGCGCTGCTCGACCAGACCGGGCTCGTGCACTCCCCAGTCAATCCGGATTGAATGGTGTAAACGGCCTGGGCTGCCGGACTGTTGGTATAGCCCGATTCCTTCGCAATGGCTGCCAATGTCCCGGTGGAACTAACGGTGATCGCTCCGCTGTAGACAGACGACGAGGTGGTGGGA
This sequence comes from Acidobacteriaceae bacterium, assembly GCA_003171315.1. GTDB lineage: Bacteria > Acidobacteriota > Terriglobia > Terriglobales > Acidobacteriaceae > Telmatobacter. Next base: position 2,869 of record PMYE01000143.1, read on the forward strand.
GTCGATCCGTCGGTTGTGTAGTAGATGATCGTCCCCGCTGTGGCATCGCCGATGGTAACGGACTGTGAGCTGCCGTAGGTGCCTGCCGCTGGATTGAACGTGGGAGCAGGCAGTGTTGTAGTAACCGGCGGCGGCGTAGTCGAAGACCCCGACCCCGAACCGCAGCCGGCCATGAACGAACAAACCAGAATTCCAAACATCGACAAACGAGCTAACGTCAATCCTTCGATCCTCATACGCTTACCTCTATCATGACGAGTTACCCGATCCCCTTATCACCAGGCGGACCGAGGCTTCATTCGACCTGTTCCGCCCTATAGCACGTACAGAGCGAAGAACGGGACGCGATTTATTTGGATAACTTACGAGCTTACAAATAAGATAGTGACGCCGTCAAGGTCCTTCGCCCGCTGGCCGGACTTGAAAAGCAAGAGCTGTTCGTTCATCACGCAAGCCCTCAGACCCAATCAGTTCAAAAACATCGTGCGGTAGAGCGTGTCGCGCTGGACGGGCTTGAATCCGGCGTCGCGGATGATGCGGCGCAGCTCTTCTTCGGTGGTGCAGTTCGACGTGCCGGCCGCGCGGACCACATTTTCTTCGAGCATCACCGAGCCCACGTCGTTGCCGCCGAAGTGCAGGCCGAGCTCGAGCACCTTCAATCCCTGCGTCACCCAACTGGCCTGCACGTTCTCGATGTTGTCGAGGTAGAGGCGCGAGATGGCGAGAACCTTGAGATATTCGACTGACGTTGCCTCGTCCCAGCCGAGCCCGCCCAGCGCCGTGTGCCTGGGCTGGAAGCTCCAGGGAATGAAGGCCGTGAAGCCGCCGGTCTCTTCCTGCAGGCGGCGCACCACTTCAAAATGATTGATGCGCTGGTCGTAGCTCTCGCCCACGCCGAACATCATGGTCGCGGTGGTGCGCATGCCTAATTGATGCGCCGTCCGGTGCACGCTGACCCAGTCCTGGGTGTCGCACTTGAGGCGCGCGATGCGATGGCGGACTTCGTCGTCGAGAATCTCCGCGCCGCCGCCGGGGATGGAGTCGAGGCCGGCGTCGCGAAGGCGCGCGATGGTGGTGCGCAGGTCGAGCGAGGAGTACCCGGCGATGGCCAGCACTTCGGAGGCCGACAGGCAGTGCAGCCAGATTGCGGGAAAGCGCTCTTTGATGCCGCGAAAGAGGCGCTCGAACCAGTCGATCTTGAGATCGGGATGAATGCCGCCCTGCATCAGCACGCCGGTGCCGCCCATCTCGACGGTCTCGGCGATTTTCGAGTAGATCGTCTCGAAGTCGAGGATGTAGCCTTCGTCGCTGCGCGGATCGGGTTTGCCGGCGCGAGGCAGCGGACGGTAGAAGGCGCAGAAGGTGCAGTACTCGGTGCAGAAGTTGGTGTAGTTGATGTTGCGATCGATGATGTAGGTGACCACGCCCTCGGGATGCAGGCGGCGGCGCACGGCATCGGCCTCGAATCCCAGTCCGATCAGGTCGGGGGAGCGGAAGTAATCCAGAGCCTGCTGGCGCGAGATCGGCATGGTGTGATTTTACAGGGAGCAAGGCAGCATAGCGGTCGCGCGATTCCGCGCAGCGGCCCAGTCTATCCCGCGTAGCGCTTCTGGCGCCAGACCCACGCAGTGCGGACGATTTCGTCGAGCTCGGTGTAACGCGGCTTCCAGCACAGTTCACGGATGGCCTTCCCGGAGCCGGCAGCCAGCACGGCAGGGTGGCCCGGCCGCCGGGAACAGATCTCCGCCGGTATGGGATGGCTGGTAACGCGGCGCGCGGATTTGTGGGAAATGCCGGGTGCAAATGCTGCTAGAATTCTGCTTTCCGGCTCATGCGTGCCGAAGCATCCTCCCGAAAAGAAAGCCGGGCCGTGCCTCAAGAGACGACGACCAAATCCGTGACCTACGCCGATGCCGGGGTGGACCTGCGCAGCGGCGAACGCGCCAAGGAGCGCATCAAGTACCTGGCGCAAAAGACCTTTAACCGCAANNCGGTGGAAGAACCCCATCCTGGTGAGCTCGGCGGACGGTGTGGGCACCAAGCTGAGGGTGGCATTCGAGCTGGGGCTGCACCAGACGGTGGGCGTGGACCTGGTGAACCACTGCGTGAACGACATTGCCGTCGAGGGAGCCACGCCGCTCTTCTTCCTCGATTACCTGGCGACGGGCAAGCTGGACGAGGAAGTGGTGGCGAGTGTGGTAGGCGGGCTAGCCGATGCCTGCAGGGCGAATGCATGCGTGCTGATTGGCGGCGAAACGGCGCAGATGCCGGGGTTCTACGCCGACGGCGAGTACGACCTGGCGGGGTTTATTGTGGGCGCGGTGGACCGCGACAAGATGGTGACGGGCGCGGGGATCAAGCCGGGCGATGTTCTGATCGGTCTGCCCTCGACGGGGTTGCACACCAATGGCTACTCGCTGGCGCGCAAGTTGCTGTTCGAGGTGGGCGGCTACAGGCCCACGCAGTACGTGACGGCCATCCGGGAAAAGGCCGGCGTGGAGCTGCTCAAAACGCACCGCTGCTATCTGCACGTGATTCAGAAACTGGTCTCGGCGGGGGTGACCGCGGGCATGGCGCACATCACCGGCGGCGGCATTACCGAGAACCTGCCGCGCATTCTGCCCAAGGGAGTGACGGCGCAGGTGGAGATCGGTTCGTGGCCGGTGCTGCCCATCTTCGAGCACCTGCGCGGGCTGGGCAACATTCCGCAGGAAGAGATGATGCGCACATTCAACATGGGCATCGGGCTGATTGCGGCCATTCCAGCGGCGAAGTTTACGCGCGCCAAGAACCTGCTGGACCGCGCCGAGGAGAAGTTCTACGTGATCGGCCGCTTGGTGAAGGGCGAGCGCCGGGTGCAGTACACGTAGCAGCGGAGTCAGCGGAACTGGCGGGGTTAGCGGAGTTAGTTTCGCGCACTTCAGAGTTTCAGAATAGAATTCGGGGCACTTCGCGTTGCTCGATGACGAACTCCGCTAGCTTCGCGAACCCCACTAAATGCGCTGGCTTGGTAATCGTGGAATCCGTCGCCAACTCGCCAACTCGCCGCCCGCCCTTTCGACTGGGCATCTTGCTTTCGGGCCGTGGGTCGAACTTTCTGGCCATTGCCGAATCGATTCGCGCGGGACGGCTGAAGGGCGCCGAGATCGCGATCGTGATCTCGAACGTGGCCGAGGCTCCAGGGCTAAAGGCAGCGCGCGAGATGGGGCTGCCCACGGCGGTCTTTATTTCCAAGGGTCGCAAACGCGCGGAGCACGACGCCGATGTGATCGCCTGCCTGCGGGCGCACGGCGTGGACCTGGTTTGCCTGGCCGGCTATATGCGGCTGCTCTCGCCGCAGTTTGTGGCGGCGTTTCCCCATCGCATTCTCAACATTCATCCCTCGCTGCTGCCGGCGTTTCCGGGCCTCGACGCGCAGGAGCAGGCGTTCAACTACGGCGTGAAAGTGACGGGCTGCACGGTGCACTTTGTCGACGAGGAGCTGGATCACGGTGCAATCGTGGTGCAGCGGGCGATTCCGGTGATGGAGACGGACGATGCGCACTCGCTTTCCGATCGCATTCTCGTTGAGGAGCACCAGGCGTACACCGAGGCGATTGCGCGAGTTGTGAGCGGGGAGTACGAGGTGCGGGGGCGGAGATACGTGAAGAAGCAGGGAGCTGGGAACAGGGAACAGGGACCAGGGAAGGCGGGGACTTAAGGCATTTCTCCCAATCCTGTAGAGTGCCCAATTGTGTCGAAGGTTGCCGCTCACTGGGGTTCGCGTCAACT
>PMYE01000155.1 GCA_003171315.1 Acidobacteriaceae bacterium
TCCTGATGGGGGCGATGGGGGTGGGCGCGCTCATCTCCGCGCTGTCGCTGGCGGCGCGCAAAAGCGTGCGCGGGTTGATCCGCATGATTCCGATTGCCGCAGCCGTCTTTGGAATGGGGTTGGTTGGCTTTGGGCTATCGCACGTCTACTGGCTTTCGATGCTGATGGTGCTGGTGGCGGGCATGGGCATGATGCAGGGCATGGCGGCGAGCAATACGATCATCCAGACGCTGACAGATGAAGACAAGCGCGGGCGCGTGATGAGCTACTACACCATGGCCTTCATGGGGATGGCGCCGTTCGGCAGCCTGCTGGCAGGAACCATGGCGCACGCCATTCCGCCGACGCCGATTTGGAGTATGACGGGAATGGTGTTGACCGGCGCGCAGTGGACGGTGACGATCAACGGGCTGGTGGTGGTAATGGGCGCGGCGTGGTTCTTTACGCGGCTGCCGGGGCTGCGGCGCGTGGTGCGGCCGATTTACGAGGAGATGGGCATCCTTCCCGCGGCGCAGGAGATGGCAGCGGCAGTGACAGCAGAAGAGATGCGGCAGTGAAAAGAGCCGGGAGCTTGGAGCCGGTAGCTTTTGGCTTTCAGCTTCTCGCTTGACGCTGCAAGCGTTCCCTCTCTTGCTGGCCGCCGCGGCTACCGCTTCATGTATGGGCCAACCATTTCAGCCGGGCGGCCATTTCCTGCCGCCTTTTCTTGCTCGCAAACTTCAAATTCGCCAGCGGAATAGGATGTCACGGGGCAATTCCAGTCACGAGAAATTTGCAAACCGGTGACAATTACATGACAAATCTGGGTCGTTGCTCTGCTTACGATCACATGGCTAGCGAGTCAGAGGTGTATCTGTGCCCAATTGCACAGACAGATGGTCCGGCCTCCCCCAACTCCAGAATTCCCCTCAAGGAGAAATTACGATGCAGGAAATGAGTATGCAGATTCGCGGAATCGCAGTCGCCCTTTGCCTCGGCCTCGTTCTTCTCATGGTTCCGGCCTTGGCCCAGGCACAATATCAACTAACCAACCTGGTTTCGAACCAGGTCGATTCACATGCCCCGACCATCGATCCACTGCTGGCCAATGCCTGGGGACTGGCTCGGAGCGCCGGTTCTCCTTGGTGGATCGCCGATAACGACACCGGCTGGTCGACTCTCTACAATGCAGCCGGAACTCAGGAGGCACTCAAAGTTGTGATTCCCACCGCCGGAAACGGACCGGTCGAGGCGACAGGCACAAACGGCCCTGGCACACCGACGGGAATCGTTTACACCGGATCGAAGACGGATTTCCAGGTTTCAGGCGTGGCCTCGTCTTTCATCTTTGCCACGCTGGATGGCACGATCAGCGCCTGGCCGGGCCTGAACAAGAACCTGGCGACTCTCGTGGTCGACAACTCGGCCGGCAAGGCGAGCTACACAGGCTTGGCCATCACCAGTAACCCCTCGGGAAATTTCCTCTACGCGGCGGACAACACCAACAATCACATCGATATGTTCGACGGCAACTTCAACTGGGTGATGTCGTTTGGAGATCCGGCGATCCCATCGACCTACTCGGTATTTGGCGTCCAGGACATCAATGGCATGGTTTACGTCACGTATGCCGTACCAAACGTCGGCGCCGGCGGCTACGTCGACGTCTTCAAGGAGGATGGCACTTTCGTGAAGACACTGGTCCGGGGACTGCCGCTCAATCAGGCCTGGGGCATTGCCCTCGCTCCCAGCAATTTTGGGCCGCTGAGCAATACGCTGCTGGTTTCAAACAACTCAGTCGACGGCACCATCAACGGGTTTGACCCTAACACCGGCAGGTTCATGGGTACGATACGAGACGAGTTCAGGAGGCCGATTATCCTCAACAACCTTTGGGGAATCGCCTTCGGCGGCGGAACCACAAACAATGGGGCGACAAACCAACTGTTCGTCACTGTGGGTCAGGGGATTGGCACCAGCGAATTGGCCGGTACCTTTGCGTCCATCGTCTTCCATCCAATCCTCCATCCGTTCCTTGGTTTTGACGATGATGGCCAGCCGAAATAGAGGTTTCCTCCAGCTCTCCATTTCAGGCTGAACCCACATTGTGCTTTACGCGTTCTCATCCTTGCGGCAAAGAGCGCCGCAAGGATGAGAACGCGAATGGAAAGACGGGGTTGCGCATCTACTGCGTCACGCCGCAGAGGTGGACCTGGACGCCGAGTTCTGCGAGCATGGCGGCCTTGGTTACGAGGGCTTTGTCCGCAATCTCGGCCGAGGGCGCATAGGCGACATTGATGTGGTTGGCGCGATGGCGAGCCATGAACTGATTCTGGCTGACGCCGTGCAGGATGGCGTGGACGATGGGCCACTGAATCGTGGTCCCGCGCCAGCGGCGTTCGGTTTCAGCGGCAGGCAGCTCGACGACCGTTCCGCGGCCGATGTCGCAATGCAGCGCGCCGCCTTCGACAAAGACGCGGCTCCAGACGATCTCGCCCGGCTTGCCAACGCCTTTGAGCGATCCGCCGCCGAGCGGGAAGTACATGGCGGGCTGGCGTTCGCAGGCCGCGCCCGCGTAGCCGCCGATGAAATGATTGGGGGGGGCAGCGCCGGAGATCTGCAGGAGCCATACAAAGTCGTCGATCTCGCCAGAGCCGTTGCCTCCGTGCCCCTTGTAGTGCTCGCCCCAGCGGACATCGTGAAGAGTGGTTGAGGGATCGAGGCCGAGGGCCTTCCAGCAGCGGTTGGTGACGAGCGCATCGACTCCGGCGCACTCGTCGACTTCATTGAAGTGGGGGAGCGGTCCGCCGGGATACAGCTCCTTGCTGCTTCCCTCGGCGAAGACCGGCGGGCGATCGGCGTTGTTCAACATGCCTTCGGCGAGGTCGGACGCGGGCGCCATGTCCTTGAGTCCCTGCTGATACTGGATGCCGATGAGGTCGCAGCCGAAATCGCAGGCGATGCGAACCGCCGCGATGTACATTTTGCACTGATCGAGGACCTGATCGAGCGTGAGCTCGGTGGCGGGGTCTTTGCCGAAGTCGAACTTGACGCCCTTGGTCACAAGCCATTCGTAGACGCCGCGCGCCTCGGCGCCGCTGACCGTGCGCATTCTGGCGACCAGAGCCGATTGGCTCAGCCGCTCCTTAAAAACGCCCGCTGGATTGAGCAGCTCGTCGTCGATGATGGCGTTGTACATGCCCATACAGCCCTCATCGAAGATGCCCATGATGGCCTTGCGGCGCCTGAGAGCGGAGGCGAGCTGGGCGCCCAACTGCGCGCTGGCGGCGGGCAGCTTGCCGCGGTCGAGCGCGTGGACGTGGGAGAGGTCGTGAGTGATTCGGCCGTCGCGCAGCCACTCGTCGAGCGCGTTGAGGAAGTATGCGTCGGTGAAGTCCTTGCTCCAGATGGAGGAGAACGGTTTGCCGGCCTTGACCAGAGAGCCGTTGAGATTGAGCAGGCCGACAAGTCCTGGCCATTGGCCGGACCAGTTGGCGACGGTGAGGATCGGGCCCTGGTGGCTGCGCAGACCGGGAAGGACGTGATGCGAGTACTGCCAGGCCGCGGTGGCGAAGACGAGCCGGGCCTGAGGATGGATATTCATGAAGACATCCATGCCCATGCGCTGCGACGAGATGAAGCCGTGCTTTTCCTTTTCGTTATAGGGATGGGCGCGGACGAGGGAGTAGCCTTTGCGCGCGAACGCAGCGGTGAGCTTTTCTTCCATGTCGCGCTGCGCGGGCCAGCATTCCTGGTTGGCCGAGAGGCGCAGATCGCCACTTGTAACCAGCAACACCTCAGTTGCCGCCGGTTTTGCTGCTTCCTGATTTCCCGTTCCCATGATGATTGTCTCCCATCGATGTAATCGTTATCACCCAAGAGAAATATACACCAGAGCGCAGGTGCGGCCGGCAACGGCCACAGGTAGGATGGAGTTGATTCCGCTCCTTGGAGCAGATGGCGGGGAACAGGCCTGATGCCGGGCAAAAAAACACGGCTGGAGATCGTAGCGCGGAGGGTTCCGGCGAGCGCCAAGGGCGGCCGCGCGGGGAAACGACCGGGCGCGGAAGCGGCGGGAGCGCCGCGTGTTTCGGGCCGGTGGCTGGTGAGCGCCGTGGCTTTGACGATCGGGGCGGCGGCGTTGTGCGGATGGTGTGCCTTGTGCCTGCTTTTCTGGCAAGGGAGCTGGCAGTTGCTGTATCATCCGGCGGCGGCGGTCGAGCGCACGCCGGCCAGCGCGGGATTGGCTTTCGATCCCGTAGCACTCGCTACTACGGAGGCCGGCGAGCCGCGGCTCAGGGGCTGGTGGATTCCCGCCGCGCCCGGAGCTGCTTCGAGCCGCTTCACCGTGATTTTCCTGCACGGGCAAGACGGAAATCTGGGAGACACGGTGGACGCGCTGGCCCGGCTGCACGCCGTGGGCGTCAACGTGCTTGCTTTTGACTATCGCGGCTACGGGCAGAGCCAATTCGCACGGCCCAGCGAAGCACTCTGGCTCCAGGATGCCGAATGGGCGTTCAAATACCTGGAGGGGACCCGGCACGTCGATCCCGCAACGATTGTGTTGGTTGGCACGGGGCTGGGCGCGAATCTGGCTCTGGAAGTTGGCGCGGAGCACGCGGAGTTTGCGGGGGTGGTGGTGGAATTGCCCACGGCGGCCCCGATGGACGCGATCTTCAACGATGCGCGGGCGCGGCTGGTTCCGGCGCGGCTGCTGGTTCGGGACCGGTACGATCTGGATGCGGCGGCGGCAGCGGTGCGGATTCCGGTGCTGTGGTTTGAGAGGCCGATGCAGGACGAGAAGTCAAGGGCGTACGCACAGGTGGCTGCGCGAAAGATGATCGTGTGGATCAATCCTTTAGGGGACACGAGCGAGCAATATGAGGATGCGCTGGCGCGCTGGCTGGATGAGCTACCGGCCCGTTGATTTGGCTCGCCTGCCCGCTGCGCGCTTAGAACGGTTCGTTCTTGCCGCCGCATAACAACACGGCCTGAGCCACGGCTTGGCCAACACGGCCTGCCTGATTTTGATCGGTGAACGTGAATCCTTCCCCGTTGTCTCCAGCCATTCGCATGGCAACGATAAACATAGGCGGATCGAATTTTTCGTAATAAACTTTCATTTCGTCGGGGGTCGCCCCCTCCTTCTCAGCCTCTTTCTTCCAAGACTCTTCGGCTGACATCGTCGAGACGCCCAGCACATCGCGCAGGCTGATCGACATGTCTTCATCGTCCACCACGTTGCCAGATACCGATTCCCACCAGTGATACCGGATCGTGCAGGTAGCAGGGTCGGCAATCACTTTGCTCGCCTGTTCGCTGAGCTGAGACGATCCTTTCTCATCCGCATTCGACACATCAACCACAAAGCTGAGCTTGCCCACGGAGTTGAGTTCCTTCTGGATAACTTGCATTGCCGCGGCGAGCAACTGAGCGCTTTGCGCGGGCGGCGGCGCGGCCTGCTGCGCAAATGCCACGGATGTGATTGCAAATGCCAAAATGGGCGTGAGCCGGCGACAACCTTTCATGGTCTTTCCCTTTCTGCTGTTCCTGGATTGCCGTGCGAACGGAATCGCGCAGTGGAGTTGGTAATCGAGTGCAGAGACGTTTTTCCGGCGAACCGATTGTATTCCCTAACGCACGATGTCGCGGTGGAGGGCTTTTACCTGGTAGCCGGCCTTGCGCAGCCGTTCGCCGATCTCTTCGGCCATCATCACACTGCGGTGCTGACCGCCGGTGCAGCCAAAGGCCACGGTGAGGTAGCTTTTGCCTTCCTCCACGTAGTGCGGAAGCAGATAGAGCATCAGCCTGGTCACGCGATCGAGAAATTCCCTGGTTTGCGGAAAGCCGCGCACATAGGCGGCGACCTTGGGATCGAGCCCGGTTTTCTTGCGGAACTCCGGCACGAAATGCGGATTGGGCAGGAAGCGGACATCGAAGACCATGTCAGCGTCCAGGGGCACGCCGTTTTTGAAGCCGAAGCTGAGACAGGAAACCAGCAGGCGTTTGGTTTCGTCTTCGCGGCTAAAGCGGGCCAGAATGTCGGCGCGCAACTCGTGCACGTTAAAGTTCGATGTGTCGATGAGCGTGTCGGCGACGTTGCGGATGGGATCGAGCAGTTGCCGCTCCTCGACAATAGAGCGCCAGACCGTTTCCGAGCGGCCGAGCGGGTGCGGACGCCGCGTCTCGGAGTAGCGCTGGACAAGAATCGCATCCTGCGCGTCAAGATAGACCACGCGCGTGCGCAGCAACTTCCCGATGCTTTTCAGGATCTCGGGCAGGCGGTCGAGCGTGGCGCCCTCGCGGACATCGATCACGATGGCGGCTCGCTCTACTTCAGTCGACTTGCCGACGAGGCCGGCAAAATGAGGCAGCAATTCGAGGGGCAGATTGTCGACACAGTGGTACCCCAGGTCCTCAAACGCCTTGAGCGCCGACGCTTTGCCCGCACCGGAGATTCCGGTAAGGATGATCAGCTCCTTGGCTGGTTTGGCGGCCGGTTTCTTCCCGCGGGTTGCGGATCGCGATTTGACCGCTCGGCGCAGGGTTTTGGGGGGCGTCATGGGTTTCATGCTACACCGAAGGGCGAGGCCTGGTAGCGCCAATGCCCTTCTATCCTGCCGCGGCCCGGCAAACTCAGGCTTCCTGCGCAGGCGGCCAGTAGCCCCTTTCGGCGAGCTTGAGCGCGAGTTCGGGATCCAGCGCGGGTGAAAACAGAGGTCCCTGGCCCAAGGCGCAGCTCATGCGGGTGAGCGCCGCAAGTTGTTCCCGGGTTTCGATTCCCTGGGCGACGATCTGCACGCCGAGAGCATTGCCAAGGCGGAGCAGCGATTCAAGAACGGCCAGTTGCCGGCCCGGCGAAAGCACGGCTGCCGTCAACCTGGGATCAAGTTTCACCATCGCGACCGGCAGGCGGACCAGATGATTCAAAGGCGCAAGGCTGCTCCCGAAGTCGTCAATGGCGACGCGCACCTGCCAATCCGCCAAGCGCTGCAGAATGGCAACCGCGGCGTCGGGATCCTCGTTGAATGCGCTTTCCGGCGCCTCGAGCAAAAGCCGGGAGGGGTCAACGCCGCTCGCCGCAAAAACCTTCATCAAATACGCGATCAGGTCGGGATGGTAGAGCTGGCGGCGCGTCAGGTTGACAGCCAGCGTCAGCGCCCGACCCGGCAAGCGATCTGCCCAATTACGCAATTGCGCGCACCCGGCGTCCAGCGCCTCCCGCGCCAGCAGGATGGAGAGGTTGTTATCTTCGGCAATAACGGGCAGGTTCTGAAAATTGTCCACCGTCCCGTCGGCGCGGTATAGGCTCAGAATGGACTCGAATCCCTCCAGCTTGCCGTTGGCGAGGCGGTAGATGGGCTGATACCGGAAGAAGAATTGCCGCTTATCCACGGCGGCGCGGAGTTCGCGCTCCCGTTCTTGCTGGGTAGTAACAGCGACCTCGAGGTGTGTGTCGAAGATTTCGCAGCGGCCGCCGCCGGCCTGCTTGGCGCGGTACATGGCACGATCAGCATCGCGCAGGAGCAGATCGGGCGAGGTGTGGTCCGGTCCGGCCATGGCCGCGCCGATGCTGGCGCCGGCGTGAACCGCGTGCCCGAAGACATCGAAGGGCCGCTCCATCTCCCGCAGGATGCGGCCGGCCACGATCTCAAGATCGTATGCGGTGAGAATGTTTTCGACCAAAACAGCAAACTCGTCCCCGCCCAGCCGCGCGGCCGAGTCCTGGGGACGGAGCGAAGCGCGGAGCCGTCCGGCGACCGCGGCCAGCAGAATGTCGCCCGCTGCATGACCCAGCCCGTCGTTGACCTCTTTGAAACGGTCAAGGTCAAGATAGAGAACGCCACAGCCGTGCTCGGGATTACGCAGGCGCCGGTTGAGGGTGAGATTCACGCGGTCAAGAAACAGCGCGCGATTGGGCAAGCCGGTGAGCAGGTCGTGCATGGCGTCGTGCTGCAGCTTTTCTTCCGTCTGCTTGTGCTCGCCGATGTCGCGGAAGGAGAAGACGTTGCCCACCTGGGCGCCGTCCACAAGCAGAGGCGCGATCTGCAGGCTCACATCCACGAGCTCGCCAGCCTTGTTCCTGCGCACCGTTTCCATGACGGCGGAACCATGGGCTTCGACGGCTTTGAGCAGCGCCGTATTCTCGTTGAAGCGCGTCTCGGGCACAATGAGTTCCCGCAGGCTGCCGCCGCTGGCCTCTTCAGCGGTGTAACCAAACATGCGAGTAAAGGCGGGATTGGTGTACAGGACATGATTCCGGTGATCGATGGCGACGGCCTCGGGAAGGCTGGCGAGCACGTCTTCCATGAGGCGCGATTTGGGGACGCGATCGCGCTCGCCAGGATGGGCAACGATGACGGCCTCGCGCAGTTCCGCATTCAGAATGCTGTAGGTGCCTTCGACGGGGATGAGCCGGCCGCCCTTGCCCGGCAAGGTTGCATGAAAGGGGTTGCCGCGCGGCGTGGCGGTCAACTTCGTTTGAGGCTCAGCCGTGCCTGGGAAAAGCCCCCAAAGAACATCCTCGACAGGGCGGGGAGTCCACTCACCCTCGTTCAGGTCCAGTATTTGGCGCGCTTCGGCATTGGCAAAGACGATCTTCCCCGCCCGTTCCAGAAACACCAGGACCGGCAGGCCGTCGAGAACCTCCCGTTGGGCATCGGGGTTCGCGTTTTCGTAAAGACTCAAGCCAATGACCTCCCGAGGGTCCGCCGCGTCTCCCGCCTCAGATTGCTTGCTTTCCGGCAGGAGCCCGGCACCGAATGGAGATGTCGTCATAGGTTAAATCGTATGGGGCGCAGCGGCCGTTCACCATCCCCAAAATCGGTCAGCAGATGCAACCAAAGTCCGTCGCATCGCGGAGTTCGCGCAAGATTTCCACACCTCCCTGCATGCTCCCGCTTTTGCGACGGAAAGCGAACGCGGGACCGAGGCCTTGCCGCGGCGCGCCGATGAGAATGGCGCAGGCGCGGGAGCGCCAGGCGCCAGCGATGGGCCGGGTTGGTTTCTAAGGAATCTCCACCAACTCCATTTGACCGTCACGCCGGCGATGCAGCACATACATCTCCGCCGACGGCGTGCGGAAGATGAGCAGATCGCGGTCGCGGAACTCGGCGTCCTTGACGGCCTCCTCAATGGTCATCGGCTTGAGGGCGAGGGCTTCGCCGCTTTCGATGACGTGCGGCTCGACGACGGTGGCGCGGGCAGGAAAGGAGTGAACCGCGATGGAGGCTCGCGCTTTGCCCGCGAGGCGGGAAGGCTTCGCGTCTTCAGTCTCGGCGTCGGGCTCGATGCGAGCCTTGGGCCGTGTAACCGGCGGAGCCGTGAGCACTTTGTCGCCCTTGGGCAGGCGCTTGCTCACCAGACGGCGGTCCCGGTAACGGTAAGCCTGGTGCTCGGCGTGCTCGATGGCCTCGCGGAGGGCGGCGGCCAGCGTATTCGCCTTGCCAGTAGCAGCGAATCTCTGCAGACGCGCCTGCACGGTCAACTCGACGATGTGGACATGCTTTTGCGCGCTAAAGGTGATGCTGGCGCGCGCGTTCCGGCCCAGAATCCGGCCAATGCGTTCCATGCCCTCCTGGGCATGCGTGCGCAGCACCTTCGTGATCCTTCCGTTCCTAGCGGTGATTGCCACGTCCATTGTCGCCTCCGTTTCGTGCCGTTGGGCCGTTTCCCGAGACCGGCATTTGTGGAGCACAGTATATGACGAATTCGCTGCCGGCTTCCAGCTTTTGGGTATTAGATCAGTTCAATTTTCCGGCGAGAGCGCGGCGCCGGTGCAAGGATCAATTTTCAGCGGATGCGGATCTTTCTTTTCAGGCCATCGATAGAGGTTTTTGCGCTCTGGGGTTTGTTGGCCCAATTGAATCGAAATCTTCCATTCCGCAACATTCTGAATTGGCAGGATACCCCCATCGGGGGCGAACTGCAGGGGAGGGCTCCAGTATTGAAGATCATGACCTTTCGCGCCGTCTGGCCTGGATCCCCAACGATCCGCCATCCAGATATAACTCGTTCCTTCGGAACTTGGGATTTTGGCTACGAAAGTTTGCTGAGCGGCTACGATAGGCCGGCCACTGGCATCGCGGTTCATGTTTTGCAGCTCTGCGTAAGGACCAAGAGGCTTGGACGCAACGTATACTCGCGCGCCGCTGCCGGCAGCACAGAAGCAGCAAGTTGAATCGAACAGGACGTAGTAGCGGCTGCCACGCCGAAACATCGCCGGCGCCTCACACCCCTTGGCGAGGACGCCACTCGATTCCCCTGTCGAACCGAGAAAGCCGGGAGTCAACCGATCGATTCCCACTGCATGATCCGCTCCAGCGGAGTATATGAAGTATCCAGTGCCGTCATCGTCTACGAAAAGACTGCCATCCCCCACGCCGGAAATCGGCAACCCCCGAAAACTGCCGCTTGGCCGGTCTGCCGCCCGTGAAAGATTTACTTTCGTATGCACGATTGTGAATGGCCCCACCGGCGTATCGCTCACCGCGACTCCGGTTTGTCCAGCAAACAACCGCGGAAACCAGTTGTAATAGAGCACATACTTACGGGTTCTGGGGTTGAAGGCTACGTAGGGACGGTAGTACACGCCGTCGGGCGGCGATTTGAGCAGCTCTCCCTCAAATCTCCAGTGCTCAAGGTCCGGAGAGCTGTATACCCGGAACCTGTTGTGAATGCTGTACCCGGCGCTTTTCCCGTAGGCCGTTCCATAGAGGTAATATCTCCCCTGGAAAAACTGCAGACACCCATCGTGCGCATCGATCATTTGGCCGTGTTGATCGCGTCTGGGCTCAGTATTTCCGATCGTGACTGTACGAAAAATCGGCGTCGCAGCCGCCTGGCAGCTTTGGGGAGCTATCCATAAAACCGAACATAGGAAATAAAGAGCAATCCGGATCCGCCCCGTCAAACAACTCATAACCAAGACCATCCTTCCGCTTCAAGCCGCTCTACCCCAAATTCGCTGTTCGCTTCGATGTTAGACTCCGAGTCTCCGGACGGTAGCCCCGTTTCGGGATTTCGATGGAGCTGTCCTGGCCGGGGCAGCTGGTTTCCAGGTTCCAAAATCGGGACCTGGGCATACCAGGGTGGTTCAAACCCATGCGGCCAGAGACCTCGCAGCTAAAGGCTGTCCCTCAGATCTCCCACCGCAACAGCACGGCGCCTACGGTGAAACCCGCGCCAACGGCGGCCAGCAGGACGAGATCGCCCTTGTTCAGCTTGCCTTCTTCGATGGCCGTTTCCATGGCCAGCGGGATGGTCCCGGCCGAAGTATTGCCGTACTTTTCGATATTGATGATGACGCGATCGGGGCTCAGGCCCAGCCGCTCCGCGGTGGCCGTGATGATGCGTTTGTTGGCCTGATGGGGAATGAAACAGCCCAGGTCCGCGCCGGTGACGCCGTTGCGCTCCAGGAGCTTGAGCGTGGCCTCAGCCATCTTGCGCACGGCGAATTTATAAACCGCGGGCCCGTCCTGGTAGATGTAATGCCACTTTTTGTCGACGGTTTCGTGGCTGGAGGGATTCAGGCTGCCGCCGCCTTTCAGGTTCAGGCTCACGCCGCCAGCGCCGTCGATCTCGTTCAGGGCATCGATAAAGCCGATCTCGCCCTCTTCCGCAGGCTCCAGCAGCACCGCTCCGCCGCCATCGCCGAAGAGCACGCAGGTGGTTCGGTCGGTGTAGTCGGTCATGCGCGTGTTGGCGTCGGCGCCGCAGACCAGAACCTTGCTGTACGCGCCGCTCTCCACCATTTTGACGCCGGCCTGGAGCGCGTAGACGAATCCCGAACAGCCGCCGGAAACGTCGAAGCCCCACACGCCGGTGGCGCCGATCTTGTGTTGCACCAGGCAGGCCGTGGAAGGGAACATCATATCGGGCGTGACCGTGCCCACGATGATGACCTCGAGGTCGCTAGCGCCGATGCCGCGCGCGGCGAGGCATTTCCTGGCGGCCTCGGTGCAGATGTCGCTGATACCGAGCCCTTTGGCCAGTATGTGGCGCTCGCGGATCCCCGTGCGCTCCATGATCCATTGGTCGCTGGTTTCCACCATTTTTTCGAGGTCTTGATTGGTGATGACATCGGGAGGAACGTAGGTTCCAAGCGCCGTGATCTTGGCGCGGCGGCCCACGATGGGGCGAACGGTAAGGCTCAACGTATCTCTCCTTGCGGCGCACACCGGGCGGGGGAACCGGCTGGCCGCATGCAAGCGTCAAAAAAAATCAGGAAAACGCAAAAATGTACCGGGTTACCTACTGCGCCCGTACGAGCCCGTTACCGTTGCTTCCTTCCGGACCTGGCGGGGTTGGCGGGATTACGTCGCGTAGGACCCGGCACTGATTGATTTTAACACTCTGCGTGGCCGAGACGCTGAAAGGAAAGGCCCATCCAGTGAGCGGCTGGATGGGCCATGAGGGGTGCAAAGGCACATTCTGACACCAGGATCGAAGCCACGAGCAGTTGCTTTGGATTCACGGCAACAATTGTACCGCCGAAGAACAACCGCAGATCCTTCGACTCCGTTGGGAGCAAAGAACGCTCCCAACTTCGCTCAGGATGACAGTCCGAAGTAATGCGATCATCAGACTCTGGTCATTAGATCGAAGCGATCGAGGTTCATGACCTTGGTCCAGGCAGCGACGAAGTCCTTCACGAAGGTTTTCTCGGCATCGCTGCTTGCGTAGACCTCAGAGAGAGCGCGGAGCTGGGAGTTTGAGCCGAAGACGAGATCGACCACGGTGCCCGTCCACTTGAGCGCACCTGTTTTCCGGTCGCGTCCTTCCAAGATGGCGTCAGATGACGCGGACTTCTGCCACTTCGTGCCCATGTCGAGCAGGTTCACGAAGAAATCGTTGGTCAGCGTCTGAGGCCGCCTGGTGAAGACCCCGTGTTTGGAATGGCCGAAGTTCGCTCCCAGGGCTCTCATGCCGCCGATCAGGACCGTCATCTCAGGAGCGGTGAGGGTGAGCAGTTGCGCCTTATCGAGCAGCAACTCGGCGGCGCATGATTCGAGCCCCTTGCGGACGTAATTGCGGAAGCCGTCGCCCTTGGGCTCGAGCACGGCGAACGACGCGGCATCGGTCTGCGCCTCGGATGCGTCGGTGCGGCCCGGCTTGAAGGGCACTTTCACGTTGCGACCGGCCTTCTTTGCAGCCGCTTCGACGGCAGCCGAGCCGGCCAGGACGATCAGGTCAGCAAGAGAAACTTTCTTGCTGCCCTTCGAGGTTTTCCTGCCCTTGGCCTGCGCGGCATTGAATTCCTTCCGGATGGCATCGAGCTTCGCGAGCACCCTTGCCAGCCCGGCCGGTTGGTTGACTTCCCAGTTTTTCTGCGGGGCGAGGCGAATGCGCGCGCCGTTGGCGCCGCCGCGCTTGTCGCTGCCGCGGAAGGTGGAGGCCGACGCCCATGCAGTGGTGACGAGCTGGGAGATGGACAGGCCGGACGCGAGGACTTTGGCCTTGAGGGCTTCGACGTCCTTGCTGTTGATGAGCGGATGGTCTACGGCTGGAACCGGGTCCTGCCAGATCAGTTCTTCTTTAGGCACGAGCGGGCCAAGGTAGCGGCTGCGCGGACCCATGTCGCGATGCGTGAGCTTGAACCAGGCCCGGGCGAAGGCGTCGGCGAACTCGTCAGGGTGCTGCATGAAGTGGCGCGAGATTTTTTCGTAAGCCGGGTCCATGCGCAAGGAAAGGTCGGTGGTTAACATAAAGGGGTCCTGGCGCTTCTTGGGATCGTGCGCACCGGGAACGGCGCCAGCGCCGGCGCGGCCTTTGGGCTTCCACTGATGGGCTCCGGCGGGACTCTTGGTCAGCTCCCACTCATAACCGAAGAGAGTCTCGAAGAAACTGTTGTCCCACATGGTTGGAGTGGGCGTCCATGCGCCCTCCAGGCCGCTGGTAAACGTGTCGTCGCCCTTGCCGGCGCCGAAGCTATTCTTCCAGCCCAGTCCCTGCTCCTCAATGGGCGCGGCCTCGGGCTCCCGGCCGACATAACTCTGAGGGTTCGCGCCGTGGGTCTTGCCGAAGGTGTGGCCACCGGCGATCAGCGCCACCGTTTCGTAGTCGTTCATGGCCATGCGAGCGAAGGTCTCGCGGATGTCGCGCGCGGCGGCGATGGGGTCCGGGTTGCCATTGGGGCCTTCGGGGTTCACGTAGATCAAACCCATTTGAACGGCCGCCAGGGGCCTCGCCAGGTCGCGCTCGCCGCTGTAGCGCTGGTCGCCGAGCCATGTGGTTTCCGGACCCCAATCGACGTCCTGCTCGGGTTCCCAGATGTCGGCGCGGCCGCCGCCGAAGCCGAAGGTCTTTAAGCCCATCGACTCGAGTGCAATGTTGCCGGCCAGGATCATCAGGTCGCCCCAGGAGATCTTGCGGCCGTACTTCTGCTTGATGGGCCACAGGAGGCGGCGCGCCTTATCCAGGCTCACGTTGTCAGGCCAACTGTTGAGCGGCGCGAACCGCTGCGCGCCTCTTCCGGCGCCGCCGCGCCCATCGTGGATGCGGTATGTGCCCGCTAAATGCCAGGCCATGCGGATGAAAAGCGGCCCGTAATGGCCGTAGTCGGCAGGCCACCAGTCCTGGGAATCCGTCATGAGGGCGTGGAGGTCCTCGATCACGGCATCGAGGTCAAGGCTCTTGAACTCTTTGGCGTAGTTGAACTCCTCGCCCATGGGATTGGAGAGCGAAGACTGTTGATGCAGAATCCCCAGATTCAGCTGGTCCGGCCACCAGTCGCGGCTGCCCTTGGCTCCGGCCGTGGTGTGCTTGAGCATGTTACCCGAGAACGGGCACTTGGATTCGTCAGACATGATTCCTCCTCTGGCTTTCGTCTGCAACTGTCCAGCCGGATCAGTATAGGTGCGGCAGGGCGCTTGGAACGAGTGGGTATTTTGATGGCGTCAACAGTTTCCGGCAAACGAGATTCACTTCGTCCCGGGTCTGCGATGGATTTCAGGGAATCCGGACCCGTTTGAGGTTCCAGAACCGGATGACTGCGGTACATGCGCATTGCTAGAATCAGTTTAGTTTCCTCCCCTGCAGGTTGACAGAAGGACCAGCGAACCAAGGGAAGGCCCGGCATCTCTTGAGCCAGTCAAATTCCGCACCCCTTATCCACAAAGGCACCTTTTATCGACGTTGACCCTGCGATTCGACGTCCGTAAAGTCTTTAATGAAGCGGTCAAATTGCCCGTCGGGGCGGGGTTGCGCCAAGCCGCCGCCGGACGCTGGCCGATCTTTGCGTGCTGGCCCATCGACCCGGAGTGGACATGCTGAGACTAAAGAAGATTCACATCCTCGGCTTCAAGAGCTTTTGCGACCGCACGGAAGTGACGGTGGCGGGCACGGGGATTGCCGTGGTGGTGGGGCCGAACGGGTGCGGAAAGTCGAACATTCTGGACGGGGTGAGCTGGGTGCTGGGCGAGCAGAGCGCGAAGAGCCTGCGCGGCTCGCACATGCAGGACCTGATCTTTGCCGGAACCCGCGACCGCAAACCGCTGGGCATGGCGGAGGTGACGCTGACCATGATCGATCCCGAGGCCTACGAGGGGCCCGTTCCGGTTGAGCCGGAGGTGGTGGTCGATCATGAAGGGCCCGCGGACTGGGACGAGGAGGACGTGCGCCGCCAGGGCGCGGCTGAGGCCGAGGAGATCGCCGCCAACGAGCAGCCGGGACAAGCGATGGAAGAAGAGCCCGACGAGAAGCCGGCTGGCGCACAGGCGCAAAGCGAAGGCGCGGAGCAGGGCTCGGCCGCGCCGCAGGGAGTGGTGCTGAAGATTCGCCGCCGCAAGTTCCAGAGTACGCCGCAAAAAGGCGAAGTGGTG
Source organism: Acidobacteriaceae bacterium (assembly GCA_003171315.1). Classification (GTDB taxonomy): domain Bacteria; phylum Acidobacteriota; class Terriglobia; order Terriglobales; family Acidobacteriaceae; genus Telmatobacter. The sequence continues at coordinate 15,801 of PMYE01000155.1, forward strand.
ATCACGCGGCGGCTGTTCCGCAGCGGCGAAAGCGAATATCTGCTGAACGGCAAGCTGTGCCGCCTGCGCGACATTCAGGACATCTTCATGGGCACGGGCCTTGGGCCGGAGAGCTACGCCATCATCGGGCAGGAGCGCATCGGGCAACTGCTCAGCTCGAAGCCTTACGAGCGGCGAGCCATCATCGAAGAGGCGGCCGGCGTGACGCGCTTCAAGAACAAGAAGCGGCTGGCGGAGCTGCGGCTGGAGAGCGCAAAACAGAACCTCGCCCGCGTGGACGACATTTTTGAAGAAGTGACGCGGCAGATGAACAGCCTGAAGCGGCAGGCAGCGAAGGCGGAGCGGTTTGCCGCCGTGCGCGAGGAGCTGCGCGGACGGCTGCGCGTGGTGCTGGCCAGCCGCATGGCCACGATGGACGCGGATCAGGCGCGGCTGGAACAGGAGATTGCGGCGCTCACGGAGCGCGTCAAGCTATCGGTGGAAGCGATTGGGCAACAGGAAGCGACGCAGCACGCGCTGACCGAGCGCGGATATGAGCTGGACCACGAGGGCGAGGCCACGCGAACCAAGGCCAGCGAAGCCGCCGTGGAGCTGGAACGGGCCACGGTGCGGGAACGCGGCAATACGGAACGCGTGAGCGAGTTGGATATGCGGATTGCGGCGTCGGGCGCGGAGCTGGAACAGACGCGGACGCAAATGGCCGGAATCGAAGAGGAGCGCGCGCAGCAGCGCAGTTTCCTGGAGACGGCAGCCGGAGAGGCGCGCGAGTTTCACGAGAAAGTGGAGGCGCGCCAGGAGGAGGCCCGCGCCGCGGCCGAAGAAGTCTATACGGCGGAGCGCGAGATGGAAGCCGGCCGCCGCCACACCATGCATCTGCTGACGCTGGCAGGCAACGCGCGCAATTCCACCGCGCAGGGCGAAGAGAGCCTGGCCGCGCTGGAGCGAGAAGCGGAGCGGCTCGACGGAGAGATGGGCCAGGCGCATAGCGAGCAGGAAAATCTCGGCCGTCAAATGGGCGAGTCACGGCAGCGCTTTGAGACGGCAGATGCGGCTTTGAAACGGCTGGAGGAGGAGATTGCCGCGCTGCGCGAGACCCTGCAGGCCAAGCGGCAGGAGGAAGGCGCGCGGCGCGCCCTTGCCAACCAACTGCGCAGCGGGCAGGCGTCCGTGGCGGGACGGCGCGACTCGCTCAACGCGCTCATTCGCAATCATGGCTACGCCACCGACACGGTGCGGAAACTGCTGAAGCCGGGAGCGCTGGGGCCGGCAGTGGCGCCGGTGGGCACGCTGGCGGACTTCCTGGAGGTGAGCGGAGAGCACGAAGGCGTGGTAGACGAGTTTCTGCGCGAAGAGCTGAATTACGTCGTGGTGGAGAGCTGGGGCGCGGCGGAAGAGGGTGTGCGCGTACTGAAGACCAGCGATGGCCGGGCGACGTTCCTGATTCACTCCGACGCGCAGGGCGAGCTGTTCGAGACCAGCGCGGGACCGGTGAAGGAGCCGGGACTGACGCCGCTGCGCGAGGCCATCAAGGTGCTGAACGGGTTTGGAAGGTCGCTGGAAGCGGTTCTGCCCAAGCTGCGGCACGGCTACATCGTCGAGAATGCCATCGAGGCGCAGCGTCTGGCGCTGCGCTATACCTATGCCTACTTCCTCACGCCGGAGGGCGAGTGCTTTCACAGCTCGACGGTGACAGGCGGCAAGCCGGCCAGCGAAGGACCACTGGCGCTGAAACGCGAGCTGCGCGAGATCGAAGGACGGTTGTCGAGGCTGGAGACGGAGCTGGCGCAGGCGGAGAAAGAGGCCGAGGCGCTCACGCGGGCGATCGAGGCGTTGACGGCACAGGTGGAGGCGCGCGGCGAGGAGCGGCGGGGGGCCGAGAGCGAGGCGGCCAACCTGGGGGCGGCGCTGAAGCAGATGGAAGCCGAGGCGCAACGCATCGAGAGGCGATTGCAGGACTGGCAGGCGCAGGCGGCACGGAACAAGGATGCACGCGAAACAAAGCGGCAGACGATTGCCGAAAAGCGCGAGGAGGCGGCACGGCTTGAGGCCGAGCATACGCAGGCAGAAAACAGCCTGAACGCGCAGCAAGCGCAACTGGAGGTTCTGCGCCAGAAACGCGAGACGCTACAACAGGAAGCGGCGCGGATGACGGCAGAGCTGGCCGGGCTGGAAGAGCGGCGGCGCGGCGCGGAAGCGGGGTTCCAGCGCATCGACCGGCTGTTTGCCGATCTCGAACGCCGCGTGCAGGCGATGGAGCAGCAGCGCGCGGCGGCGACCACGGAGCGCGAACAACGCGTGAGCGAGAACGCGGAGCTGGTGCAGCGGCAGACGGAGCTTTCAGCAGTGCGGGCCGAGGCGCTGGCCAAGGCGCAGTCGATTGGCGAGCAGGCGCAGACGCTACGCCAGCAGCTGGCGGAGATGGAGACGCAACTCAAGACGGGACGGGCGGCGCTGGACCAGTTGCGCGAGGACCGCGCCGGTTTTTCCAGCGAACTGGCCAAACTGCACTCCGATCTGGAGTATCTGGAGGCAAGCTGCCTGGCCGAGGTGAACGTGGAGGCGCAGGTGCTGCGCGCCGATGCGGAGATCGGGCGGTTGGCAGGCGAAGAGCTTGCCACCGAGGAGGAGACCTGCCGCGCGCTGCGCCAGCGGCTCGACCAGATGGGGCCCGTGAACATGATGGCGCTCGACGAATACAAGGAAACGGCGGAGCGGCACGGGTTCCTCACGATACAGCGCCAGGATCTGGTCGAGTCCATCGAGAACACGCAGGAAACGATCAAAGAGATCGAAGCCATCTCGCGCACCAAGTTCGACGAGGCGCTGGCACGCATCAATGAGAATTTCGGCAAGGTCTTCGTGCGGCTGTTCCAGGGCGGGCAGGCGTTTCTGCGCGTGAGCGACGAAGAGAACCAGGACGAGAGCGGGCTGGATATCGTGGTTTCGCCGCCGGGCAAGAAGCTGCAGAACATTTTGCTGCTGTCGGGCGGGGAGAAGGCTCTGGCGGCGCTGGCGCTGCTGATCGGCGTCTTTCAGTTCCGGCCCAGCCCGTTCTGCGTGCTCGACGAGGTGGACGCGGCGCTGGACGAGACCAATGTGGGCCGCTTTGCCGACCTGCTGCACTCGCTCAGCCACGACACGCAGTTCCTGATCGTGACGCACTCCAGGCGCATGATGCAGACCGCCGATATGATCTACGGCGTAACGATGCAGGAGCCGGGGGTGTCGAAGGTCGTGAGCGTGAGGCTGGGGCACCGGGAGCAGAGGAGAGCAACGGCGTAGCTTTCAGCTTTCAGCTATCAGCTTTCAGCCTAGACGGTGGCCGGTTTGGCCGTCGTGGTACCCCCGGTCTCAGAAACGAGGCCTGGGGAGCAGGGCGGGGCATCGGTGTTCCCGCATTGCGGTAGGATAACGGACTGCGGCACGGGCAGCCCCTCGAGCAAAGGGAGCGCGAAGGATGTTCCCACAAAGTGAGTTGGCGTGGCGCAGAAGCTGGAATGTTCAAAGAGCGTTTTCCGGACAAAAAATCGCCCCCGACGGAATACTTCGCATCGGAGGCGCTTGTAGTTCTTCTTACACAAGATAAAGACGGGGACCAGTAGCCGGCACTGGAGGTCGGTAGCGCGCAGCTACTGGTGATCCCTGCATTAAACGAGACTAGCCGCGGCTTCCCCTTTCCACTGCTGCCTCGTGTCGCCCAGCTCAAAGAGGGCTCATCTTACACGCCCCCCGAACCATGTTGACGATAGTAGTGTCTCCGAAGCGGAGAGGCCATTCCGTGACGGCCGTCACAGGGGCTTGTGTTAAGAGCGCAGCGCGGAATATACCCCGATTCCTGCGTATGCGTCCCCAATTATAAGCTCCTTAGGCTGGCCAATCCGGCTCCAGGGCGAGACTGCGAAGGTTATTGACAAAGCGAGTTGGCCGCCCGACAATCGGAGATTCGGTCACCCCCTGAGGAAGATCTCCCATGGCAGCGTTGCTCACAACCCATCTTGGCAGCACGCCCCTGCTTGGGCGGGGCAAGGTGCGCGACTTGTACGCCGTGGACGGCGCTTTGTTGCTGGTGGCCACGGACCGAATCTCAGCGTTCGACCACGTGCTGGCGACGGGAATTCCGGATAAAGGCAAGATCCTGACGCAGATTTCGCTTTTCTGGTTCGAACTGCTGAAGGACATGGTTCCGAATCACCTGATCACGGCGGAGGTGGCCGAGTTCCCTGCCGGGTTGCAGCAGCATGCCGATCAACTGAAGGGCCGCTCGATGCTGGTGAAGCGGGCGGGGATGTTTCCGGTGGAGTGCGTGGCGCGCGGCTACCTGACCGGCTCCGGCTGGAAGGAGTACAAGGCCAGCGGAACGGTCTGCGGCATCGCGCTGCCTACAGGGCTCCTCGATGGATCGCGACTGCCGGAGCCTTTGTACACTCCTTCTACCAAAGGCGAGGCCGGAACCCACGATGAGAACATCAGCTTTGCCGCGACCGTGAAAGCAGTTGGCGAGAGCGATGCCGAGGAGTTGCGGCGGCTGACGCTGGCCATCTACAAGCGGGCGGCCGAGCATGCGGAGTCGCGCGGGCTCATCCTGGCGGACACAAAATTTGAATTCGGAAGAACGGCAAATGGGATTATTCTTGCCGATGAGGTGTTGACGCCGGATTCCTCACGTTTCTGGGATGCAAAGACATGGAAGCCCGGAGGCGCACAGCCCTCGTTCGACAAACAGTTCGTGCGCGATTATCTTGAA
>PMYE01000122.1 GCA_003171315.1 Acidobacteriaceae bacterium
GGCATGGGCGAGGACGGCCACACCGCCTCGCTCTTCCCCCACACCCAGGCCATCCGCGAGATGAGCCGGCTGGTCGCGGCCAACCAGGTGCCGCGGAAAAACACCTGGCGCATCACCCTCACCTGGCCGGTCATCAACTACGCCCGCTCGGTCTTCTTTTTGGCTTCCGGGGCGGAAAAGGCCGCTATTTTGAAGGAAGTGCTGATGGGGCCGCACGATCCGGAGCGGCTGCCCAGTCAGTTGATTTGGCCTTCCAGCGGTATACTCACCTTGATCCCGGACAGGGCCGCGGCCGCGTTATTACCCTCGACCGATGAGGACGGCTGTGGAGTTTTAGAAAGGGAAAGATGATTCTGGCGGGTGATGTGGGCGGCACCAAGGTTCACCTGGAGCTGTTCGATTTTACCGATGGCAAGCTGAAGCACGCGCGCGATCAGCAGTTCCCGGCCAAGGAGTACGCGGGACTGGAAGAGATCGTGAAGGAGTTTGTGGTTACGGAGAAGGTGACGGCGGCATGTTTTGGCGTGCCGGGTCCTGTGCGGGAGGGCCGGCTGCGGCTGACCAACCTGCCGTGGACCTTGGACAGCCGCGAGCTGGCGCACAATCTGGACATCGATTACGTTTTTCTTATCAATGATTTGCAGGCGAATGGGTACGGAATCGCGGAGCTCGGCGCGGAGCAGATCTACACGCTGAGCGACGGCGATGCCGGGCAGGTGGGCAACCGGGCGCTGATCTCAGCGGGAACCGGGCTGGGCGAGGCGTTTCTGGTTTGGGATGGCCGCGACTACGTTCCCTACCCCTCGGAGGGCGGGCACTCGGACTTTGCGCCACGCAACGAGGACGAATTCGACCTGCTGAGGTTCCTGCGGCAGAAGTACAACGGGCGCATCAGCTTCGAGCGCGTGGTGAGCGGGCAGGGGCTGACCAACTGTTACGAGTTTCTGCGCGAGGTGAGGGGCCTGGAGGAGCCGGCGTGGCTGGCCAAGCGTATGACCCAGGAGGACCCGAATGCGGTGATCACGGAGCTGGCGCTGAAGGCCAGGAGCGAGATCTGCGAGAAAGCGCTGGACCTGTTTGTCTCGGCGTACGGGGCTGAGGCGGGGAACCTGGCGCTGAAGATTCTGTCGGTGGGCGGGCTCTACGTGGGCGGAGGCATTGCGCCGCGCATTCTGGAGAAGCTGAAGGACGGAACATTTATGAAGGCGTTCACCGACAAGGGACGGCTGAGCCAGTTGCTGGTGAACATGCCGGTGCGGGTGATTCTGGAGAGCCGCACGGCGCTGATCGGCGCGGCGGCATATGCCGAGGCGCGCGCGGCGGAGTTGAGCGGGATTTCGCCGCGGGCGGCGAGCGTGAAGTTCTAGAACGAACCGGAGCGGCGCGGGCGGGGGATTCCGCATAGAATCCCCCGCCCGTGTGTTTTGAGGCGGTGAGAATGCGTACCGCCGGCGGGACATGCGACGCGATACTTTGGCATGATGGACGAAGTTCTTTGCATGCCGCAGCGCAATGAGCTTGTATCCTGACTGGTGCGCTCCGGTTGCGGTGGACTGGTGCGGCGAGGGTGGAACTGGGCCGGCAAATCGAGGTGAGAGCAAGAGGATGCGCTGGTTAGGACGGTGGTTGTTGCGGTTGCTGGTGGCGTTCGCGGCAGTTTCGCTCGCGGCTTATGCAATCGATTGGACGGTGTACAGGCTGCGCGGTTCCCCGCACTCCACGGTAGCGGTGAGCCAGTTCCTCGTGATCCCGCTGAAGGGGCAAAAGACGGAGTACGACTACCTGGGGACCGGGGACGTTCCCTGCGCGGTGGCGCTGTTTCCGCACGGCGGGCAGGATCCATGCTGGCATCTCAGGCGTAATCCGAACCAGTGGGAGAACACCGGCTCTCCTGCGTACTAGATAGCGTTGCGCGCGGGAGCGGCGCCTGGCGGAACAGCGGTAAACATGTATAGGTGACGCGAATCACGCCGGGAAAATGCGTGGTGCGGCTACGATCGTCAGGTATTTCCTCAGATCGCTATGTACAGCCGCACACAGAACGAAAATGGCAGCTACAACACGCGCTGCCTCGATTGCTTTATGACGATTGCCTCGTGCGTGGAGACTGAGAAAGAGCTGGACCTCCGCGAGTCGCACCACCTGTGCCCGGAAAAGGTGCTGGCGCAACTGCTGGCGCAGGAAAAAGCCGCCGTAGCGCAGGCGGCGCGGAACTAAGGCATTTCTCCCAATCCCGTGGAGTGCCAACCGCTCTCAGGCAGCAGAGCCGGCCTTGCCGCTCTTACTCGCTTTTGTGTTTCCAGGGCAGAATGCTCTCCTTGTGCTCCTCGCCGGTCTCAAGAAATACGAAGAGGTTGCCGTCGGGATCGTGGACGAAGACGAGCCCGCCGTTGCGCTGGGCGCGCACGCCCGCGTACTCCAGTTTCTCCAGAGCTCTGCGCGCATCGGGCACGGGGAAGAGGAACTCCGGCTGAGACCCGGGGCGCGCGGGGCGCAGTTCGATGTGCACATCGGGAGCGCCGGGCGTGGTGAGGCGCACGTTGCCGTTGACCTCTTCGGCCGCGAAGCCGAGGTCGGTATAGAACTCCTTCATCGCGGCGCCGTCTCTTACCGGCAGATCGAAGCCCATCAGCTCCTCTGAGACGCGGCCGACGCCCAGGTGCTGTCCTATGTCGAGAGTCTGGCGTGAGCCCGGCATGTACTGGATGAACTCGGTAACACGGCCCACGGGATCGTTGAAGGAGGAGATGAGATCGCCGGCCGCGGCCTTGCGCACGGGCGAGGGATTGAGGCCTTCGGAGGCGTAGTACCTTTCGAGCGCATTCAGGTCGCCGGCCTCGAAGCAGACGTTCATCAGGCCGATAGGTTGCGAGGGGCTGGTTTGCGGAAAGAGCTCGATGAACTGGCGGTCGTTGATCTTGATAAAGACCTCGGTGGCTTGGCCGCCGTTGGTCGTGGTGAATGCTTCTTCGTACCCGAGCTTGCCGAGGAAGGCGATCTCGCGGTCGAGGTCGCTGACGCGGAAGGCGATGTGCGCAATGCCCATGATGCTTTCATTGGGCGGGGGCGGTTGCGCAATTGAGGTCGCAGAGCAGGCGCAGGCGAGCGCCAGGGTTCCGAGCCAGCGCAAGTTGGTTGTCATTCGAAAAAACCTCCAAAGCCCGAAGGGCCGGATGGACCAGGCAACAGGGAAAAGGCGGAAAGCCGTAATGGATGGCATCAGCGGTTGAGCCAGCCTCCGTTCACTATGAGGATGTGGCCGTGAACAGTATCGCTGGCGCTGGAGGCGAGAAATGCCACCGCGCCGGCAAGTTTCCCGGTCGCGCCCCGGCGGCGGGCGGGAATGTGGCGGCGATGTTGACGATCTTGCCCGAGCCGCGCTTGAGCATATACCGGTAAAGTCCCAAGCCAAGCTTCATAGCCACCCTGAGCCAGTGTAGTTGGTTGCTCAAGGAGCGAAGAAGTTTGTTTGGCGAAGGATCGACGAAACTACACATTCTGGACTTGCCTCGGAGCGCCCGATGGAGTAGTGTCAAGTACCTGCCGTCGCTTCCCCTTGGCGGTATATCTCCCCCCAGAGCTGTTGTGAATCCCTGTCCCGGTTGGGCAGAAGGCCGTGCAGGTGAGGAATGCCGCGCTGGCTGCCGCCACAATGGCGGCTGCATGAAGAGAAGCACGAGGTTTCGCCTGCAGGCCTGCCTCCCCACGCAGACCAGGGAGCACCGGCGTGGAGGAGATTGCATCATGATCGAAGCACAAAATTACGCATTGGCCCAGGCTGCGGAAATCGGCCGGCACCAGGAACCGGGGAGCGTACGCACGGCGCTGGTGCGCAACAGCAGGGTTCTCATCGGACTGACGTTCCTGGGGAGCGCGGCCGCATTCGCGATTTGCCTGTGTATGGCGGCACTCTCCCTTTCTTCCATCTTCCCGCTGCACGCGATCAACTTCGACAGGGCCGCGGCCGCATTTTTGTGGGCGGTGGGCGCTTGGATCGTGGCGGCGTCGAATGTCTTTTTGTGGAGGCAGGGACGCGTGATGGCCCATTGCTCGGTGCTGCTCGACAACCATGGGGCGCACTTCAAGCTGGGCGACACGAATGACGCGGAAGAAGTTTTTATGCCCTGGAATGGGATCGCCGCCGTGCATCACAAGCGCATCCCGGATGCGCAAAAATTCGTCATCCTGGGCAAAGACACCAGCATCGTTACGTTCACGCCGAACAATTTTTACCGGCCCAGGAAGCTGGCGCACCTGATCGCAGCGCGCGCCGGCCTGCCCGTACTGAGAGGGTGAGGGGAAGACGCGCGTGACAACCTGCCGCGCTGCCTTGACGGCAGGGATGGGAACGGGCGCCCGGAACTACCGCGCATGAGACTTTTCTTGCGGCCGCGGTTGCGCCAGAAGCGCGCGCACGCGGATCTCAATAACCTTCACATCCGTTTCACCCTGGAAGCGCGCGCGGACCACTCCATTTCTGTCGATAAGGAACGTAAGCGGCAGGCCCAGCACACCGCCGTAGCGCGCGCCGAGGCGTTCATCGCCCATGGCCACGGGATAGTTGAGCTTAAGCCGCTCGACGAGATGGCGCGCGGGGGCAGGATCGTCGTCCATGGAGATGCCGATGACCTGGAATCCCCGCGGGGCGTATTGCCGCTGCCATGCGGCGAAAACGGGCATCTCCACCTGGCAGGGCGCGCACCACGTGGCCCAGAAGTTGAGCAGCACCACCTTGCCGCGGAAGGCGGCGAGGTTCACCGTCCGGCCATCCAAGTCTCTGATCGCGAATTCGGGCGCATTTTTATTGAGCAGGTTGTCCGCAGCAAAGGCGGCGCCAGCAGCCGACGCTGCAAGAAGCGCGGCGACGAGGCCGGCAAGGAGCGCGCAGCGCGGTGCGTAGCTCGTAACGCGCGGCGTACAGGCCAAACTACCGCCCACTTTCAATGGCAAACCCCTTGTTCACCCAATCGTCGCCAAAGTTGTCTGCAAGGTAAAGAACCTTGACGCGGGTGAACCCCATGCCTCGCAAAAGCTGGAAGGCAGGGCCAACATTGGGGCAGCGGCTCCACGGGCAGCAGCCGCAGTAGAGGACAATAAACGTCCTGTGCGGCAGTTGCGCAACGCGGCCGCGTAACTGCGCGACGCCTTCGGACTGCGAACCGGCACCGGCGTACTCCGCTCCGGGAATGTGCGCCTGTTCGAACATCATGCGCGAGCCCACCTGCAGGATGAGCGGCTTCTCCGCGCCGTGCGTGTGCAGCAGGCGGTTCAGCTCTTCGGGCTCGATGAGCTGCGCCGCGGGAATGGTGAGTGCGCTCTCCGGCGGCGGCGCTGCCCATTGACCCGCGGCTCGCGCCCGCTGCTGCACCAGACAAAACAACGCCAAAGCTGCGATCGTCACAACTCTTCTGAATATGAAGCTGGATGACATGTGGGATTCTCCGCATCCAGTGTAATGCGGACGCGTGCAGCGGCGGCAGCCGCACGGTGACGGGCAGGAAAAGCGCGCAAATTGAAAACGCCAGAGACCGAAGCCTCTGGCGTCTCAATCTTGATGATCTCGTAGTACAACCGGCTGTCGCGTCCTCCGGCTACCCCAGCGGCGAACCTGCAGCTTTCGCTGCCGCTCCTTCCTCTGGCTGCGCCGTCTTCAAGAACCTTCGGCTTGCGCCTACTGCTCTCGACTCCGGCTCGACCGGCGGCCGACTTCCCCGGCTCGGATCGGCGTGGTTTCGCTCAGCTCGACCGGTGGCGAACCTCCGACTCGCATCGGCTGTTGCGCGCTTCCGATCGCCCGATGGCGATCCATCCGGCTTGCGCCGAACGATCCCTCCACCGGCAAGGCCGACGATCAACTGCCGACTCGCACCGGATTTTGATCCTTCAGCTCGACTGGTGGAACAACCTCCGGCTTTCGCCGGCTGTTGTCGCAGCTTCCAGCTTGCACTGGCTGCCGCCGCAGCCTCCGGCTTTCACCGGCTGCTGCCTCCTTTTGCCAAACCGGCGGCGAACCTCCGACTCGCATCGGCTGTTCCACCTCCGGCTTCACCGGTTTCGATTCACCCGGCTTGCGCCCGGTGTTTCTACCTCCGGCTGGGCCTTCGATGCGCCCCTAACTTCAACCGAACCTTGCATCGGCAGCAAGCTGCCGATGAGTATTCAATATCCGCCGGTTCGCGCATCTTCCGGATCTGCCAGCTTTGACAACTTCCGACTTGCGTCGGTCTTTGTAATCTCTGGCGCGGCCAGCGATCCCTCTCGGGCTTTCGCCCCAGGTTTCACCCTCTGACCGGGCTGGCGGCGATGTTCCGACTCTCATCGGCTTTTCGTTCCACCCGCCGTTCCGGCGACCAACTCCCGATGCCCCACAGGGCCATCAGTTGAAGTGACAGTACGTCCGCTCAATCTGTGGATGCAAGTGCAAAAATCAAGTAAATCTGTGATTTTCACCAGGTTTGGTGCAGACTGAAGATCATCGAACGCCGGAACAGTGTTTCGTGCCGCATTTGCACAGCGGGGCCAGCAGGAAGAAAGAGATGCGGGGCGGATTTTGCACGGCCATGAGCGCCCGGCAGACTTCGGCGTTGCGCACCTTTCGGGGGCCTGTTTACTGGATGGTACATATCCCCCCTTCCCCGGTACGCCATACCTCCATATTTGATAACAAAGGGTTTACGGAACGGGTATGAGCTTATCCGTAAATAGTGTTA
>PMYE01000081.1 GCA_003171315.1 Acidobacteriaceae bacterium
CTGCCCCATCGCGCCTGCCCCAAATGCGGAGCGTATAAAGGCCGCTCCGTGCTGGAAGTGAAGGAAGAAAAGTAGCTACAATCGATTCCGATGCTCACCGACATCGCGCTTGACGCCGTTGGTTCCGACAAGGCTCCCGAGCCGGAGATCCGGGGAGCGATCCTCGCCTGCCGGGCGCTGCCCGTGCGGGTCCATCTCATCGGGCCCGAGCCGGAGCTGCACGACCTGCTCGACGAGCACCTGGAAGACGAAGACCTGCCCATCGTCATCCATCACGCCTCCGAGCGCATCGGAATGGACGAAAAGGCCGCCCACGCCGTGCGCACCAAGCGCGACAGCTCGCTGCGCGTAGGCCTGAAGCTGGTGCGCGAGGGCAAGGCGGCTGGTTTTGTCACTGCAGGCAACACTGGCGCTGCCATGGCCACGGCCAAGATGGTGCTGGGCGCTCTGCCCGGCGTTGACCGCCCGGCTCTGGCTACGCCCATGCCCAGTTCCACCGGCAATCCCTGCGTACTGCTCGACGTGGGTGCCAACGTCGACTGCAAGGCACACAACCTGGAGCAGTTTGCCGTGATGGGCGAGATGTATGCCCGCACCGTGCTCAAAATCCATAAGCCGCGCGTCGGCCTGCTTTCCATTGGCGAAGAAGAAACCAAGGGCAACGACCTTACCCGCGAGGCGCAGCCGCTGCTCAAGGCCCTGCCCATCAACTTCATCGGCAACGTGGAGGGCCGCGACATCTTCAGCGGCCAGGCCGACGTCATCGTCTGCGACGGCTTTGTCGGTAACGTGGCGCTCAAGACCAGCGAGGGCGTCGGCCGCTTCGTTCGCGACGTGCTCCGCCGGTCGCTCACCCGTACCGTGACTGCGCAGGTGGGCGCATTGCTGTCGCGCCGCGCCTTCAACGACTTCCGCCAGCGGCTCGACTACCGCGAGTACGGCGGCGCGCCGCTGCTCGGCGTGCGCGGCGTCTGCATCATCGGCCATGGCTCCTCGAACGACCGCGCCATCTACAACTGCATCCGCGTCGCCTACGAGTTCTCGCGCTCCGGCGCCAACGAGCTCATCGAGCAGTCTTTCGCCGGCCGGCCCAAGCCGCACCCCGATCACGGCGCCAGGCCCGGCGCGACGATTCAGTGATCCATGTACTGCTGCCACGTATTCTATGGTCAATCTGCAGGACAAGCCGAAGCCATCATCAGCCTTTGACGCAGCCGTCCTTGCCCAGCTTGCCTGCCCGGCCTGTCATGGCGATCTTTGCCTCGAAGAGGCGCGCCTGGTTTGCATCGCCTGCGGCCGCGCCTATCCAATTGTCGATGGCATCCCCGTGCTGATCGTGAAGCGGGCGGAATCTATTGCCGTTTAATGTTAAGAAGCATCCTGCCTGTTGCGTTGCGCCACATGCAAGTGTTTCCGGCTGTATGGAATCGCTCCGTTATTGCCGCCGGTAAAACGGGAGCACAATGAGGAGCGCCAAGCCAATCGCCACGGCCAGCGCCAGCGCAATCAGGCCATAGAGAAGCGTGAGACTCGGACCCTGGGACGGCTTTTCGCTGGGGTCTTTTCCGGGGGCCGGGCGCAGAATCTCCGGGTCACTCATATTTGAGCGACTCCACCGGATCCATTTGCGCAGCTCGAGTGGCGGGAACGGTGCCGAAGATTACGCCAACCAGTGTGGCTGCGGTAAGGGCAATCAGGACGGACAGCCACGAGATGGGAAAGTCGTAGCCGGAGAAGATGCGAATGGAGAGTGGAATAGCAAGGCCCACAAAGCTGCCGACAATTCCACCGGTGAGCGAAATGAGGACAGCCTCAGTGAGGAACTGCAATTTGATCTCGCGGTAAGTCGCGCCGAGGGCCTTGCGAATGCCGATCTCGCGGATGCGGGAGCGCACCGTAGCCAGCATGATGTTCATGATGCCCACCCCGCCCACGGCCAGCGTCACCGCCGCCACCAGGACCAGCATCGCCGTGAGCGCGTCGGCGATCTTCGCCGCCGTTACCAGCAGCTCGGTGAGCGTTTGCGCTTTGTAGACGGAGTTTGACCGGTGCCGCGAGGAGATCACGCGGATGATCTCCCGCGCGGCGCTCGGCACCTCGTTCATGCTCTGCATGGAAAAATAGATCTGGTTCACCCTGTCGGTTCCGGTAAAGTAGCGCGCCACCGAATAGGGAATCAGCACCGTCTCGTCCTGGATCTCGGATTGCCCAAAGTCGTTCACGCTCTCTTTGAAGACTCCGATGATGGTAAATGGAATGCCAAGAATCTGGAACGTCTGGCCAACGGCCAAATCGTCGCTGCCATATTGATCCTTGGCAAATTGCTGCGTCACGACCGCGCACTTGATGTGCGCTGAGTCGTCGGTTTCATCGAAAAAACGACCCTGGGTAACGATCAGATTGCGGATTTGCTGGTACTCCGGAGAGACGCCCAGAACCACCGTGTCCTTCTGAATTCCGCCGGGAAAGCTGAGGCGGTTGTGCATGGAAAGCACTGGCGAGGAATACATCACGCCCGGCGCCTGCTGGTCCACGGTCTTTTCATCTTCACGCGTCAAAAAGTCGTTGTAGATCACGCGCTCGGCTGCCGTTGCGCCACCGCCCGCATACTCCACTTCCACCTGGTTGGTGCCGATCTTCTGCAGAAGCTCAAGAATGTATTGCTTTCCCGTCAAGCCAATGGTGACCACGAGGATGACTGAAGCGGTGCCGATCACCATGCCCAACGCTGTGAGCGCGAAGCGCGTTTTGCTCGCCCGGAAGCTGTCGCCTGCAATCTTCAGGATCTCGCGAAGAAGCATCGTCCGGCGGGCGCTCAACAGCGTTTCTTGAAAGGTGTTATGGCGGGCCTGTTGGATGGTCGGATTCATCGTTTCCTACTGAGCAAGATGCGCGGGCATGCCCTCAGGCTTCCGGAATCGTGGCCCAGAGCAGCGTCGAGGCCGCTTCCGGGCCCCTCCCTTACTGATAGCTTACGCGCACGGCTATCCGCGCGAAACCCGCCGCTGGAATCCGCTTCCCGCATCGGGCGCTGCGCCGTCTGTACCCTGGCTCATGGCTTAGGTGTCTGACCGGGAACGCACTGGAGCGATTCTACGCGTGCCCACTTCGTCACGTTGAGCGGCGTGCCTTGCATGCAGATCGTCATACCATCGAAAGGCGCGCCGGTGAATTCGATTCCCATGCCAACCTGGGGCTGCGTCCCCTTGATCCGCAGGTTATATAGGACGCCGCTCTTCACGTCTTTCACCACCAGGCACTTCGCTTCCACGCCGGCCTCCACGCATCCCTGCCCGGTAACCGGTTTGGCCTCGGGCGCCGGGCCTGCCGCCGCCGTCACCGCTCCTGCAATCAACGTCATCGCCGTCAGAAAACAAACAATTTGTTTCATTTCTGTTCCTCCAATCCGCGCCACAGCGCCGCAAAGCCCTCAATTGACACTGCCTCGGCACGGGCCCGCACATCGATTCCCGCTCGCTCAAGCGCAGCTGCCGCCGCTCCACACTCCACTCCCGCCGCACGCAGGTTGTTGGCAAGCGTCTTGCGTTTCTGCGCAAAGGCCTGGCGCAGAAAACGCAGAAAGCCAGCCTCCTGAACGCCCAACTCGGCAAAGCGCGGCGCAAACCGCCAGCGGAAAACCGTGGAGTGGACCTGCGGCTGCGGCGAAAACGCCGTGGGCGGCAGCGCGAACAGCCGCTCCACCGGCCCGTACATCTGCACCATCGCTGACAGCAGGCCGTAATCGCGCGACCCCGGCGCGGCGGTCACGCGGTCGGCCACCTCCCGCTGCACCATCAGCACCGCCAGGTCCAGCGCCGCGTGGCAGCCGGCAAGTCGCATCAGGATGGGCGACGTGAGGTAATACGGCAGATTCCCCGCCACGCGCAGCCGTTCTCCGGCTTGCGCTGCCGTCGCGCCAAAGTCGAACTGCAGCACATCCTGTTCAGCCACCGTCACGCGTTCCGGCTCGAATCGCACGCGCAGGCCTGCGGCCAGCTCGCGGTCCAGCTCAACGGCCACCACGCGACCGGCTCGCGAAGCCAGCGCCCCGGTGATCGCGCCCCGTCCGGAGCCGATCTCCACCACNNTCTCGCCCAGCGCCGCCACGATTCGCTCGGCTGCCTGCGAGTCCACAAGGAAATTCTGACCGAGCTTGGGTTTTGTGTGCATCTGCTGCTCCGATGGTAGACCAATCGGGACCCACCCGGCTCAGCCTCCACGCCATTCCTGCCCGCCCTGCTCATTGCACTAAACTAGACCTGTTGCCCGGCGGTTCCCCATGCACCCCGCGAGGTTTGCTTGCTGATCGACTCTCACGCGCACCTGGACAGCCATCGCTACACCGGCGACCGTGAATCCATGCTTATCCGCGCGCGCGAAGCAGGCGTGGGCGCAGTGCTCTCCATCGGCATCGGCGAAGGGCCTGCCGAAATGCAGCAGGCCCTGGACCTTTGCCGCGAGTTCAACGGGCGCCCTGACCTCCCCAGGCTCTACGCAAGCGCAGGAATCTATCCCCACAACGCCACTGAAGCCGATGACAACGTCCTGGCCAAACTCGACGCCCTGCTGGCCGAGCCCGAGGTCATCGCCTGCGGAGAAATCGGCCTCGACTACTACCACGAAGGCGCGCCGCGCGACGTGCAGGGTGCCGGGCTGATCCGCCAGCTGGAGATCGCCGCTGCGCGTAAGCGGCCCATCCTCATTCACTGCCGCGGCACAAACGAGTCCGCCGACGCCTGGAACGACCTGTTTCTGATTCTGGAGGAACACTGGCGCGGAACCGGCCTCGGCGGCATCATGCANNCTCACCTATCCCAAGGCGCAGCCCCTCCGCGATGTGGCCGCCCGCATTCCCATCGACCGGATTCTGGTCGAAACCGACGCGCCATGGCTGGCGCCCGCTCCTTATCGCGGTCAGCGCAACGAGCCCGCCTGGGTGGTGCAGACGGCGCATGTTTTGGCCGGCCTCCGCAAAGTCCCACCCAACGAAATTGCCGCCGCCACCACCAAAAATTTCTTCCGCCTGTTTCCCGCGCAGCAAGAAGTGCGAAACTGAGAGAGAGCCGGCGCGCCGGCAGGCCATCGGCCGTCTGAGGATCGGAAAGTTATGGCTCAGGACAATTCTTTCGACATCGTTAGCAAGGTGGACATCCAGGAGGTCCGCAACGCCATNNTTCGACCTGAAGGATACCCACTCCCAGGTCGATTTGGAAGGTAACGACAGCATCCAGTTGGCCTCAGCCAGCGAATACAAGCTTGAGGCGGTGAAAGATATTCTCTGCCAGAAGCTGGTCAAGCG
>PMYE01000026.1 GCA_003171315.1 Acidobacteriaceae bacterium
TATTTACGGATAAGCTCTAAGGCTGGCGGTGACCCTGCCGCTGGCATCGCGTTCGGCTTTCTTGCCTTTCTCATTGGCGCCGCGGCGCTCGTCGTCATCACCTGGCGCGGGCTGGGCTATTCGCTCAGCCTGGCCGTGTGCGTGGTGGAGAAGAAGCCGGCGTGGGAGTCGCTCACCCGCGGATGGAATTTGAGCCAGGGCACGCGCGGGCGCATCTTCGTGATGATTCTGCTGGTCATCGCGCTGGCCATCGCCGTGTCGATGATCGCCGCCATCCCAAGCCTGATCGCGATTAGTGTGATTGCCGCGCAGGGCAACGGCGCCGCGCAATCGTCGACGGCGTTTGTCGTGGCCGAAGTGGTGAGGGTGATCGTGGATTTCGTTCTGCAGACGCTTCTCGCCCCCATCTCGTCGATCGCGCTGGTGCTCTTTTACTACGACCAGCGCATCCGCAAGGAAGGCTACGACATCGAGTGGATGATGCTGCAGGCGGGTCTCGCGCCGCAGCAGGCCGAAAGCGGATTTGCGGCGCAGGCGTTCGGCCTTGGGCCTTCGCAGCCTGCGTCCGCGGCGCCATCGTCGTCCGATGCGCCGGAGATTTCCGAGCCGGCTGCGCCCCCTGATACCGTGGAAGAACAATGAACTCGCCGTGGTCTGGTCCAGGTTTGTGGAGTGGTGCTGCAACCGTTGCGCCGTTGATCGCGCTTTTCGTGCTCACCTGCGGCCCCCTCCCCGCTCGCGCCCAGCAGTTCCCCGCCGGTGCAGGCTGGCGCGACGTAAGCGTGACGGAATACCAGCAGCACCTAGCAGCGCTCGACGCGCTCGTGGCCGCATGCCAGAAACAACATTCCTCCCTCTCTGCGGCTCAAACCACCTTTCCCGCATGCGATCCCGCACAGGTTGGTCCGGACGACCGCGTCCAGTGGCCCTCCGCTGCAGCGCCGCAGTCGCGCGAGGTCCGCTACGATTGGCTGCGCTCGGTACTGGCGCGCGCCGCGAAAAAAAGCGGCGCAACGCAGCCAGGCATCCTCGGCGCGATTCCGGGCGCGAGCAGCAAGCCAGCCTCAGTCGATCAGCTGCTCTCCGCCGCGCTGGAGCGGCTGCAGAACGACATGAAGCAGGCAGTAAGGCCCGGCGAAGCGAATTCTGGTTACGCCGCCGAGCGGAAGTCTCTCAACGCGATTCTGGCGCAGCGAGCTTACCAAGACGTTACTCAGGTCTCGGCCAGGGAGCGCTTCCTCGAGTGGTTCGATAACCAGCTCGACAAATTCCTTACTGGCCTGTGGCGCTTTGGTGCGCGCGCGCCGTGGATCGTGTGGGCGTTGCGCGTGCTGTTGCTCGTAGGCATCGGCACGGCGCTGGTCTGGCTGCTGCTCCGCATTGAGCGGCGGGCCGTGGTGCGGCTGATTCCCGACGTCGCGCCCGCGCCCGGAGCGCCCTCAGCGCGCAAGTGGCAGCTATGGCTGCGCGACGCGCAGGAGATGGCCGCCAAAGGACTATGGCGCGAAGCCATCCACTTTCTCTATTGGGCCTCGATCGCGCGACTGGAGTCGCGGCGGCTGTGGCCGGCCGACCGCGCCCGCACGCCGCGCGAATATCTTGCCCTGCTGGCCGGCGCCGACCCGCGCAAGCCTGGCCTGACCGCGCTTACGCGGAGCTTTGAGCGCACCTGGTACGGCGGGCGCGAAGCGACAGCTTCCGATTTCCATGCGGCTCTGGATCTCGTTCGCGGGCTCGGGGTGGCGGCGGAATGAAGCTCTTCGCCTCGCTCGACGCCAAAGACCGCAAGCTGCTCATCGGCTGCCTGGCCGCGGTTGTTGTTCTGGCATTCGTCACTGCGTTTTTCTCGCGCAACCAAAACAGCGACGACAATACGGTTCCCAGCAGTTATTTGACCGGCAGGCATGGCGCTCGCGCCGCGTATGAATTGCTCCAAGCCCAAGGCTACAGCGTGGTGCGCTGGGAGCAGCCGTTGAGCGATCTGGCTGAGCGCGCCGACGCGCGGACGGTTGTGATTTTCGCCGACCCCATCGAGACCACGGCAGAGGACCTGAAAGCTGCGCGCGACATCGTTGCGCGGGGCGGGCGCGTTCTGGCCACCGGCTGGTCGGGAGGCCGTTTGGCGCCTGACGGAGATGTGCGGCCGCCTACGATGTTCCAGTCGGCCTGCAAGCTCACGCCTCAGGGCCTCGACACGCTGTCCGGCTCCGGCGAAGTATGGATGGATCCCGCGGCAAGCTGGGGAGAGGACCGGCCGAAGGACCGCGTGCAATACGACTGCGCCGGCGCGCCTGCCGTAGTTGAATACTACGCGGCCAAAGGCGAGGTGATTTGGTGGGCCAGCTCCACGCCGCTCGAAAACGGCGCGATCGGCCGCGCCGATAACCTGAACCTGTTTCTGAACTCGCTTGGGCCGCGCGAAGGGCGCTACTTCTATTGGGATGAGTCGCTGCACGGTGAAACCCGCACGGAGTGGTTCTATGCACGCGGTCCTGCGATGTCCCTGCTGGAGGCCGGCCTGATCGGAATCGGCCTGCTCACTCTCTTCAGCTTTAGCCGCCGCAGCGGTCCGCTGCGCAACCTACCTGCTCCGGTGCGCGCCACGCCGGTGGAGTTCCTTGAGGCGCTGGGCTTGCTCTATGCTGAGGCTGGCGCGTCGGCAACCGCAGTCGAGCTTGCCTACGAGCGCTTCCGGCGCAGAATGGGCGGGCTGTGCGGGCTGAAAGGCGCGAAGATGAGTGCGGCCGAGCTGGGTCAGGCGCTGCGCCGCCGCTTTCCGCAGGCCGCTTCCGGGCTTGAAGAAGACCTGGCCGAATGTGAAGAAGCAGTAACCAACGAAGAGTTGGCGCCGAAGAAAGCGCTGGCTCTGGTGCAAGCGCTCAGCCGGCACGGAGAGGCGCTGGATGCGGCTGCGCGGGCTGGTGCGGCCCGACGATAAGAATTAAACCATCAAGAATGCTGCGAGAACAAAGCAACGGGTAAGGAGACCGGAATGTCCGAGGAAACAATTGTGAAACAGGACGCGTCGCAAAGCGCTGCGCTGCCCGCAACTCAGCAACTTCTCGCCGCGGCACGCGCGGAGCTGGGGCGCGTGATCGCGGGTCAGAGCGGCGTGATCGACGAAGTGCTTGTGGCTGTGCTGGCGCAGGGCCACGCGCTGCTCGAGGGTGTGCCGGGCATCGCCAAGACGCTGATCGTGAAAGCAGTGGGCCGTCTGCTCGGCCTCGGCTTCCAGCGCGTGCAGGGTACGCCGGACCTGATGCCCGCCGACATCCTCGGCACCACCATGTTCCGGCCGGGGGCCGATGCGTTCACGTTTCACGCCGGTCCTGTGTTCACCGATCTGCTGCTGGTGGACGAGATCAATCGCATGCCTCCGCGCACGCAGGCGGCGCTGCTCGAGTGCATGGAAGAGCGGCAGGTGACGAGCGACGGTGTTCGCCGCCCGCTTCCGCCCTGGTTCACCGTCTTCGCGACGGAGAACCCCATCGACTTTGAAGGCACCTATCCGCTGCCCGAAGCGCAGCTCGATCGCTTCCTGCTCAAGATCAAGGTGAGTTACCCTGCTCCCGACGAGGAGCGGCAGATGCTCGAGCGGCATCAGGCGAGCGGCGGCGTGAACATTCTCGAGGATGCGAAGATCCAACCGCTCCCGGCGGAGCTACTTGCCGCCGCGCGCGACGAGATTCGTTCGATCCGCGTCGAGCACGACCTTTACGGCTACATTCTCGACCTCGTTCGCCGCACGCGCGAGTGGCCCATGCTGGCGCTGGGCGCGAGCCCGCGCGCGGCCATCTGCCTGCTGCGCGTAGCGCAGGCCTTTGCCGCCTTCGAGGACCGCGACTACATCATCCCCGACGACGTGAAGCGCGCGGTCCTGCCTGCTCTGCGGCATCGCATCCTGCTGAAGCCGGAGGCAGAGCTGGAGGGCTTTGACGCCGACCGTGTGCTCGGCGATGTTGTCGCTGCGGTTGCGGTGCCGCGGGGATGATTTCGACCTCGCTCCATCCCGAGCCGGCGCGCGCAGTGTGCCAGCCGCGCGGGCGCGTGCCTTTGGGGCTGACGCCGCGCGCCATTTGGCTGCTCGCCGCTGGTCTCCTGCTCGCGTTGCCGGGATTCTTTCGCGCCTCATGGGGATACGGCATGTTGGTCTGGGACGCGCTGGTGCTACTGGCGGCGATCCTGGATGGATGGCGGTTACCGGCCGCGCGGCGCATCGCCGTAGAGCGCTCGTGGAGCAACGCTCCCTCCCTCGACAGCGAGACGGAGATTGAGCTGGCCGTGACGCACGAGTGCGCGACGATTCTCGAATGCAAACTGATGGATGACCTGCCGGAGGCGCTGGTCGCCGTGCCCACCACGCACGCGCTGCGCGTATTTCCGCGGGTGCGCACGACGCTACGTTACAGGATTGAGCCGCGCGACCGCGGCGACGTCGAAGCCGGAGCCGTGTATCTGCGCTACGGCTCGCCTCTTGGCCTCGTGGAGAAGTGGGCCATAGCGCCACTCCAGCAGCCGGTGCGCATCTATCCCGCGCTGCGGCAGGGAGAAGACCAGGAGATCTATCTCGCGCGCGGCCGCCAGATCGAGCTGCAGCTTCGCCAGGTGCGCGAACGCGGGCTGGGCCGCGACTTTGAGAGCCTGCGCGAGTATCTCGAGGGCGACGACCTGCGCGACGTGTGCTGGACGGCGACGGCGCGGCGCGGCCAGCTGATCACGCGCCGCTACCAGACCGAGCGCAGCCAGGCGGTGTGGATCGTCCTCGATGCCGGGCGCCTGCTGCAAGGCCGCATTCTGCCCGAAAGCGAGTCTGAATCTGCGCACGCCACCGAGCCCGCAGGCGAGCGTGGCTCGAATATTGCCCGGCGCGGCCACTCCAAGCTCGATTACGCCTGCTCCACCGCCGTGGCGCTGGCGCAGCTGGCGCTCTACTCCGGCGATCGCGTCGGCCTTCTCGTCTACGGCCAGCATGTGCAGCAGCGCGTCCTGCCCGGTCGCGGCCACGCGCATCTCCGGCAGATCGTCGAAGCGCTTTCGCAGGCGCGCGCGGAGGCGAGCGAGGCCGATCACCTGCGCGCCACGGCCACGCTCAATCGCTGGCAGCCGCGCCGCGCGCTTATCCTCTGGATCACCGATCTGGCCGAGACCGCCATGCGGCCCGAAGTCATCGACGGCGCCATGCAGTTGCTGCATCGCCACGTGTTACTTTTTGTCGCCATGGCGCAGCCCGACGTCGCGGCCATCGCCAATGCGCGGCCCAGGAACGTGGAAGAGATGTTCCGCGCGTCGGCGGCGCAGGAGTTGACCACGCGCCGCGAACTGCTGCTGGCGCGGCTACGCGAACAGGGTGCGCTCACCCTCGATCTCGATCCCGCGCAGCTCACCTCCGCGGTGCTGAACCAATATTTGAAGGTGAAAGAGCGGGCGATGGTGTAGCCGGCGTCTCTCATGCACGCCGCCTGACGACCTGTTTACTTTTCCAGAACCCCCGCCCCCTCCCCCGGTATGCCATACCTCCATATTTGATAACAAAGGGTTTACGAGATGGCCCATACCTTACCCATACCTCACCCATACCTTGCATACCAATTTCCTGGGCCGCATACCGCAAACGTAAAGATTCACTGGGGTTAGGCCAAGGGCAGTGGTCAGTGGTCAGTGATCAGTGGTCAGGAGACAGGGACAGGATACAGAAAAAACAGCCGGTAGCTGGCAAGAAAAGCCTGATTGGACTCTCATGGTTCGAGTATGCGCTGGAGGCTGGAAATGATCGGCAAACTTGACGGATGTTTTTTGCGAATGTTTTCAGTGAATTGCGGGGAAAATCGCGGATAGATGCCTTGACGGGCCTATTCTTTCTGCGGATAGCGGGGAGGGGATTGGGGGAAATCTCACGATTGCCGATAATTCGATCGGAACTATTAACTGACGATAAGCCGGCTTTCCATTACTAAGAGCTTATCCGTAAAT
>PMYE01000005.1 GCA_003171315.1 Acidobacteriaceae bacterium
CGCGCGCCTGCACCTTGCCGCGCACGGTGACCACGGAGGGCCGGCCTTCGATCTCGAAGCCCTCAAATCCGTTGTAGTCGTTGATGCCATGCTGCGTGGCCGCGGAGATAGTGCCGCGATACTTTGTGTCGTAGACAACCAGGTCGGCGTCCGAGCCCACCGCGATGGTTCCCTTGCGAGGATAGAGGCCGANNCATCGTGCGGCTGCCCGCCGGGTCGAGGACCACCAGGTCGGCGTCGCTGCCGACGGCGATGGCGCCCTTGCGCGGGTAGAGGCCGAAGATTCGAGCAGCGCTGGTGCTGAGCGCATCCACAAAGCGGTGGATATCAAGTCCGCCGCGCTTTACGCCGTAGGTGTACATCAGGTTCACTCGGTCTTCAATGCCCGGAATGCCGTTGGGAATCTGCGTGAAAGCCTTGGCACCCATCAGTTTCTGTTCCGTATCAAAGGGACAATGGTCCGTGCCCACGGTCTCGATCAAGCCTGCCTTGAGCGCATTCCACAACACAGGCAGATTGCGCTTGTCGCGCAAGGGCGGCGACATGATGTGCTTCATGCCTTCAACGCCGGCGCGCTCGGCGTAACTCTTGTCGAGCAGAAAGTGAGGCAGCACCGATTCGATGTGCAGATTGACGCCGCGCATCTTAGCGTCCACGGCCACGCGCAATNNGCGCCGGCGCGCAGGAGAGATGCACCACGTATCCGGTGGCGCCGGTCTGCTCCACAAAGGTCGCAAAGCGGGTGGTGCCTTCGGCTTCAACGGCCTCCGGACGGCTGGGTTCATGCCACTCCGGCCCAGTCTTGCCCTCGGCCAGCAACAGTTGCTGCAATTGGCCTACCAGCTCAGCGTTCTCGCAGTGCGCGGTGGTGATGACACCCAGCCTGGCGGCCAGCTTGAGCGTGTGAAACATCTCTTCGTCATCGATGCCAAAAAAGTTCTTATACGAGAGAAAGATTTTGAAGGAAGTCGTTCCGTCCCGTACGACTTCAGTGAGTTGCGCTTCCGTCTGAGCGTCGAAGCGCGCCACGCCCATGTGGAAGGCATAGTCGCAGGCGCTGTTGCCTTCCGCCTTTTGCTTCCATATGTGGTAGGTCTCCAGCGCATCGTCCTTGCGCGAAGGGCAGCACATCTCGATGAATGTGGTGGTCCCGCCAGTGAGCGCGGCCGCACTCGCCGCGGCATGATTTTCCTTGGCAAATGTGCCCATGAAAGGCAGGTGGATGTGAACATGCGGATCGATGAAGCCGGGAAAGACCAGCTTTCCCGCGGCATCGATTACCTCGGTTCCCGGCGGAACAGCGAGGCCAGGCCCGATGGCGCTGATGGTTTCATCCTCAATGAAGATATCGCCGCGCAGGCGACTCTCCGCGGTCACAATCTCACCGCCCTTGATCAGCAGTCCCATTTGTACGCTCTCCCTTCCTGTGCCGGCAATGGCTCTAAAGATGGGTTAGTGAATGTGAATTCCAACCTGCTCGCGATAAGCTTTCATCGCTTCCCAGTCTTCGGTGACCGGGGTTTGCTGCCGCGACAGCTCATCCCATGTAACCGCGCTTCGCTGGGGAGTAAGCTCGACCATCTCGATGCACTGGTCCACCGGGCAGACGTTGTAGCAGAGCCGGCAGCCCACGCAATCCTCTTCGCGCACAGTGGGCTGGGGACGCGTTTCCACGGCTGCGTGCTTGCCGTTGGAGCGCACATCGTAGCCGCCCGGATCAACCACCTTGCCCTCCGCTGAAACCAGATCAATGCACTGGTGCGCGGTATCGTTGCAGGCGATGTAGCAGAGATTGCACTTGATGCATCGCTCCGCATTAATGCGCGCCGCCGCGCGGAAGGAGAGGTCGAGGTTCTTGAACTCCGAGACGCGATTCAGGCTGCGGCCGGTGACATCGGCGATGGTCTTGAAGCCCTTCTCGTCCATCCAGTTGGAGAGCCCGTCGCAGAGGTCTTCGATCACGCGGTAGCCGTAGTGCATCACCGTGGTGCAAACCTGGAGGCTCGATGCGCCGAGGAGCAGGAACTCCGCCGCGTCAGCCCAGGTGGCGATGCCGCCCATGCCGGAGATAGGAATGCCGGACTTGGACACGACCTCGTCGGTTCCCAAAGAGGCCAGCATATTAAGCGCGATGGGCTTGACGGCCGGCCCGGCATAGCCGCCGTGGCCGCCCTTGCCGCCGATGCTCGGCGTCAGCTCCAGCGTATCCAGGTCCACGCCGCAGATGGAGTTGATGGTGTTGATGAGCGAGATTCCGCTGGCGCCGGCAGCCACCGCGGCGCGCGCCGGCAACACAATGTTGGTGACGTTGGGCGTCAGCTTGACGATGACCGGAATGGTCGCGACGTCCATCACCCAGCGGGTGATCTGCTCGCAATACTCCGGCACTTGTCCGACGGCCGCGCCCATGCCGCGTTCGCTCATGCCATGCGGGCAGCCGTAGTTCAACTCGATGCCGTCCGCGCCCGTATCCTCGATGCGCCGGACGATCTCCTTCCACGCTTCCGGCTTGGCCTCGACCATGGCGGAGACGATGACCGCGCGATCCGGCCAGGCGCGCTTGATTTCGACGATCTCGCGCAGATTGACTTCAATGGGCCGGTCGGAGATCAACTCAACGTTGTTGATGGCCAGCATGCGCTGCCGGCCTTGATGCCAGGCTCCATAGCGATTCGATACGTTCAGCACCGGAGCGCCGATGGTCTTCCACACCGCGCCACCCCAGCCTGCTTCAAAAGCCT
>PMYE01000021.1 GCA_003171315.1 Acidobacteriaceae bacterium
AAATGGTTCTTGCCAAGCAAAAAGGGGTTGTTGCCAAACCTGTTCCGGCTGTCACTGCTCGGCAAATTGATAATCGTCGATGGTGGCGGCAGCCAGATAGTTACTTTGGTTCATAGAGCAGCGTACCACACGTCCCCGGCATTGAACCAGAACATCGTGCGGGGTACCCAACACTGCACTTGGCATACGCAGAGAAAAACGGATCTCCATCCCCGTTTGCATCGAACTATCTATCTCAAAAGCCACGCCGCTGGCAGAAACATTCTGGGTGACGGCGGCAATCTCTTTTTTGCCGGACGACAGCATCACGGGCAATGCAAGCGGAAAACGCACTGCGCAACGTACTTCCTGCCGCTGTGATGCCGGCTTGGAACGAGCAGACGAAAGCGGTAACACGGACTTCGAAGCATCCATAGACGGCACCCAGAGCCCCAATAGGGTCAAATTCACTTTACCGGATTTTAACCGTCTTACCGGATTTTTCCCGTCTGTCCCATGGCACCAAAGTTTCCATGAAGGTAACCTAACGTACATAACGCACAGGCCCAGCGCAATGTATGGCGTATGGCGCGCAAACATCCAACTGGATTTTTCGCAAGTCGTTCATAAACAACGACTTGACAACTCAAACCGAGGAGACAAGCTTTCAACTGAGCGTCGGCAACCAGTTGACAGACTCATCACTTCCTGGCCGGGCGATACACAAGCAGGAGCGGCAGTTGACGCTGGACCGGGGGATGCTCTGCGCTACGGCTCCCTTTTGGGGCTCTCACGATGGCCCGGAGGCGGGATACTTTCGATTCTTCTTGCAGAAGAAACTTTGTGTCTGCCGTGGTGTTCCCATGGTAGGCTAACCACCTGCCTTTGCTCAGCCTCACGGTGATAATGCGTGACAGCCTTCGAGCATGCACAGTAGATCCCGACCTCCGGCCGTGTCACCGCGCGGGAGGGTTACTTTGGAATTGTAGAAAGTGATGAGGGGTCGAGAGACCCCTGCATTTTGTGGAGGTCACATGAGGAAAATCGCAATCGCGCTGTTACTGGTGCTTTCCGCCTCACTGGCGGCAGGCAAGGTCAACACGAACAAACACGCCAACACGCAACAGACCAACACTGCGAAACAGCCGAAGCAGACGAAGGACAAGGCGGTTACGGGCATGACCACCCACGGGGGGAGTAAGGGCTATGGCGTAACCGGCACCAAGTCAAACGATAGCAAGAACGTCAGCGACGGAGCGGCGAAGGGCCAGGCTTCCGAGGGCACAGCCCCCAGGAACTCGGGGAATGGCCGCGGCGGGGCCGAATTGAACGATAGCAAAAACATCAGCGACGGCGCTGCGAAAGGCCAGGCCTCAGAGGGCGTCTTCAAGCCCCACGACACAAGTTCGCCCAGCGCTACCATTCTCGATCCTGTGTCCAACGCCGTGCATGACACCGCGGCAGCCGGCCCTAGTCATTCTGGAACGCCGAATAGCACGATGATTCATAAGGAACAGCGCAAAGCGGATAAACGCGCCCGGAAAGAACAGAAGAGGTACTAGAGAATAGGGACCAGGGACTAAGAACCAGGACACCCTGTTGAAACTTCACGCCTGGTCCCTGCCGCTCTACTTCTCCGGTTTCACATCCCAGTCGAAACTGAGTGCGGAGATCAACGTATTGAGCTTGTCAACCGCGGTGTTCTTCTGCTGCTCCAGGTCGGCAACCTGCTTGCGTGCGGCCTGCAACTGGTCTTCGGCGCTGTTCAACTCCTCGACAAATCGCCTGGCGGCATCGGTGCCTTTGAGCGCGGTCAGGTTGGCGCGGTCGCGCTCCTCGTCGGCGGCCAGCGTCTGTTCTTTCGCCACAATCTCCTGAATCTTTACGTTCAGGCCGCTGAGCGCGGTCTCGGCATCGATGAGAGGACGCAGATTTTCTTCGACAGAGGGAATTTGCTTGCCAACCAAAACAAGAAACTCGCTTCGGTCCTCGCTGGGATCGATGCGGACGTTTTCAGAAAGCAAGGCGCGCTCGCGAACGTGCAGATCGGCGGACTCGTGCGGCGCAACCGCTATGCGGAAGCGATAGGCCGTGGCCGTGGTTTCTGCCGGCTTTGTTTCGGATTCCAGCTCAGCGTTGGGTTGGCGGGCGTGCTCGATGAGCACCTCTCGCGCATCGTCGCCAGCGTTGTTCACGGTGTATGTGCTGTCAGTGACCTGACTGGTTTGCTGCACCAGTACACCCTGATGCATGGCGATGTGGCGCAGCGTGCTCGTCTCCGCGGGCGCGGCGCGATGGACCTTTACCGCCTGATCGGCGGCGTAGGAGAGCAGGCGCTTTTCGCCGGGATGAATCGGGTCAAGCAGGCCCTCGCCGGCAAACTCGCCGGACTCGAAGATCGAGAAGCTGCCGGAGTCGAGCGTGAGTTTCGATTTGTTTTCCAGCCAGACTGTACGCAGCGGTGTAGGCTCACGCTCGCTCCACAGCGTTACGTGTACCGCAGGAAGCTCCTGTTGCAGGATGGGCACCATCGCTGATTCGTTTTTGTGGATGGTAACCGGCTGGGTCAGCGCGTACTCGAAGAAGTCGTCGAAGGCGTTGGTGGAGACGTCGCCCTCCTTGTAGGCATCGCTGGCGCGGTCTACGCCGCCGCCGATACCAGCTCCGGAGCCAACCCCGACATCGGCACTGTTGGAGGACCTTCCAATGTTGGATTCCGCTATGCCATAGCCATAGCCTCCGGAAGGCGATGCTTTCAACGCTTTCATCTTTATATTGCTCGGAACGGGTTTTGGCGCATAAATTTTTGCAGACAATTCGACACGGTCAAACTGAGCCTTCTCATCCGCCGCCTCATGCGTCTGCGGGGTCAACTGCGCTTCGGTGGCGATGGGAATCTCAATCCGCTTGGTGTAGATGGGCTGCGAGAGCGGCTGGATGAAGCTCTGAGGCGCTCCGGCCACCAGCGACAACTGCACGTTGTCCCAGTCGGCGCCCACGGTGTTATCGACGACCGCCCAGCCCTGCATGGTGGCGCTGCCATTCGGCGTGCGCGGAAAGACGATGCGGTAGGTGGACTTCCAGACCGGAACCTCGCTGATGTAGCTCACGCGCAGCTCGCGCTGCCCCTGGCCTAGCGCGTCGAGCGTCAGGTGGCGCAGGCCGGTGGAGTGGGTGGTCGAAAGCAGCTCAAGATAGCGGTCAAGCTGGCCCTGGAGGTTGGCGTCGAGCGGGCGCACGCTCAGCGCAGGGGTCAGCTCGATGACCCGCACCGCGCCAGAGGTGGCGACCAGCGTGAGATAAAACTTATCGATTGTTTTGTCGGTGTCGCTGCCGGGGACGGCCTCCGTGCGCGATTCGATGGACATGAGCCGGCCGGTAATCGTGCCGCCGGGCCCGCCGGTGACCTCGACACGCTGGCCGCGAAGCGCCTGGAAGAGTTCGGTCGAGGTGGGGTCGTCGGTCATGCCCAGGGAGAGCGTTTTAAGCTGCTCCGCCAGCGGCTTCGTCGAGTTGTAGTTGACCCCGGCAATCCGCCCTCCGCCCTCGTCGAGCACGGTCAGAGATTGCAGCACGTCGTTCAACTGCGGCGAGGT
>PMYE01000101.1 GCA_003171315.1 Acidobacteriaceae bacterium
ATCTCGGTGATGAAGCAGCGGCGGTAGTCGGGACAGGTCGAGCCGAGGCAGGCTTCGGAGCGGGCATCGAGTTTGTGCCAGAGAGCGCTGGATTCGGGGAGGGTGGAGAGTTCGGCGCGGTCGCCGGTTTCGGTCGTCTGCTCCCACTCGGCGATCTGGCGGTATTCGTCGATTTCGTCTAATCCCGACAAAATGGGCTGATCGCGGAGGGCGAAGAGCTTGCGGCGGCAGAGGTAGTTGGCGCGGCCCTTCATGTAGCAGACGCGCAGCTCGCCGAGGAGGGTTGCTAGGAAGGGCACGTCGCGGAAGTAGAGCTGGTCCTGGAGGGCCTTGGTGCCGGTGGAGACGATGATGCGCTGCCCGGTGCGCAGGGCGGGGAGAAGATAAGCGAGGGTCTTGCCAGTGCCGGTGCCGGCTTCGACGATGAGATGGCGGCGCTCGGCGAGGGCGCGCTCGACGGCCTTGGCCATTTCGTACTGGCCGGGGCGGACTTCGTAGGGGAGCGCGGAGCCAGCGAGGATGCCGCCGGGCGCGAAGAACTCGTGGAGCGTGGGAAGAGCGCGGGTTGTGGCGTCGGAGGAGGGCATGGAGAGTACTGCTTCCATCATAGGGTGGAGGGACTGCGATCGGGGATCAGGGGCCAGCCAGTGGCCGGTGGGACGTGTATGACCCGCAGGTGGAGGAATCGGAAACGTGGGCGGGTTAGAAAAATCGTCGCATTGCGAGCACGCGAAAAACTCCACCTGGAGGTAGAGAAACCGGGGAAAATTATGACCTGCAGGCCGTCAGAACCGAGTAAAATCGGCGGATCTTCCGTGTTGAATCGACTTTTTGGGACAGCAGGCGTACGCGGTTCCTACGGGACGCGCATTGGTTCTTGGTCCAGCCCGCCGCACGCCGAGGCGCGGGGTTCTCCCATGCCGCGCCTGCGGCGCGGTCAGGCGGCGCTTTCGGCTGTGGTGGGATCTATAACGGTCTTCACCTCAGAGATGCGGTTCGCGGGGAATCCGCCCTGGCTGGCGTGTTCGCGGATCAGTTGCTCGTTGGCCGCGATGTAGATGCAGTAGATTTTGTCGTCAGTGACGTAGCTGTGCAGCCACTGGATCTGCGGGCCGAGATTCTGCAGCACGGAGCAGGATTTTTGCGAGATGGCCCGTAACTGCTCTGGCGACATGGAACCGGCACCGGGGATTTCACGTTCGATAACGAACTTTGGCATGGAGACGACCTCCTTTGCGGACGGGGGAACTGGCTTAGTTTATACGAGGATGGGGGTGGGTTGGACAAAGCAAGTAGCAGAAGAACATAAGATAAGAAGGGCTACTGGCCTGAGGGTGGGACGGCAAGCCGAACCGGTAGATGAGCAGACGCGCCGGCGACGAGTGGACGCGAGAGAGGGAGATGAGCTTTGCCGACGTATCGCAGATCGGTTGTGCCGGTGAAAGCTGGGGCCGCGAAGCTGCCATTGGTGGCGATCGTGGGGCGGCCCAACGTGGGCAAGAGCACGCTTTTCAACCGGATCACGGGGAGCCGGCGGTCGATTGTGGGCGACGAGCCGGGGATCACACGCGACCGGATTTACGGGGAATATGAATGGGCGGGACGGCGCTACCGCCTGGTGGATATGGGCGGGATTGTGCCCGACGATCCAGAGCTGATTGCGGCGGAGATTTTCGCGCAGGCGCAGGTGGCGCTCAAGGAAGCGGACGCGCTGGTGATGGTGGTAGACGCGAGGACGGAGCTGGCCCGGCCCGACTACGATCTGGCACGCCTGCTGCAGCGCGGGGGAAAACCGCTGTTTCTGGCGGTGAACAAGGTGGAGGGCGAAGGGCTGGCAGCCGAGGCGGAGAACTTTCGCCGGCTGGGGGTCGGCGATGTGTATCCCGTGAGTTCGGAGCACGGGCAGGGCGTGGGCGAACTGCTGGATGCGATTGCGGAGGTGATTCCGGAAGAAGAAAACGAACAACCCCACCCTAACCGTCCGCAAGAGCGGACGGTTAGAATGGGGCACCCCGATCATACGGACAGCGAGGAGAAAGACGAGAAACGGATCCGGACGCATGGCGAGTTTGAACAGCGCGAGACTTCCGTGGCAATCATCGGGCGGCCGAATGTGGGCAAGAGCACGCTGCTGAACGCGCTCACAGGAACGTCACGCGCCATCGTGTCGCCGATTGCGGGGACCACGCGCGACGCGGTCGATGAGGTGGTGGAATTCGAGGGCGAGACGCTGCGGTTTGTAGATACGGCGGGGATTCGGCGCAAGGGCAAGACGAAATTGATGGCCGAGAAGCTGAGCGTGGTGATGGCGCGGCGGCACCTGGAGGCCGCGGACGTGGCGCTGGTGTTGATCGATGCGACGGAGGGCGTGACGGCGAGCGACGCGACCATCGGCGGCTACGCGCACGAGAGCGGGCGTAGCGTCATCATCATCGTGAACAAGTGGGACCTGGTGACAACGGGGCGGAGCGATGGGAAAAAGCCCGCCGACCGGGAGATTTTTGAGAAACAAGTGCGCTCTGCGCTCAAATATCTGGATTATGCTCCGATAATTTTCCTCTCGGCTCTGGAAGCGATTGGACGCGAGCGCAAAGGAATGGCGCGCGTGCTGCGCGAAGTGGTAGCCGTGGCAAAGGAGCGGCGCAAGCGCGTGTCGACGGGCGCGATGAACCGGTTTCTGGAACGAATCGACTTTCAACGCGCGCCGGTGCCGATGGCGAAGCGGATGCGGATTCTTTATATGACGCAGGCGGCTGTGGCCCCGCCGACCTTTGTGCTGTTTACGGACCGCGAGGTAAAGCTGCACTTCGCCTTTGAGCGGTTTCTGGAGAACCGGATTCGCGAGGCGTTCGGGTTCAAGGGAACGCCGATCTGGTTCAAAGTGAGGGAACGGCACGCGCGCACGGGCTAGGGCAGAATGAAAGCACAAGGGGCCCCGTCCGGCCTCCCGGAATCCTTGCCGAGCCTGCGCGATATTGGCGTTGCTTCTCCACAGGCGGTCCGGTATAATCGCGCCATTCTTTCTCCCCCTGTTGAACGCAAACTCGGATCACGTAATTCGAAGTTGGTGCCCACGCTGCTTCGGATGCGAGGTTCAGGTTGAACGGGAGCGCCGTGTGCAATCCATTCGTGCTTTGAATCTCATTATGCAATTGCAAGGTGACGCGCGATGAATAGTGCTAGCTGCCCACGTTGCGGCGCGGTGAACGCGCCAGGCGCGGCCTTCTGCGGGATCTGCGGAACGCCGCTCGCTGCTCAGCCACCCGAGCCTCCTCCACCACCCCCGCCGGTTCCTCCCGCGCCTCCAGCGGGGCCGTCCGCGGGCTGGCAGCAATCGGCCGGCGGGCCACCACCTCCGCTTCCCGGCTCATATCCGCCGCCTCCTCCTCCGGGCGCCTATCCACCTCCGCCGCCCGGTGGCTATGCACCGCCGCCGGCAGGGTATCCGCCGCCTTATCCCACTGCAAAGCCGATGGGCGACAACACCAAGTGGGCTCTCGGGCTGGGAATCGCCTCTTTTTTCTGCTGCGGACCCTTCACGGCAATCCCGGGGATCTTTATGGCCAAGAAGGATATGGACGCGATCGCTTCCGGCCAGGCGCCGCACCTGAACGAAGGATGGGCCAAAGGAACCTATTACCTGAACATTATTTCCCTTGTGCTTTCTGTTGCGTTCATTTGCTTGTGGGTGAGCATGAGGGGCCTGGGCGGATTGGGCAGATTCTAAGGACGACTGAGGTGACTGCATGTACGGCCGCACCGACAAGTCGGTTGCCATCGGTGCGCTGGTGTCGGCCTGCGCCGTACTTGCCGTTGCGGCCTGGCTTAAACCGGCCGCAGCGGGCTACGGAACGCACATGCAGCTCGGCCTCCCCCCATGCAATTTTCTGCGATTGACGCACCTACCCTGCCCCAGTTGCGGGCTCACCACCTGCTTCGCCTGGGCGATTCGGCTGCAATTCCGCAACGCATTCTTCGCCAATCCGTTCGGTATCCTGGCTTTCCTTGCAACAGTCTCGATGATTCCGGCGGCGATCGTTCTTCTTTTGCGGCGCATTTCGTTTCGGCGGATTACCGAGCACGATCTCTTCCCAAAGGCCCTGTACGCCGCAACAGCCCTTTACTTCGTTAGCTGGATTTTCAAGTTAGCGACGTTTCACTTTGTTGGATACTGAAAGCCCGGCATTGGGCCAGAAAGGAACGACCCTTGGCGACTACGACTCCATTGCCCACCACCGCGCCTCAGCTCATTTGTCCGCAAGGGCACGGACCGGGAATCCCCGGTTCGCAATTCTGCACCTGGTGCGGCATTGGGCTTGTGCCACCTCCCGCCCCAGGACAGCCGGTCCCTGCGGCGCAGGCACAGGCGGCGCCTCCCGCACAACCGCAGCCGCAGCCCGCTTCCTTCTTGCCGCCTATGCCGCAGTCGCTCCAGGCGCCAAAGAAGTGCACTCTGTGCGGCAACACAGGGGCTGGCCTGAAGCCTTCCGAGAATGTCTGCCCGGAATGCGGGTGGCTGCGTCCTTTTCTCCCCGGCTACCAGCTCGATCGCTCGGTCTTCTTGTGGAAGCAGGACGGCCAGGCAATGATGAGGCTGCAGAAGCTTCCCGCGCTCCATTCCATCGTGCGTTCGGTTTCCGACAGAGTGGGCCGCCCCTGGATCGAGTCGACATACAACGGCATATTGCTGGGACCGAACCAATTGCCGCACATCTGGCAGCAGGCCGTACTCGCTGCGCGCGTCCTTGGCCTGCCCACTATGCCCGATGTTTACGTGTCGGGCGGACAAATGTGGGAGTCATATACCTTCGGCTCCGATACAAGTTCCTTCATCGTGATGGGCACTGCCATCCTCACCAACTTCCAGAACGACGAGGTATTTTTCCTGCTGGCGCGTGAAATGGGGCATTGCCGCGCAGGCCATGCTCTATGGAAGACGGTGATTCGCTTCCTCGCCGGCGATACCGGAGTGCACAGCGGCATCCTCTCCCAGGGAATATTGAATGCAATCAGCCCTACCAAGCTGATCGAGGGCGCAATCGAGATGCCGCTGATGGCATGGTCGCGCCAGTCGGAGGTAACCGCCGACCGGGCCGGCCTGCTCGCGGTGGGCGACGAGGCTCTCGCGCGCCGCGTTCTTCTCGCCTGGTCCATCCGCTCGAACCGGCTCCTCAAGCAGGTGAATCTCGACGAATGGATGAAGCAGGAGCAAGCAAGCGACGACGCCTTGACGCGCATCTCCGAAATGACAACCTCGTCGTCGATGTATACGTCGCGCCGCCTGCGATTGGTCGGCGAATCGGCGCGCGAGCCCGAGCTGATGCGCTGGAGCCAGACCATCCAGCCCATTCGCAAACGGCTCGCCCCGGCAGCGCAAGCGGAGCAGGCGAAGCCGGCCGCAGCATCGGCTCCGCCGCCGGCGCCCGCCGATTCCATCCGGGTGATTTGTACAAAATGCCAAGCAGCCATGCGGGTTCCATTTGCCGTCCTGCGCGGTAAAACGAGCCTCAATGTGCGCTGTCCAAAATGTCACAACGTACTTACGTTGCGCCCCAAACCCCCTGCTCCTCCGGCTCCTGCCGGTTCGGATAAGTGATCCGGAGAAACTCAGGAAAGAAAGGTTAGACCATGGCAGACGATAATGCGAACGAGGTTGTAGTCATTGTGCCGGAAGCGAGCGGCGATCCAACCGCCAACCCGGTTGACGCTTCAAATCCCTCCGATCCCGGATCGGTGACAGAAGAAATTATCGATGTCGTCCTGGATCCGCTTGGGAGCAGCGGCACCCCCACTGAAGGAACCGCAGCGGTGGAAGAAGTGATTGTGGTTGAGGCCGAGGGCGTCACCACTGACACAGAAGGCCAACCTGCGGCGACCGGCACGCCGGACCAGACGGACTCGCCAGCAAGCGAACCCGGCTACAGCGATCCTACGGTGACCGGCGCCGGCAACGCCGAACCGGGTGAGGTCGAAGCTCCTGCCGGCGATGCGTCTCCCGATGCCACTGGCGACACGTCCCCAACCGACCCGGCGACCGGCGATTCAACCATCGCCGGCATAGACGATACCAGCGGGGGGACTAGCGGAACAGATACCGACGCCACCGACGCGGCTGATCCGGATGCCCAGTCCCAGTCCGATGCGCAGAGCGACGCTCAATACAATCTCGACCAGGCTGAGCAGTCAGAGTCGCAGGCCGCCGCCTCAGGCGACTACTCAGCGGCGCAGGACGATGCCACGCAAGCCTATCAGGCCTCTGAGGACCTGGCCAATGCTGGAGGACCAGACAACACCGACACGACCTGGAGTGCGATGCAGGACGAGAGCTGGGCCAACTGGGACCAGCAAACCGCTAATGAGGACTCACAGAGCGCCGAGAGCTACGCCGAGGCAGGAGATGCTCAAGGCGCCGAGGTCTACGGCGACGCCGCTCAAAACGAGCAGGAGAACGCCGACAACTCCGGGGCAGAAGGCGAGTACGGCGGTGAGCTGGGCCCGGAGATGGACTCGACGTCTGAAACGGATACGTCGGCAACTGCCGACGACGAATCTTCAGCGACCAGCTAGTGTATCGCTGCCGTTTGACGGTTGATGAAGATTTGGGCGCCCCAGCCTTGCTGCGCCTTTGTTTTTTGCGGCCAGGGTGGGATAGCAAAACCCCATCACTACGGCTCGCTGCCCGGCTGCGATGACGACGAGTTGCTGCCTGTGCCGACCAGGTTGAGTATGTGTACGCTGGCTTCGGTCTCAGGAACGGCGCCGTCGTTGGCCTGTACCTGCGTGGGACGGCCCTGGATGAGGATGCGCAGAGTGGCTTTGCCGCGCGCGGGGACGATGACGCGCTGGGTGACGGAGGTGTCGGGGTTGCTGACGGTGACCGGGATTTCGGCGGCGGCGTAGCCGGAGTTGGAGAGGTTGACGGCGACGAGCCAATTGTCACCCTCGGTGTGCGAGGGAAACACGCTGTCGATAGCGATGTCGGGCAGGCCCTTGTCGGCGTCGACCCAATCGGAGAAGAACCAGGAGAGATCGCGGCGCTGGCCGGCCTTCCGCCCCAGCGACGAAGACCCGTCGCCGGGGGCCCCGGCCTTCCACCCCAGCGACGAAGACCCGTCGCTGGGGGCCCCGGCCTGCTCGACGAGCTTTTCAAAGTAGTCCGAACCAGCCGACGGACCCAGCCCGCGCCTTGCGTCGTCGTCGGGATGATAAGCGCGCAGAGCGGCGGAGAGAGCGGGGTCGCCGGCGAGGTCGCGGAGCATCCAGAAGACGTAGGCGGCCTTGGTGCGGTAGTAGGCGGGCGAGATGGCCTGGGCGAGCGGTTGGCCGGGGCTTTCGCCGGGGCTGGAGGGCTCAACGAGCGCGAGGGCCGTGCGGCCGGACTCGAGCGATTCGAGTGCCTTCCGGCGGCCGGACTGCTTTTCGATCCAAAGAGTTCCCATGAAGTGAGCAACGCCCTCCGAGAGCCAGGCGGGGGGCGAGGACGTCGATGTACATAAGAAGGCGTGGGTGAGGGCGTGAGCGAGGACGCCATCGAGCTGCTCGGGCGTGGCCTGGCGAATGGCGGTGACGAGCAGCGCGCCGGTCTCGAAGGGCGCGTCGCCGGGGTCGGGCAGGTCGAGGATGGTGAGTTGGGAGCGGGGCGCCTGGCCAAGCCATCCCTGCAGGAACGGCGTGACGAAGGCAGCGGCCGAGGCCCATCCCTCAACGGCGGATTCGTCGCCGGGCAGGATGAAGAGCGTGGTGTTGGTTGCCTGCTTTGGAGTGCGGGTGGCGAGAAAGAGGCTGGGGGCTTCGAAGCCGAGAGCCGGTGTGTCGAGGCTGGCGGTAGCGACGCCGGGGACTTCAGAGCCTGTGGTGGCGGGCTGAGTGATGGTGAGCGGCGCGGGGTGCCCGTTGATGAGGGCGATGGTCGGAGCCTGGCCGTGAGGAAACTCGTCGGTGAGGCGAAGACGGAAATGCGCGCCGGCCATGCGCAGCTTGTGCTCGCCCATCTCGTCGAAGACGCGGGCGCCATCGCCAAGGATGACGGGAACGCTGGAGACGGGGTACCAGACGACGTTGCCGAAGCCGCGCAGGCCGGTGAAGTCGACGCCGATGGAGTCCCAGTCGGTGTGGAGGGCGACATCGTTGGGCGCGCCGATGGCGATGAGGCGCTGCGCGGATTGCGGGATGGCGCCGGAGTAGGTGACGTCGAGCTGGAGCGATGCGCCGGGAGCGAGCGGGGCGGCGAGCGGAACGGCGGCTTCGTGGAGCTGGCCGGTGTGATCGACGTCGGAGTTGAGCGTGGCGACGGTGAAGGCGACATCGCGGGCAGCGACGCGAATTTGTTCCCAGGTGAGCGAGGAGGAGATTTCGAGCGGGATGTGGACGAGCGGGGAGCGGCCGTCGTTGCGGACGGTAACGAGGGCGCGGACGGAGATTTGCTGCGCAGCGGGGCGGAGATGGACCTCCATGTCGAAGGCGGTGAAGGTGACAGCTTCGCGTTCGGCGTCGGTGGCGACGGGGGCGGTGACCGGTTGGCCGCCCGGCGTTGTTGCTGCGGGTCCGGCAGTCGTGGTGGTCTGGCCGGTTTCGTCGGTGGAACGAGAAAAGATGACCGTGCCGTGAGGCTGCTGGTTCTGCGGGGAGGCGGGAGGGGCTTGGGAGACGGCGGAAAGACGCGCGAGAAACATGAATGCGATCGAAATAAAAACCGCGATGCTGGAGAGCCGCGTCTTTTGGTTTCCCATGCCCCGGAATCGGGACATGGAGCGCCCCGCAGCGCCAATGAGAGCAAACTTCATGAACCGAGGCCTTTCTGCGTTCTTGTTTTGGACGCGGCCGGAGAGGCGGCGCGAGCGTTCGATGCCGCAGGAGCACTGGCGGCGCGCGGGCTGACGGCGGAGCGGCGCTGGCGAGCGGCCTCGTAGAGGACGACGGCTCCGGCGGCGGAGACGTTGAGCGAGCTGACGCCGCCGGCCATGGGAATGCGGAGAAGGTGATCGCAGGTGCGGCGGACGAGATCGTGAAGGCCCGCGCCCTCGCGGCCGAGGACGATAACCAGGTCGCCGGTGAAGTCAAACCGGTCGTAGTTGACGGGGCCGCGCTCGTCGAGGCCGGCGATCCAGAGGTTGCGGCGCTTGAGGTCCTCGAGGGCGCGGACGAGATTCACGACGCGGGCGATGCGCAGGTGCTCGGCGGCGCCCGCGCTGGCTTTGACGGCTGCGGGGCTCAAGGGCGCCGAGCGGCGCTCGGTGAGGAGGACGCCGTCGACTCCGGCGCCATCGGCAACGCGGAGCAGAGCGCCGAGGTTCTGCGGATCTTCGACGCCATCGAGAGCGAGGACGAGGCGGGCAGCGGAGGGGTTGCTCGCGGAAGGTGCGGGCGCGAAGAGATCTTCGAGGGTGAGGAATTCCTGCGGGCGGACAAACGCGACGACGCCCTGATGACCGGGAGTTTTGGCGGCAAGGGTGAGCTGCTCGCGCGGCTGCTCAAGGACGCGGATACGGGCCTGGCGGCATTGGACGATGAGACGCTCGAGGCGGCTGTCGCGGCGCTCGCGGGCGACGAGGACGTGATCGAAGCGGCGGCGGCCGGCCTTCAGAGCTTCCTCGACCGGGTGCAGGCCGTACAAGACTTCCATGAAGGATAGTTTAGAAGATCGGAAAAGATGGACGGGGCTGCGCTCCTTTCCGTAGTGGCCAGTTTCCGAATTGCCGTAAACCGGAACAACCCAGTTGATTTTTAGCGGAAATTCAGCGGAAGCAGCGTTTATGGCGTGTGGGAGAGATCTCTTTTCCACAAACTGCGCAACGCGCCGAGCGTAATCGGTAAGGCCCCGGCGAAGAGAAAGACCATATCTCCCAACATGCGCAGCCATTCCAGCCTGTGGTAGATGCCGCCCATGATGAATGTCAGGCGGCGAGCGTGCCAATACCCGTTGGCAACGGAGTCCCAGAGCTGGATGACCCCTCCCGGGAACAGATCCAGGACGATCATGAGCGCGAGGCCCACATTCACGCCCCAGAAGCCCAACCGGACGAATTTCTCCGTTTCCTTCCACACTTCGTCGGATTGCATGGCCCTCAGGCAGAAGACCATGACGGCCAAGGCCAACATGCCAAAGACGCCGAACATCGCGGCGTGCGCGTGATTGGCGGTCAGCGACGTGCCTATCTCGAAGTAGGAGACGATCGGCAGGTTGATCAGGAAACCGAAGATTCCCGCGCCGACAAAGTTCCAGACACCCACGGCCATGAGGAAATAGATGGCCCACTTCTGGCTCCAGGCCATGTCCTGGCCGCACTCGGAGCATTTTGCCTTTCTCAGCTTGATGAAATCCCATGCGTCCAGCGTCAGAAGCGTGAGAGGCACAACTTCCAGAGCGGAGAAGCACGACGCGAGGCCCATGTTGAGCGTTCCCTGACCCGTGAAATACCAATGGTGGCCTGTGCCGATGATCCCTCCGCTGAGATACAGGATGGCATCCAGATAGATCAGGCGCGTGGCGGTCCTGGTGCTGACCACGCCCAACTGGTGGAACATGATGGCCACCAGCACCGTTGCGAAGAGTTCAAAGAATCCTTC
>PMYE01000056.1:0-3172 GCA_003171315.1 Acidobacteriaceae bacterium
CCGACGTGGGCGTGGCCATGAACTCCGGCACCCAGGCTGCAAAGGAAGCCGGCAACATGGTGGACCTGGACTCCAACCCCACCAAGCTGATTGAAATTGTCGAAATCGGCAAGCAGTTGCTGATGACGCGCGGAGCGCTCACCACGTTCTCCATCGCCAACGACGTGGCCAAGTATTTCGCCATTATCCCGGCCATGTTCGCCGGGGTATTTCCGGTGCTGGAGGCGCTGAACATTATGCACCTTAATTCACCGCACTCGGCAATCCTATCCGCTGTCATTTTTAACGCGCTGATTATCGTGGCGCTGATCCCGCTGGCGCTAAAAGGCGTGAAGTACGAACCCAAGGCGGCCGATATCCTGCTGCGCAATAACCTCCTGATCTACGGGGTCGGAGGCATCATCATTCCGTTTATCGGCATCAAGGCCATCGATGTGTGCCTGGTGGCAATGCATCTGGCGTAAGCGCCCGCGGGCTGTGTAAAGGAGATTGAACGTGAATACAGTTGCGATGATCGACGAAGAACTTGGAACGCGCGAGGGGCATCACGGTTCGCATGTGCAGGAGTCGCAGGTCAAACACTCGCTGTGGGGCACGTCGATTCGGTTCACGCTGGTGACCGCGGTGCTGTTTGGGCTGGGCTACCCGCTGCTGATGACCGGCCTCGCCCAACTGCTCTTTCCGCATCAGGCCAACGGCAGCCTGGTCAAGCTGCCCAACGGCCAAATTATCGGGTCGGAGATTATCGCGCAGAGCTTCACCTCCGACAAGTATTTCCATCCCCGTCCGTCGGACGCGGGCAACGGCTACGACGCTACTTCTTCAGGCGGCTCGAATCTCGCGCAATCGAATGCCAAGCTGGCCCAGCGCATGCAGGCCGACATCGACAAGCTGGTGGCGGAAAATCCCGGCAAGCCCGTGCCCATCGATGCGGTCACGTATTCCGCTTCGGGCCTCGACCCCGACATCACTCCGGACAATGCATATTTTCAGGCGCCTCGCGTAGCCAAAGCGCGCGGGCTGACAGAAGCAGCGGTCCAGAAGCTGATTGAGGAGCACATTCAGGGGCGCACGCTTGGCCTGCTCGGCGAGCCGCGTGTGAACGTGCTGGACTTGAACCTCGCGCTCGACGGCGCAGCGAAATAGTTTTTATAGCAGCGGCTCCCCAAAACCATGAGCATGCGGGAAGGGCTAACCGGCCCCTCCCGCTTTTTTTGTGCGAATTATCGTGTGAATCCAAGGAAGGCCATGTAAGCAAGCAACGCCGCGAACGCTATTCCAACGGTTCCGACAACCCACCGCAGCAAATTCAAAGGCATGCGGTATTGATGCCATGTACGATCTGACAAATCTACCATCCGACGAAGTCTTTCGGGGCGAAATATCCCAATTGCGGCAAACACCAGGAAGATCGCCGCGAGCACTACTAACCCGGGCGCATCTGCGAAGGTGGGACGAGAATCTTGCAGAACCACCACGAAGTTACACATCTCGCCTTCCTTCAATCGCTCGCGCCATCGTCACCTCATCGGCGTATTCGATGTCGCTGCCGGCGGGAACGCCGGTGGCGATGCGCGTGATGCGCGCCGGAAAACCGCGCAGTGCGCCGGCCAGCCAATCGGCCGTGGCCTCTCCCTCAAGCGTGGGACTGGTAGCCAGAATGACCTCATCCACCTCACCGCGCTCCACGCGGCGCAGCAGGGTTTCGGCGCGCAACTGGTCCGGCCCCACGCCGTGCAGCGGCGAAAGCGTGCCGTGCAGCACGTGGTAAACCCCCTGGTAGGTTTGCGTGCGCTCGACCGCGGCGATGTTAGTTGGCTCCTCGACGACACAGACAAGGCGCTGGTTCCGCGACGGGCTGACGCAGTAGACGCAGGGATCGACGTCGGTGACGTTGTTGCAGATGGAGCAGAGGCGCAGGCTGGTTTTGAGGCCGCGAACGGCATCGGCCAGGGCGGCGGCATCCTCGTCACTGGCGCGCAGAATGTGGATGGCGTACCGCTGCGCGCTTTTGGCGCCCACTCCGGGCAGCTTCTTCAGTTCCTCGATGAGCCGGGCCATCGGCTCGGCGTAACGTGACAATTCAGGCCTCCCTGAGCGTTTGTTCGTTCGGCGTTTCTCGGCTTACGCTGCGCATCGTTAACCGCCGAGCCCTGGAATCTTCAGCCCGCCCAACATTCCCTGCACGCTCGATTTGATGGCTTCATCCGCCTTGCGGCCGGCTTCGTTGACCGCGCCCACGATCAAATCCTCGAGCATCTCCACATCTGCCTGGCCGCCCGACAAGCTTGTCACCGCCGAGGGATCGATGCGGATCTTCAGCAGCTCCTTTTTGCCGTTCATGGTGGCGGTGACGGCGCCGCCGCCGCTCGAGGCCTCAACCACGGTCTCGCCGAGCTTGCGCTGCACCTCTTCCTGCATCTGGCTGGCTTGCGAGAGCATCTCCGAGATCTTGAGCGGATTGATCATGATTCTCCTGTAAGCGCGACGATCACTTGTGCCGGAGGTCGACCACGCTGCGGACCTCGGCGTTGAATATCTCCTGCGCCCGCTTGACCATTGGATGCTCGAGCGCCGCTTCCTGCACGCTGCCCGCGGCGACGACAGGCGGAGCGACCACTGCGGGAGCCGATCCCGCGCCGGCCGACACCAGGAACCGCGGCGGCGCGCCCA
This sequence comes from Acidobacteriaceae bacterium, assembly GCA_003171315.1. Lineage (GTDB taxonomy): Bacteria > Acidobacteriota > Terriglobia > Terriglobales > Acidobacteriaceae > Telmatobacter. The sequence continues at coordinate 2,674 of PMYE01000056.1, forward strand.
GCCGGTGCAGCTCATGGCGGACAATTTTCTCCGCCGCGGCGTTGACCGTGAGGCTGAGCATCTTCTTGCCGAGCGCGTGCACGGCAACGCGCACGCTGCCGCCTTCGAGGGACCATGAGCCGGCGCCCAGCAGTTGCGCGGCCGAGCTATGCCCGGCTGTGGCCAGCGCTGCGACGATCGCTTCGCGCACATGCTCCGCCGTCATTCCGTTGGATGTGGCGGATTCCGCTTCGGGAGCCTTGGCCAGCGCGCCCTCGGTGAGCGTGGCCGCCGCGGCGAAACCAGTGGCATGGCTGCCGACCGCGGGGAAGGGTACAGGCTCGCGAGCTGCGATCTCATTCATTGTTGAAATCGAGCGTGTTACAGCCAATTCCTCAACTTTTGCTTCTATCCTGGTTTCGGAGGCGGATGTAGCCCTCGAATCGCCGGCCCACACGCTCTTTTCCCTCGCCGGAATCGCCGCGTTCGAGGCCATCCCCGATGGCTTTGCCGCGCCTGC
>PMYE01000056.1:3197-12157 GCA_003171315.1 Acidobacteriaceae bacterium
TCAGGTCGTCGAAGGTGCGCAGCGCGATCTGCAGATTGCGCGTCAGCTCTTCTTCGCTGAAGAGCATCGCGGTCCGCGCAGCGCGGGCGCGCTCGTCCAACGAGATTTGCAACAGCTCGGTTTTTTCTCCGCCCAGCTTGGCCATCAGCGCGTTGCGCAGATAGCGAACAAGCTGCCGCGCGAGCGAAAGCGGGCTGTGCCCGGCGTTGACGAGCCCGTTGATCTGCTCCATCAGCCCGGCGCTTTGGCCCTGCGCGACCTCTTCCATCAGTTTTTCGAAGACCGTGTTGGGCACCGAGCCCATCAACTCGCGAATCTGCTCGGCCGAGAGCGCGGGCCGGCCGTCTTTGAGCGGAGCGGACGCGATGGCCTGGTCCATGATGGAGAGCGCATCGCGCATCGATCCGTCGCCGGCCTCGGCCAGCAGCGCCAGCGCGTCGTCTTCGGCGGCAACCTTCTCCTCGATCGCGATCATCTTTAACTGCGCCAGGATGTCATCGAACTTGACCGCATGAAAGCTGAAGTGCTGGCAGCGCGAGCGGATGGTCTGGGGAATGTTTTCGGGCTCGGTGGTCGCCATCATGAAGATGACGTGGGCCGGCGGCTCTTCCAGCGTCTTGAGCAGCGCGTTGAAGGCGGCCTCGGTGATCTGGTGCGCCTCGTCGAGGATGTAGACCTTGTAGCGGTCGCGCGCCGGCGAGTAGCGCGCCGCGTCGCGCAGTTCGCGGATCTCGTCGATGCCGCGGTTGGTGGCCGCGTCAATCTCGATCACGTCCACCGCATTGCCCTGGCGAATCTCGATGCAGGCATCGCAAACGCCGCAAGGCTCCGGCGACGGACGCTGCGCTGCGCCAACTACCGTCCGGCAATTGAGCGCCATGGCGAGAATGCGCGCAATGGTCGTCTTGCCGATGCCGCGATGGCCGGAGAAGATGTACCCGTGCGCGATGCGGTTCTGCGCGAGCGCGTTCAGAAGCGTGCGCGTCACATGGTCCTGGCCGGCCACGTCGGCAAAGCGCTGCGGGCGGTATTTTCTGGCCAGAACCTGATAGCCCATGCGAACGACGCTCCTTGGGGCGGCGCGAAGAAAAAACAGCCTAAAGGGATTCTATCGTTCCAGGGCAGGAAGCCGCGGCGTGGAAAATCGCATCTCGAAACCCGATTGCCGCGCCGTTGCCGGATAACTTCCGCTCATGACCATCGAGTTCTTGCCCAGTCCAACAAAACAGTTGCCGTTCGCAGCGCAGGGATTGGGCCACGAGATGAAATCACCCGTGTAAATGTGCGATGCTTCAACTGGATGCAGGCTTTCAGCCCGCGCCAGCCGCAGCGCATCCTGTTCCGGGCTGAATCGCATCGAAGCAGTAGGGGAGTTGGGCAGTTGTGGGTTTGGCAATGAAACCGGTGTTTGGCATGGCGCTTGTGCTGGCTTGCCTGCTGGCAGTAGCGCCGCGGCTCTGTGCGCAGGCGCCGCACAGAGGCAATGCCTCCGGCTCCAGCCAAAGCCAACCGGCCGCGAATTCGCAGAACCCGCCATCCGGTCAGACACCTTCGCACGTGCAGCAGCAGACCAATCGGAATCCTTTCCCCGAGGACACCAACTCGGTGCCGGTGATGCCTTCGAAAAACTCACCCAATCTGCCGCCGGGACTAACCGACGATGCCGGAGAGCCCCGAATTCCCATGCCGGCTGAGGATGCCGATCCCGTGCGTAGTCCGGAGGGTGCAGCGGCCGCGGCCGAGTCGGGCGAATCGAGCTCCAGTTCGAGCCTGGCCGGCCTGGGCAACCTGCTTCAGCCGCCGGATGACGAGACGCAAACGGGAAAGCACGGCAGAAAAGGGCAGGAGGTTGTGCCGGAGCACCATGAGACGGCGGCCGAGGACGAGAATGTAGGCAACTACTATCTGAGCAACAAAGACTGGAAAGGGGCTTTGTCGCGGTTTCAATCCGCGCTGGTCCTCGATCCCTACAATCCCGATGTGTATTGGGGCCTGGCAGAATGCGAGCGGCAACTGGGAGACTTTGCCGAAGCGCGCGCGAACTACCAAAAGGTTGTCGACTACGATCCGGACAGCCGCCACGGCAAAGAGGCGCAGAAGGCCTTGAAGGACCCCGAAATCGCGAACGCAAAACCGCCGGCGCCGGCTAAGCAGGCAGCGCAATAGGCTGCAGTTTCCGGTTCATTTGCCGGATAAGGCGTTGTCTTAAAACCCCGACCAATGCAAATAAGCGGCGATGACCGATTTACCCCACAGGCCGCTGACGATTCCGCCCACGGAGAGAAACGTTCCGAAGGGCAGCTTCTTGAGTATCCATTTTTGCCCTTTGGCCTGCTCCGAGGGAGCGATCAGCAAAATCACAGCCACTGCGGCGCCCAGCAGAACCGCGATTGCGAACGACAACATGGCGGCCTTGAAACCGACCCATCCGCCGAGCATCGCCATCAGTTTTACGTCGCCCAACCCGATGCCTTCCTGATCTCGAATCATCTGATAGATCCAGCGAATCACCAGGAGCACGCCCGCCGAGGCGACTGCGCCAAGAAACCAGAACTGAACGATGTCAATGGCGACGAAGTGCTTCCAGACTTCGAAGCTGCCGCTGCTCTGCAGAAACGTATCGAGCGTTGCGTGCGTCACGGCCAGAGCAAGCCCCAGGGCAATGCCGGGCAATGTGAGCCGGTCAGGCAGCCAGAAGTTCTCGGCATCGAGAACTGCAAGGGCCGCGAGGAGCCACAGGAAGATTGTTCGCGCAATTCCGCTTGCCAGGGCCAGCGAGGCGTCGTAAGAGAAAATGCCCGACTTCAGTTCGGGAGCGGCGCTGAAGATTTGCCATGCGGAATAGGCCCACAGCAGGCCAACAGCAAGTTCCACCAGTGGGTACCGCCATCCAATCCAGGCTTTACAGGTTCGGCAGCGGCCACCGAGCGCCAGCCAGCTCACGAGGGGAACGTTTTCCCACCATGCCAGGGTACGGCCGCAGTGGCGGCAATGCGAGCGGCGCTTGACAATGCTTTCTTCTTGGGGCCAGCGGGCTGCGCAGACATTCAGAAAACTCCCGAACGCCAGCCCCAAAACCCCGGCAAAAACTGTCACAAGTATGGGGATCATTGCAGAGAGAGTATATCCCCTCGGCGCGCAGTCTCAAGATGTGGTTTTCGCAGGGTTGCTCTGTAATGTACACAACCATGGCGCGGTTCCGCGCAAGGTAAACTGGAGATGCATGGACCTTCCGCCAGAAAGCTCCAACGCACAAGCATCCACGACGCAAACCACCACCGATCCGGCGCGGGCGGCGGCTTTGTTTGAGCAGTCAGTAGCCATCATGGCCCGGTTACGCGCTCCCGGCGGTTGCCCGTGGGACCGCGAGCAATCCTTCGATTCCATCCGCAAGTACACGCTGGAAGAGGCCTATGAGGTCTTTGACGCCATCGAGCGCCGGGACTTTACCCACTTATCCGAGGAGCTCGGCGACCTGCTGCTGCAAGTGCTGTTTTATGCCGAAATGGCGGCCAACGAAGGTCGCTTCACCATCGCCGATGTGCTGGAATCGCTGAATCGCAAGCTGGTGCGCCGGCATCCCCACGTCTTTGGCGATGAGGCGTCGCGTGCGGCAGGAAACCGCGCGGAGGTGGATGCCGCGGTCGAGAGTTCGTCCGCTGTCCTGCGCAACTGGGAGGAGATTAAGGCCGCCGAAACGCGTGAGCCCGCAGCCGGTGAAGACCGTGCCGCGCCCAAGGCAGGGAATCAGCCGGCTTCGCGGCTCGATAGCGTCGTTCGCGCGCTGCCCGCATTGGCTGAAGCCGCCAAACTCGGCGCCAAGGCGCAAAAATCGGGCTTTGATTGGCCAAGCTGGCGCGATCTGTTGCCGAAGCTGGCCGAGGAGACAGCGGAGCTGGAGGCGGAAGTGGCTTCCGGCGATCCGGCGCGCGAGCCGGCGATCGCCGCCGAACTGGGCGACCTGCTATTTACCGCGGTCAACCTGGGCCGACATCTGGGAGTAGATGCCGAGATGGCTTTGCGCAACTGCAATCTGCGCTTCCGCCAGCGCTTCCGTGAGATGGAGCAGGCGGCGCTGCGGCCGCTGGAAGAACTTTCGCCAGATGAGTTGGAGGCGCTGTGGACGCAGGCGAAGAAGAAGCTGGCCAGCCAGACGGTATCCGGCCCCGATCTCCCGGCGCAAACCTTATCGCAGGCTCGGTCATGATCGATATTCGTTCTTGCGCGGGATTGGACGAGATGGAGGCTTGCGTTCGACTCCAGACCGAGATCTGGGGCTACGACGAAAGCGACGTAGTGCCTCGCAAAACATTTCTGCTGGCACAAAAGATTGGCGGCCAGGTGATGGGCGCCTTCGACAGCGAACTCACGGACAGTGCGGAAGAGACCAGGGCCAAAGCGCTCGTTGGTTTCGCCATGTCTTTGCCGGGGATTAAGAAGACTGCAAAAAGACCGCAGCTTTATCTCCATTCCCACATGCTGGCTGTCCGGACGTCCCACCGCAACCGCGGCATCGGCGCGCAACTTAAATGGGAGCAACGGCGTGAAGCTCTTTCGCGGGGCATCCGGCGCATCGAGTGGACCTTCGACCCGCTGGCGATCAAAAACGCTTTCCTCAATATCCACAGGCTGGGCGCCATCGCGCGCACCTACCTTGTGGATTTCTATGGTGTATCCTCATCTCGACTGCAGGGTGGGCTCCCGACGGATCGTCTCTTGGCCGAATGGGAGCTGGATTCCCCGCGAGTGGGGGCAATCCTTGCTCGGCGCCCGGCGGTCGTACGCGGAATCGAAGAACGCATACTGGTTCCATCCCCCATTGACCAGTGGAAGGTCAGCGAAGCGAGCCGCGCAAGAGCTCTTGCTGTCCAGCTTGAGAATCGAAGGAAGTTCCAGGAAGCATTTTCGCGGGGGCTGGTTGTACTCGGCTTCTCTCGCGATGCAGAGGGAAATGGAGTCTACGAACTGGGATCCCCCGCCCCCGAGGATTCGAGCCCCGGTGTCCGGTGTCACTAAGGAAAACACGACTTTATGAGAATCGATGCGATCGTTCTGCGTGAACTGCATATGCCGCTGGTGCGTCCGTTTGAAACCAGCTTTGGCGTCACCCGTAACCGGAGAATCGTGCTTGCGGAGGTCCAGTCGGAAGGACTGAGCGGCTGGGGCGAATGCACCGCCGGGGAGCGGCCGCACTTCTCCAGCGAGTCGACCGATTCGGCGTGGCAGGTCCTGATGAACGAACTGGCGCCGATGCTGGCCGCCGAACCTCCGGATCACGGGGGCGAGTGCCCGCGGATCTTCCGCGCGGTGCGCGGCAATCCCATGGCTAAAGCCGCTCTCGAGAACGCCATATGGGATCTTGAGGCCCAGCGCGAAGGCATCTCTCTTTCCCGCTTGCTGGGCGGCGTTCGCGAAACCATCCCCTGCGGCGTCTCTCTCGGCATCCAGTCCTCGATTCCCGAACTGCTTGCGATCATCGAACGCGAACTGGACGCCGGATATCAACGCATCAAGCTCAAGTGCAAGCCGGGCTGGGATGTCGATGTCTTCGAGCGCGTGCGCAGCCGCTGGCCGGGCATCCTGCTCAGTTGCGACGCCAACTCGTCCTATCGCCTGCGCGATGAAGACCATCTGGTTTCGTTTGACGCTTTCGATCTGCTCATGATCGAGCAGCCTTTGTGGCACGACGACTTCTACTTCCACTCCGTGCTGCAGAAGCGCCTGAACACGCCCATCTGCCTCGATGAATCGATCCGCAACCGCCGCGACGCGCTGGCGGCGATCGAGATGGAATCGTGCAGGATCATCAACCTCAAGCTGGGCCGCGTGGGAGGATTCTCCGAGGCCATCGCCGTGCACAACGCGGCGCTGGAGCGGGGCATTCCCGTCTGGTGCGGCGGCATGTTGGAGTCCGGCGTGGGCCGCTCGCACAATATCGCGCTCTCGACCCTGGAAGGGTTCACCTTGCCCGGCGATGTCTCTGCCTCGGCGCGCTACTTTGCCGACGACATCGTCGAGCCCGAGGTCACCGTTTCTTCAGACGGCGAGATCGCAATTCCCGACACGCCCGGCCGCGGCTACGAAGTGCGCGCCGATCTGGTCGAACGGCTCACCGTGCGCAAGGAAACCGTCCGCGAGATGGCGCTGGTGGCTTGAGAAGGTCGCAGCAAGGGGCTTTTCAAATCACTCGTTCGCCTTCAGAAACTCGTCCGCTTCTGCGCGTGAAGGCAACGAAGCGGCTGCTTACTGCTTCGCCGCCTTCACCGCCGCAGTCAGCGCGGGAACCACTTCAAACAGGTCGCCGACGATGCCGTAGTCGGCCATCGCGAAGATCGGCGCCTCCTTGTCCTTGTTCACGGCGGCGATCAGCTTGGCGCCGGCCACGCCGACGGTGTGCTGGATCTGGCCGCTGACCCCGACGCTCATGTACAGGTCGGGGGCCGTCTTGGCGCCGGAGAGGCCGATGATGCGGTCCTCGCCGAGCCACTCGAAGTCGGCGAGGCTCTTGGTGCAGCCGACGACGGCCTCGAGGGCGGCGGCGAGCTGATCGCCCAGGGCGAGGTCCTCGCGAGCGTTGAAGCCGCGGCCGACGCCGACGATGCGCGGCGCCGCGTCGAGGTTGACGTGGTCGCCTTCCTTGGCCCGACGGTCGACGACCCTAACGCTCGAGCTGACGTCGAGGGTCGGCGTCTCCACCGTGCCGGCCCCGGCGCACGCGCCCTCGGAGTCGAACGTCTTGGGCATCACGGCGAAGACCTTGACCGCCGTGCCCAGCTTCTCGCGCGCCACGGTGGCGCCGCCGAAGGCGTAGCGCCCGGCGACGAGCTCGCCGCCCTCGGTGACGAGGCTGTTGACGTCGGAGACGCAGCCGGCGCCGAGCTTCTGCGCCAGCCGCGGCGCCGTCTCCTTGCCGCGCCGCGTGGATCCGACGAGCACGACGCTCGCGCCGGCCAGCTCGGCGATCTGCGCCAGGCCGGCGGCCACGGCGTCGGCCGGCCAGCCCTCGAACGCGGCGTCTTCGCTCACGTACACGGTATCGGCGCCGGCGGCGGCGAGCGAGCTCGCCGCGGCTCCGGCGCCCGGCCCCAGGGCCACGGCGCTCACGCCGAGGCCGAGGGCCACCCCCAGTTGCTTACCACCGGCGACCAGCTCGCGGGCGGTCTCGACCTTCTCGCTGTAGACAAGCAATACGGCCATCGTTACCTCCCCAGGACGCCTTCTTTGATGAGGACATTGACGAAGGCGTCGGCCTGCTCGGCCGCGCTCCCGTCGAACAGGATGTGCTTGCGGTCCTGCTCCTCCGCGAGGTTGCTGACGATCTCGCGCGTGGGCGCGAGCCGCGCCGCATCGAGGCCGAGGTCGGCGAGCGACCACACCTGCAGCGGCTTGCTCTTGGCCTTCATGATCTGCATGAGGCCCGGGATCGTGGGCTCGTTGATCTCGCTGACCACGGTGACGACCGCCGGCAGCGGGGCCTCGAGCGTCTCGAGCATGTCGTCCATGCTGCGCTCGCAGCGGACGGCGCCGTCGACGGCCTCGATCTTGCGCGCGTAGCCGATCTGCGGCACGCCCAGGATCTCGGCGACGCGCGCCCCGACCTGGCCGCTGTAGTTGTCCGTCGAGCCCTCGCCGAACAGGAGGAGGTCGCAGGTACCGATCTTCTTGACGGCGGCGGCGAGCGCCGCGGCCACCGCCGCCTGGTCCGGCGCCGCCAGCGCCGGGTCGTCGATCACGACGGCCTCGTCGGCGCCCATCGCGAGGGCGACCTTGATGTCCTCCGCGGCCTTGCGGTTGCCCTCGGCCAGGCACAAGGCCGTGATCTTGCCGCCGGCGGCGGTCCGCAGCGCCACCGCCGCCTCGAGCGCGTTCTTCTCGAGGTCGCCGATCTTGAACGGCACGCCGTCCAGCACCGCTTCGCGGTTCTTGACGCGGACCAACTGCAGGTCCGGGTTGGTCTTCACACAGACGACGATGTCCACTCCGTCACCTCTCTCAGCTCATCCGGTACTGCACGCCGAACTGGCCGCGCGGGTACGTCCACGTGAGGGCCTTGGCGTCGCAGCAGATCAGGCAGGTGCCGCACTCCAGGCAGCCCTCCCAGTTGACCGTCATGCGGCCCTGGTCGTCGCGCTCGTAGAGGTCGGCCGGGCACACGTAGATGCAGGCCTCGTCCTTGCACACCGCCTTGCACACGTCGTTGTCGATGACGATGTGCGGCTCCTTGTCGAGCTTGAAGACGTCGAGGCCGAGCTTGGCGTCGATCTTCATCGGCATTGCTCCTCCCTCAGATCTTCCGCATCGACCAGGCGTCCTTGACGGTCGCCACGTTCATGAAGTCGCGCTTGGCGCCGCGCCAGGCCTTCTTGACGATGCCCGCCTGCGGCTGGTCGTCGATGGTGTAGACGCTCTCCAGCAGGCGGCCGATGGCCTTGGGGTAGTGCGTGAAGAGGCGCGGGTTCTCCATCACGTTCGGGATCGAGCGCGCCGTCTCCAGATCCCTGAGCACGAAGCTGTCGCGCAGCGAGGCTTCGTAGGAGGCGAGGCCGGCGGCCGAGAAGTCCCCGGCCTCCTTTGCCTTGAGCACCGCCTGCGCCGCGAAGTAGCCGCTGGCGATGGCGAAGTCCATGCCGCGCACCGTCACGAGGGCGTTGAGGCTCAGGCCGGCGGTGTCTCCGGCGACCACGTAGCCGTCGCCGGCGAGGGTGGGCACCTGGCTGATGCCACCCTCCGGGATGCTGTGCGCCGAGTACTCGGCCACGGTCCCGCCGGCGACCAGCGGCCTGATCTGCGGCAGCTCCTTGAACTCGTCCAGGAGCTGCCAGCTCTCCAGGTCGTCGCCGCGGCGGCGCATCCAGTCCATGCCGACGACGATGCCGAGCAGCGTGCCAAGGAGCCCGAGCGCGGCGGATTCGATGAGGAAGATCTTCACGATGAACATGTCCAGCGCACCCAGGCACTTA
>PMYE01000015.1:0-2630 GCA_003171315.1 Acidobacteriaceae bacterium
GTGAAGCAGCAGGCCGACATCGTAAAGGTGATCGAGGGGTATATCCGGCTGCGTAAGGCGGGAGCGCAGCGGTTCACCGGCCTGTGCCCGTTCCACAAGGAGAAGACGCCGAGCTTCAGCGTGCACGCCGGACAGCAGTTTTTCTACTGCTTCGGCTGCCAGGCGACGGGCGACGTGTTCTCGTTCGTGAGCAAGATTGAGAACGTGGGCTTCCCCGAGGCGGTGCGGATTGTGGCGCAGAAGTGCGGGATTCCATTGCCCAAGCGGGAGTTTTCGTCGCCGGAGGAGGCGGCAGGAGCGCGGCTGCGGACCAAGCTGCTGGAGCTGCACGAGACCGCGACGGCGTGGTTCGAGGAGCAGTTGCGCGGGCCCGGCGGTGCGCTGGCGCGGGAATATCTGGCGGGCCGCGGGCTATCGGATGAGGGAATCAAGAAATTCCGGATCGGGTACGCGCCGGACAGCTATAACGCGCTGCGCGACCGGCTGAGCGGGATGGCGGACGAGGCGACGCTGCGGGCGAGCGGGCTGTTCAGTTCAAAGGAACAGGGGGATGGGAGCCAGGGGCCGATCTACGACCGGTTCCGCAAGCGGGTGATGTTCCCTATCTCGAACGAGGGCGGGAGGGTGATCGCGTTCACGGCGCGGACGCTCGAGACCGGCGAGAAGGCCGGGGCCAAGTACATCAATTCGCCGGAGACGCCGCTCTATACGAAGGGGCAGGTGCTGTTCAACCTGGACAAGGCAAAGTCGGCCATCCGCGCGCTGGAGTTTGCCCTGCTGGTGGAGGGCCAGATGGACTGCATCAGCGTGTTTCTGGCCGGGATACAGAACGTGATTGCGACCAGCGGGACGGCGTTCACGGAGCAGCAGGTGGCGATCCTGAAGCGGCACACTTCGAATGCGATCGTGAACTTCGATCCCGACGCGGCGGGCGCGAATGCGGCGGAGAAGTCGATCGCGCTGCTGACGGAGGAGGGGTTTGCGGTCAAGATCGTGACGTTGGAGGGAGGGCTGGACCCGGACCGGTTCGTGAGGGAACGCGGCGTGGAGGCGTATAAGGACGCGCTCCGGGGGGCTCGGCGGCAATCGGATTATCTGATCGAACGGGCTCGGGTGCTTTTCCCGGGAGCCAGCGCCGAACAGAAGGTGAAGGCGATGAATTTTTTGCTGCCGCACATCCGGCGCATGCCGGAGACGCTGGCGCGGGAGCAGTTTGCCGCGGACGCGGCGCAGAAGCTGGGGATCGGGTCGGCGGTGCTGCGCGAGGAGCTGAGGCAGGCGGCGCTGAGGCGGCGCGAGCGGGTGGAGGAACGGGCGGCGAAGTTGACCGAGGTGGAGCGGGTGCTGCTGCGGGCGCTGGCCGTGACCGATCCTGAGGGTGCGGAGGCGCGGCTGCTGGCGGCCGAGGCTCTAGAGAAAGAGCCGCGCTGGTTCGAGCATTTGGGGGCGTTCGGGGCGCTTCAATCGCTGGCCGGCCGTGGGGCCAAAGACCCGATGGACGCGGTGGAAGAGCCGGGGCAGCGTGGGCTGCTGGCGGAGGCGCTGCTGGGAGAGAGCCGGCCACCGCAAGCAAACGAGGTGGAGAGCGCGGTGCAGGAGGTTCAGGAGCGCGCCATCGAAGGCAGGTTGCGGGAGCTGCGGGCGCAGATCGCCGAGGCCGAGCGCAATGGCGACGATGCGGGGCTGGCTCTGCTGACCCAGCAAAAGCTGGAAATGGACCGGGCGCTGCGGCTGTTGCATGGCCAAAAGCCGACCGAAAGGTAGGGGTTGGCGAGGCGTTTATCGGCCTTCCAGGCGGGCTGATTCGTGCGTCGAATGGGCCTTTTCGGGCGTCTAATCAGCAGGTAGGGACCAGGAGCAGGCGGCCGGAAACCAGTCAGAGCGGTCCACGGTCATTGGATCGGAGTTGATTTTTTCCGCCGGTTTTTTGCTGGCGCCAGCAAGTGCAAGTGTGGTAATCTATTGATCTCTGTGAGGATGCGCGCCCCTTTGCCCCACACATGAGCTGCGGCTCGCGGGCGACCCAGGTGAATCCTGAAGCGCTTGTCATCCTGTTCCGAGCAAACCCCTGAATCCGCTTTTTTTGCGGGTGGACGCGGGTTCGTGTCCGAATGCGCCGGATTTCCACATGGAAATCTTTTTTCGCGTGCTTTGGAGCGGACTGGAGCGGAACCTGCGCACCGGCGCGCAAGCCGGTGCTGAATCTGCCTTGCGCTGGAGAGTAGGAATATTTTGGCGAGCGACGACAAATTCGTACACGGACACGAACACGAGCACGAGCACGAGCACGAAATTGACACCCTGATTGAAGTCGGCAAGGAAAAGGGCTATCTGACCTACGGCGACGTGAATGAGATGTTGCCGGATGAGATGGCTTCTTCACCCGAGGATCTGGACGACCTGATCACCACCATCGGCACCCNNCCCAAGTTCCACGGCGACAAGGACTTTGAGCCGGAAGAGGGCGAGGACGTCGAGCTGGACCTGACGCCCGGGACTCTGGAAAAGATCAATGACCCTGTGCGTATGTACCTGCGCGAGATGGGCACGGTGCCGCTGCTGACGCGCGAGGGCGAAGTAGAGATTGCCAAGCGCATCGAGCGCGGCCAGATGCGTGTGCTCAAGGCCAT
>PMYE01000015.1:2663-2950 GCA_003171315.1 Acidobacteriaceae bacterium
GAGGAGGAACTCACCGAAGAGGTGGTGCAGCTTCGCGTCAAGGCCACGGTGGCCCGCATCGACGCGCTGGTGAAACACCAGAAAAAGATTGCCACGCTGGAGGAGAAGCAAGCCGCGGGCGGCGCCGCCAAGGCCAAGGCCTCTGCCGCGCGCAAAGCCCGCTGGACAATTGCCCGCGAAAAAGTGCTGGTCTCGCGCATCGTCCGCGAACTCAAGTACACCCCCATGGAGCGCAAGCGCCTGCTCGACAAGGTCAACAAGACCGTCGACACCATGCGCACGCTGGA
>PMYE01000126.1 GCA_003171315.1 Acidobacteriaceae bacterium
CTAACGCATTTCTCCCAATGGTGTATAGGGGTTCAAGACCGCAAAGTTGACGCGAACCCCAGTGAGCGGCAACCTTCGAACCATTGAGCACTCTACAGGATTGGGAGAAATGCCTTAGTGTGGTGAACCCGAAGTTGATGGAAGAACAACCGCAGATCCTTCGACTCCGTCCGCCGTGGCGGACTCCGCTCAGGATGACAATTTCCTATTGATACGAACTTTAGACTGAGGACACTAGCCGCTGCGCGTCACACCTGCATCACTTCGACTTCCTTCTTCTGCGAGAGCTCTTCCATGCGGCGGATTTCGGCGTCGGTCATCTTCTGTACTTCGTCGAAAGCGCGCTTCTCGTCGTCTTCGCTGATCTTTTTATCCCTGGTGAGCTTCTTGAGGGCTTCGTTGCCGTCGCGGCGGACGTTGCGGACGGCGGTGCGATGCTCTTCGAGGACCTTGTTGAGATGCTTGCAGACCTCGCGGCGGCGCTCCTCGGTCATGGGCGGCACGGGAATGCGGATGACCTTGCCATCGGAGATGGGATTGAAGCCGAGATCGGCGATCTGGATGGCTTTTTCCACTTCTTTCAGGATGGTCGGATCCCAGGGCGAGATGGTGATGAGTTGCGGCTCGGGGGCCGAGAGCTGCGCGAGCTGGTGGATGGGCGTAAGCGTGCCGTAGTAGTCGACCTTGACCTGGTCGAGCATGTGCACGCTGGCGCGGCCGGTGCGGGTGGAGGCCAGATTGGCCTGGAAATCGGCGACGGCGTGGTCCATGCGGCGTTTGAGGTCGCCATAGAGGTCTTTGAGCGCCGGATGGCCGGCCATGAAAGATGACATAGGGAATCGTCCTCAGTGCGAAAGTCGGCGCGAAACCGTCAACGGCTTATTCTACAACCACCCAGTCAAGGCGCCAGTGTTTGCAACACGTTATGTGACAACCGCGAGGCCGGTGGAGGCCGCTTGCTCGTGGGCGTGGTAGCTGGAGCGGACGAGCGGGCCGGATTCGACGTGGCGGAAGCCCATACGGAGGGCTTCGGCCTTGAGCTCGGCGAACTCGCGGGGGGTGTAGAGGCGCGCCATGGGCAGATGGTCGCGCGAAGGGCGCAGATACTGGCCGATGGTGAGGATGTCGCAGCCCACGGCGGCGAGATCGCGGAAGACGGCGAGCAATTCATGGGTTTCTTCGCCGAGGCCGACCATCACGCCGGACTTGGTGAGCCCTCCGGGCCTTAACTTCTTGGAGTAGTTCAGCAGCTCCAGAGAGCGCTCGTAACGGGCGCCGGAGCGGACCACGCGATAGAGGCGGGGAACCGTCTCCGTGTTGTGATTGAGGACGTCAGGACATGCCTCGACGACGGTGCCGATGGACTCGCGGTCGCCCTGGAAGTCGGGGATGAGGACCTCGACGCGGCAGCCGGGGGCCTGACGGCGAATCTCGGCGATGACAAGGGCGAAGGCGCGCGCGCCGCCTAGGTTGTCGTCGTCGCGGTTGACGCTGGTGACCACTGCGTGGAGCAGCCCTAACTCCGCCACTGCCTCCGCGACCCTCCGCGGCTCGTCGAAGTCGATGGGCTGGGGGCGGCCCTTGGGCACGGCGCAGAAGCCGCAGCGGCGCGTGCACAGGTTGCCGAGCATCATGAAGGTGGCGGTTTTGTGATGCCAGCACTCGCCGATGTTGGGACAATGGGCGCTTTCGCAAACGGTGTGCAGCGAGAGCGAGCGGGCCAGGCGCTTGAGATCGTGATAGTTCTCGCCCATGGGGGCGCGGGCCTTGAGCCACGGGGGCTTGGGCGCGGGCGCGCGGCGCGCGGGTTCGATCTGGACGAGATCGCTCACGCTCTTATTGTAGCGGCGTAGAGAGTGACTGGTGCGGTGTTTGGAGGTTGACGCTGGCGGCTCAACTTGCGTAGATCTTCTAGCGTGGTGTCTCTAAAGTTTGTCACATAAATCGCACATCCCAAATGCAGGTCCCCTTCGACTTCGCTCAGGGCAGGCTTTCGGCTCTGGTCGCCGCGGCGACCAGAGCTCAGGATGACTGCTTTGTTTTTGTTGCGAACTTCGGAGACGGGACACTAGCGCAACTTTTCCCGCAGGTCCGTGCGCATGAGATAGAGGAAGATGACTAAATTGAGCAGTCCCTGGACCACGGAGGAGGAGTTGTGCTGGGTTGTGTAGGTCCAGAGAAACAAGCCCGCCAGGAGCGCTACGGCCGCAAGCGAGAGAGCCCACGCCCAGCGGAGCAGCAGCAGCAAGCCCAGCGCGCCGACGATAAAGAGGACAGAGAAGAGAAGATAAACCGGCCCGAAACGGTGATTGACGACGCCCGCGATGGAAATTGCGGCAAGCAACAGCATGTAGAAGCTGATGGCGATGAGGCCTGGGAACTGGAACAGCCGAGGCCGCTGCGCTTTCCGCGGTCCGCGCTGAGGAAGCTTGGCGGGAGGGGGAGCCTGCGTCTTGATATCGGCGTTCATAGCGTGTGCAAGTAGGCCAGCAGGTCGTTGAGCTGCTCGCCGGTGAGCGGTGTGGAGGGCATCATCTGCCGGCCATAGAGAATGACTGCGGTGAGGCGCTCGTCAGTGGGCGGCGCGCCGGAAGGCATGGCCTTGAGCTTGGTGAGCGCCTGCAAGCCGGGTCCGTGCAGGGACATGGTCGAAGTCGGATAGTGGCAGCGGGCGCATTTGGCCTGATAGACCGCCGCGCCGCGCGCCTCCTGCGGCGTCCACTCGGAGGAGGGCTTGGACGGCGGCAGCGAGCGGCAGCCGGCAAAACCGAACGCAAGTGTGGAAAGTACGGAAGACATAAGAAGAAACCGAACGCGCATTTGCATCCATGATACAGCGGCTTAGGCGGCGTGCAGCATTTGCATTTGAAGCTGTTCGCGTTTTTGCAACGCATTCAAGGGAAAAGGGCTTGTTTGCGGGGACATCGACAGGAGCGAACGGGTTTGTGGCGCTGCGGCTGGCCGAAGAACTTGGGCCGCACTCGACCGAGGTGACCGTGCTGTGCGGTACGGGGATAAAGTATCTGCGAACGTATGGGGCCGCGCTCGACAAGCCGGCGGCGGGTACGCAACGTTTAATCAGCCGCGGCGATGGCTTCGGCGATGCGGTCGATGGCCTGCTCCCCGGCGCTGCTGCCGGGATAGCGGCCGTTGACGAGGATGGAAAATGCGAGGGTGCGGCCGCTCGCCGCCACCAGATAGCCGGAGAGCGCGTTCACCTCGTTCAGCGTGCCGGTTTTGGCCCACATCCTGCCTTTGAGCGGCGAATCCCTGAACCGGTTGTCGAGCGTGCCATCGACGCCGGCGACGGGCAGGGTATCGCGCCAGGCCGCGCCCCAGGGCTGACGCGACGCGTAGGACAAGAGGCCGGTGAAGGCGCGGGGAGAGATTTTGTCGTTGGGACTCATGCCCGAGCCGTCGTAGAGGAAGAAGTCCGCGTCGTCGACGCCGGCATCGGCGAGAAACTGGCGCACCACGCGCGCGCCCTGCGCGAAGCTGCCGTCGGCCCCGTAGACCTTGCCGAGCAGGCGCAGGAGCAGCTCGGCGTGGAGGTTCTGGCTGGTCTTGTTCATGACGGCGATGTCTTCGGCGATGGGCACGGAGCGGCGCGCGCCGAGAACGCGGCGGCCCTCAACCGGCGCGGCGACGGTGGAGGGCGCAATGGGCGTGAGCTTGAGCGGCTGCTCGCGCTCTTGGGCGAAATCGCCCGTGCCGGCCGGGTAATTGTGGCGCGACTCGGCGCCGCCGGTGACTTTGATGCCGCGCAGCAGGAGGGCCTGCTTGAATGCCGCGGCAGTGAACTGGGCCGGATCCTCGACGGCCACGGAAACATGGAGGCCGCTGGCGGGCGCGGCGCCCCAGGCGCGCACGTACATGGAGCCGGGACGGCGATCGAGGCCAGGGTGGGCCTCTTCGCCGGGCTGGACGGGCGTCATGCGATTGTCGAGCGTGTAGTAGTCCACGCCGGGCGTCCATTGGGCTTCGGTCGCTCCGGGCGTCGAGGCATCGGCGGCGATGGAAAGCTCGTCGGCGTTGTCGTTGAAGGTGAGCGCGGAGACGGGCGCGCCGTAGCTCCATTGCAGATCGTCCCAGGCCCAGCCTTGCGCGTAGGGTTCGTTCAGGAAGAATGTGTCGTCGCCGATCACGGCGCCATCGACCGTGCGCACGCCGGTTTCCTCTACCTGCTGGGCGAGCAGATCGAGGACGGCCATGGCGGTTCGCGGGGCAGAGGTGGGAGCTTGGTTAGGCTGGGCTTCGGAACCGGGTGGAGGAGTTGCGGGCGCGGCGCTGGGTTCGACGTAGGGATAATGGCGGGCGCTGATGGTGGGATCGCCCACGCCGAGGATGGTCAGGTCGCCGTGCAACGTGCCGGAGGCGTCGATTTCGCCATCCGCGACCACGAAGGTGGTCCATGTGAGGGTGTCAACGGGCAGCAACGCGTACGCGGCGGCAGTGGTGGTGAGCTTGGCGTCGGAGGCGGGCGTAAACAGGCGAGCGTCGTTGAGGCCGTAGAGCGATTGGCCGTCGAGGGTGACGACGCTGATGCCGAAGTGGGCGTGGCTGAGGGCGGGATCGGCGAGAATGGCCTGGATGCGGGCGGCGAGCGGGCCGGTGACGAGCGCGGGGTGCGCGGCGGGATGCGGGTTGTGGCGGGCCTGAGCCGGGGCTTGAGCCTGCAACGCCGCAACGCAGGCCAGGAGGCCGCAGAACGCTGCTGCCAGAATGCGCCTGAAAGTACGCATGCCCGGAGTGTAGCAGGAGGCCGGGGCGGGGCGGCGCTTTTGGCCGAGGCCCTTCGGCGAAAGGGGCGCCTGAGCGGAGCATCGGGCTCCAGACAAATGCAGGGTTTGCTTTGTTGGTCTAAGGAGACCGAAGAGGTACTGAAGGTTTGGGGACGAACCGCCCGTTATCGCGTATGTGAGGCCGCAGTGGAGAAGTCGCAGGCACAATGTGCCGCAATGTAATGTGCGTCTAACTTATTGCAAGCGGCGGACGCGCGGCAAGCGTCCGAAGGTTTTGTCAAAAGTGATCATCTCGCTGGCGCCAGACACGAAGGAAATTTCTGAAATTAGGTGATCGGCGAAGCCTACCGCGCCCTTGCGGGAGGCTTTCAAGGCCTTCCAGGCCAGGGCCGGTGACTCGACGACTACCCCTCGCGTCTGGAGAAGGCTTTCGATGGCGTTCAGGATTCTTTCTCTGTCCCATCTGCCACGAAGCACCCATGACAGTTCCGCAAGAACAATAAGAGGGACGAATACTCCGCCCGTGGACCCGGCTTGCGCAAGAGCAGAGCGTGCTTTCGCTGCCTGCGCCGTGTCATCGTTCAGATAAGCTCGAGCCCAAACGTTGGTATCGGCTGCGAGCATCACCATTTCCTCCGCGCCTTCGCTGCATCCATTTGTTCGAAAGTCATCATGCTTTTGGATTGACCGCCCCGATCGGCCATTCTCCAAAGATCTTCGAGGTCATACAGGACCGGCTCGACATGAACGGCGCCGCTGTAAGGGATACTGAACCGGATTCGGCTGCCTCTTTGGACTCCAAGGCGCTTTCGCAGTTCCTTGGGCAGGGTTACCTGCCCCTTGGAGGTAACTGTAGCTTCAACGGTAGTAGCGGGTTTGAAAGAGGTTGAGGACATCGTTCAATCTCCTTACATTCTAATACAAATTGCCTTACATTACAATGAGCCGCGCGCGGCTTGCAAAAATAACCGTAGGCTGCCCGGTTGAAACCAAAACTATGCCGAGCGTAACCAGAGATGCCGGCCAACCGGCAGCAGCTCCCCAAAGGGCGTTACTTCCGGATCGGCGACTACACGGACGCGACAAGAAGTGGACTCGATCCTTTCGCCCGCAATTCTTCTTAAGCACGGCCTTCCAGTTCTCTATAATGGCGGCAAAAGCAAAAGAAGAGGCCAAATGACCCAAGCTACGCCCCCCTCAGACTTCGACTGGACGATATTGCGCCTCTCGATTGCTTCGTTAGTTGTTGCCATTGTTTCTTTCGCAGCCGCACTTACCTCAGCCGCCATTGCCAACTGGTCGAGGAAGGACGCTAAAAGAATCGCTGAACGCGCTCATGACGAATGGGCACAACAGAAATGGTTCGACCTGTATTTCTCAACTAATTCTGCTTACGACGCGATGGAGAAACTTCAAGCTGACTGCAATGTTCAAAACGGCCGCCTCATCAGCATCCGCGGAGGGGGAAATTATCCAGATCGTGCCAACGAGGTCATCCGTCTCTTTCGGGAGATTCAAGCAATGGCGATGGTGTTTCCGAGGTGTACAGCTATCGACATGCTCTGTGCCGCCACTTCTGGATTTGTCGACGATCAAGAAGGGATGCTTGACAAGCAGCGCCTAAAGAATCTCATGAACGCGATGAATGACATTCGGGAAAAGGCGCTCGTGGACGCCAGCGTTCTTACGCGGGTAATCAAGTAAGTAGGACCCGCCAGCATAGCTGTTGACAGCAGGACACGAACTCTGGAATTCAACACAGATTCCTGATTGTGAGTGAATCACCGGCTAACCGTGAGTTACCTTTCGATAAACATTCCCGCACGCCTTCGCTATGGATAATGCTGCGCATATCCTCGCACGACCGGTGACGGAAGTGCTACGTACCGGGCGCCAGGATTCGCTGGATCCGGCATTCCTGGCACTCGGACTTGTTCCGGCCGATCGTTTTCTTAACCCTTTGAGGGAAGAAAAATTGGCGCGCGAGGGGGCGCCCTTTAGCCGGCCCCTATCTCCGATCCCGTGGCGTACCATCGGGGATGAAAGCGTATGAGACACACGGCAAACTGGCGGCTGCGCACGCGGACGATCGAACTGGGACGGCGCACGCTGGTCATGGGCGTGGTGAACGTCACGCCGGACTCGTTCAGCGACGGCGGGCGGTTTCTCGATCGGGACGCCGCGGTGGCGCACGCGCTGAAGCTGATGGAGGAGGGCGCGGACCTTCTGGATGTGGGCGCGGAGAGCACGCGGCCGGGATCCCATGCGGGCGGCCCCGTTCACCCCAACGACAAAGACCTGTCGTTGGGGGCCCCGGTGGTCGGCGCCGAAGAAGAACAGGCGCGGCTGCTGCCGGTGCTCGAAGGAATTCTGCGCGCGCGGCCCGGCGCAATTCTGTCAGTGGACACGTATAAGGCGGAGACGGCGCGGGCGGCGCTCGAGGCGGGCGCGGAGATTGTGAATGACGTAAGCGGATTCGCGTGGGATCCGGGCGTAGCGGCGGTGTGCGCGGAGTTTGGCGCGGGCGTGGTGCTGGCGCACACGCGCGGGCGGCCGGAGGAGTGGCGCACGCAGCCGCAGCTTGCCGCCGATGCGCTGCTCAAGATGGTGCGCGAGGGGCTGGCGGCGAGTGTGGACGCCGCGCGGCGCGCGGGGATTCCGGACCAAGCGATCGTTCTCGACCCCGGCTACGGGTTCGGCAAGCGCTTCGAGGAGAATTACGCGCTGCTGGCCCGGCAGAGCGAGCTGCTTGCGCTGGGACGGCCGCTGCTCGCGGGGCTGAGCCGGAAGTCGTTCCTGGGGCGCACGCTGGCTCCGCTCTTCGATGGGAATGGGGGCGGGAGCGAAGCGCCGATGGACGCGCGCGAGAATGCGAGCCTGGCCGCGCTGACGGCGGCGATTCTCCATGGTGCGTCGATAGTGCGCGTGCACGCGGTGCGGCCCGCGGTGGAAGCGGCGCGGATTGCGGACGCGATTCTTGCGGCGTGACGTTTGTCCGATCCCACCCTAGTGTGATGAATCCGAAGTTGATTGAAGAACAACCGCAGATCCTTCGACTCCGTTTGGCGCAGAAAACGCGCCAAACTCCGCTCAGGATGACAATTTCCTATTGATACGAACTTTAGACTCAGGACACTAACCGAGCGCCGCTCCCGCAACGCTCAGTTAGGATGGGGCACCCCGCATTCCAAATGCAGGTCCTTCGACTCATTTTGGCGCAAAACGCGCCAAAATTCGCTCAGGATGACAGCTTATTTGTGATGCGAACTTCAGACTCAGGACACTGGCTGAGCGTCGCTCACGCAACGCTCGGTTAGGATGGGGCACCCATTCGTGGTTTTGAGGAGGCTTACACACGGATGCCGGCTTTCAACTGCGGCCCTGGACTGACGGCAAAGAGCAAAGCCCGGCGAAGGCGCGCTTACGCAGCGGCGACGGCGCGATGCGTTTGAGCGAAGTTCACGAGGGCGCGCACGTTTTCGTGCGCCGTGTCGCGGACGACTTCACAGCCGGCGGCCACGATCCAGCGAGGACCAGCCTGCGCGAGGCACATTTCCAGCGCCTGCACGATGGAAGCCGGCGTGCCGCCGCGGAGCTCCTTTACCGGATTGAGGTTGCCGGCCAGCGTTTGTTGCGGACCCATGGCGGCGCGCGCTTCGCTCAGGGCAACGGGATAATCGAGGTCGACCATCTCGCAGCCCAGCGCGCCGATTCCGTCGAGAATTCGGCGAGCGTTGCCGCAGATGTGCAGGCGCACTTTTCCTCCCTGCGCGTGGATGGCGTCAACCAGCTTCTTCTCCCATGGCCAGACAAACTCCTTGTAGATGCGCGGCCCCACCAGCGACGCTGCGGCATCGCCGATGCCGACGATGTCGGCCCCAGCCTCGGTCTGCAACTGCGCAAACCGCACGGCGCGATCCACGTTGAAGGCGAAGAGGGCGTGCACGAACTCCGGATCGTCAGTGAAGTCGGTCATCAGCCGGCCAATGCCGCGCAGGTCCGCGGCTTCCGCGCAAGGGCCTTCCACCCAGCCTTCCACCAGAAGTTCTCCGCCCACGCGCCGGCGCAGCAGTTCGACGCCGCGAATGCGATCCTCCATGCGCCCGCCCGGAACCGGATCGTCCGCCTGGATACGCCCCAGCACCGCCTTGTCGGCGAGCAGCGCCTGCGCTTCGACGATGGCCGGAGGCTGATCGTCGTACCACTGGACCATCGCGCCCGCGTCGGCGGCCTCGCGGGCCGGGTCGGAGATGGCCGAAACATAATCGAACCCAAACGCCTCGGCCGTCTTGATCTGCGCGTCAGCCAGGATGCGGAAATCGCGCACGTACCGGCCGTACTTCACGCCCAGAATATCCGCGGCAAACATCATGGTGATGGGCATCGCCGCCAGACGATCGGCGGGCTGCCCTTGAAGAACAGCAAGAATCCGTTCCCGGCCAGTCATCTGAGGCTCACGCTTTCCGCGGAAAACACCGCATTCGAAACCATATGGAAGAAAGGAATATGGCCGTAGTATGCCACAACAGGCGGCCTGGCCGGGCGCTTTCGGGGCGTACAGAGCGAATGGAACATTGGAGGTTGCATTAGAATGACTTCACGGCGCGGCGCCCAGGAAGACGCGCGAACGCCAGCCTATGAGAACCCGCTTCGCCTTCGGCAAACACGGCATTGAGGTTACGGTACCTGACGAGATCCGCTGCGAGGTGGTGCGCAGCCGCGCGGCGCGGGCGCTGGAGGATGCGGCCGGCGCGCTCGACGCGGCGCTGGACGGGCCGATGGGCTGCGAGCCGCTGGCCCTGCTGGCAGCGGGCAAGCACACGGCGGCGATCGCGGTGTGCGACATTACGCGGCCTGCGCCCAATCGGCTGACGCTGCCGCCCTTGCTGAAGCGGCTGGACGAAGCCGGCATTCCCGTGGAGGGCATAACGATTCTGATCGCCACCGGGCTGCACCGCGCGGCGACCCGGGAAGAGCTCGACGCGATTCTGGGGCCGGAGATCGCGGCAAAGTACCGCGTAGCGAGCCACGACGCGCGCGACTTTGCCGCGCATCGCGCGCTGGGCATAACGCGGCGCGAGACTCCGGTGTATATCGACGAGCGCTTTGTGGCGGCGGACCTGCACATCACGCTGGGCCTTGTAGAACCGCACCTGATGCTGGGCTTCAGCGGCGGGCGCAAGATGATTGCGCCGGGGCTGGCGTCGCAGGAGACGATCAAGGCGGTCCACGCGCCGCGCTTCGTCCGCGAGCCGCTGGCTGCCGAGGGGTCGATCGCGGACAATCCGGTACACGACGAACTGGTGAAGATTGCCGCCATGGCGCGGCACGACTTTATTCTCGACGTGACGCTGACGCGGGAGCGGAAGATCTCGGGCGTCTTTGCCGGCCATCCCTTGAAGGCTCATGCGGCGGCCGTGGAGTTCTACGAGCGCACGTCGCTTACATGGCTCGACGAGCCGGCCGATGCGGCGATCGCATGCGCGGCCGGCTATCCGCTGGACCTGACGTTTTACCAGTGCCTGAAGGGACTGAGCGCGGCGCAGCACATCGTGAAGCCGGGAGGCAGGATCCTGCTGCTGGGCGAGTGCGCGGAGGGGGCCGGTTCGGCCGAGTATGCGCGGCAACTGAAGAGTTACCCCGGCCACGCGCGGTTCCTGGAATCGGTTCGCGATGCCGAGGTGAAGATCGACCAGTGGCAACTGGAGCAGATTGCACTGTTGGGGCTCAGGTACGAGCTGCAGTTTTACACGCCGGGAGTGGCGAAGGATGGAATGGGCAGCCTGGGCGCGATGGCGTTTGGCGATTTGGACGAAGCGGTCGCGGCGCTAGTGGAGGGTCTGGCTCCCGGCGCGCGCGTGGCGCTGCTGCCGGACGGCCCATACACCTATGCGCGGGCCATACCGGCGCTTGCGTAGGAGCGTTCACCCGCGTTTGTCCCATTCCACCCTAACCGAGCGTCGCTTTCGCACCGCTCAGTTAGGATGGGGCACCCCCGTTCGCGCAGAGGACAGCAGCAGCCGGACGGGGGAGAAGCCAGATGCAGGGAAGGCGCCGGGGTTGAATCGGAGACAGAACCCGGAACCGTCCCGGAAGCACATCGGTTTAGAATCGAAGAGGCTGCGGGGAAGTGGACCGCATCCAAATCCGCACCCGCGCAGCGGCCCGAACAACTTGCTGCGGCGGGTGAACGTGTGGAATCGGGACGGCCATGGGAGCAAGGACGGCTGTGGTGCTGGGCGCCCAGTGGGGCGACGAGGGCAAGGGAAAGATCGTAGACGTGCTGAGCGAGCGGTTTTCCGCGGTGGCGCGCTACGCCGGCGGGCATAATGCCGGGCACACGGTCATCATTGGCGCGCACAAGTTTATCCTGCAGCTCATTCCCTGCGGCGTACTTCGGCCGGGATGCATAGGCGTGATCGGCAACGGCGTGGTGCTCGATCCCATTGCGTTCCTGAGCGAGGTCGGCAGGATCCGCGAGCTGGGCGTCAACGTCGACGGCAATCTCTTCGTCTCCAACCGCGCGCAGGTGATTCTGCCTTACCACCGCATGATCGAGCTGGCGGCGGAGTGCGCTCCGGGCCGGCAGAAGATCGGCACTACCAGCAAAGGCATCGGGCCGGCCTACGAGGACAAGATGGCGCGCAGCGGGCTGCGCATGGTGGATCTGCTGCATCCGGCGCTGCTGAAGGCGCACATTGAGGCGGCCTGCGCGGAGAAGAACGCGATCGCTCATGCTCTCTTCGGCACCGACCCGCTGGACCCTGCAAAGATGTACGACGAGTACGCGGCGGCGGCGGAGCAGGTGCGGCCTTTCGTTGCGGATACGGGCCGGCTGCTGAACGGCATCCTGGCCAAGGGCGGCAGCGTGATGTTCGAGGGCGCGCAGGGAACCATGCTGGACATCGACCACGGGACGTACCCTTTTGTGACGTCGTCTTCGGCGACGGCGGGAGGAGCGGCGACGGGAACCGGGGTGGGGCCGACGGCCATCGGGACGGTGATCGCCGTGACCAAGGCGTATGTGACGCGCGTGGGCGGCGGGCCGTTCCCCACCGAGATTCACGACGCCGCGGGCGATTTGCTGCGCGAGCGCGGTCACGAGTACGGGGCCGTGACCGGGCGGCCGCGGCGCTGCGGCTGGCTGGATATTCCGCTGCTGCGCTACTCGAACCAGGTGAACGGAGCGGAGTGGCTGGTGGTGACCAAGCTGGACGTGCTGGACGTGCTGGCCGAGATTCCCGTCTGCATCGGATACGAGATCGGCGGGAAGGCCGGCGATGAGATTCCGGCCGACGTGCGCGGACTGGAGGCGATCAAGCCGCGTTACACCACGCTGAAGGGCTGGCGCCAGCCGACCGAGGGCATTACCGAGTACGCCAAGCTGCCGCAGGCGGCCCGCGATTACCTCGCCTTCCAGGAGCGCGAGAGCGGGGCGCGGATCGGCATGATCTCCACGGGGCCCGACCGCGGGCAGACGATTGTGTTACCGGAGTTTGCCGAGGCGCTGGGGCGGGTGACCTCCTAAGGCATTGGATAGTCTTTATGAGATTTCCATTTGACCGGCGCACCGTTTCGGGAATAACGTGTACGCGTATGCCGGGTTCTTCGGTCGAGCGATGGATCCCCGATGGCTGGCGTCGGCTGAATGCCGCACGGACAATCGCCATAGCTCTTGCATTGGCGGCCATTGCCTTCCCCGTTTCCGCCGCAATGGCCATGGCGCAAAAGCACGAGATCCGCCACGAGATCGATCAGCTTGAGGATGAATGGCGGGACGCCATGCTGACCTCCAACATCAAAGCCATGGATTCCCTGCTGGCCGTCGATTACATGGCGATCACCGCTTCGGGCACTCTGCAATCGCGGGAGGAGGCGCTGGAAAGCATGCGCTCCGGCCGGCTCCATTTCACCGCCATCAAGATCTCAGACAGGAAGGTGCGTTTTTACGGAACCACGGCGGTGGTCACGTCCCTGGCAAACATCCAGGCCACCACGCCCGACGGGCACTTGAGCGGCAACTACCGTTACACTCGCGTCTACGTCCGGAATGCTCAGGGGGCGTGGAAGATCGTGAGCTTTGAGGCCAGCCGGGTGCGGGAGCCCGGGCCGCACAAGAGAAGCGAATTCCACTAATTGGGAACAAATTGCGACCGTTGGGGGCCCATCCGGCATCCTATCCCTAGCGGAATCTGCGGCGGAGGGGAATCCGCCCCTGCGCTGTTCCAGGCACAAAACCAGGTTGATTGGGCCAAAATCCAGCCGGTCTTGTAAACGGCGGAGACTCGGGGTACACTAAAATCAATATAGGACCAAAATAGTCCTATATTGTGGGATTCGAGTCGCGCCCTTCCTCGCGCGGTTCGGGCAGCGGTCAGGCGCCATGAGGGCCAGCGGGAATCCCGAAGGCTAGACTAGGCGCCGCAAGACCGGGTTGAACCGAATTTCGGGCGCGAATCCCGTGGAGGTCGAATGAGTTCGAGTGTGGATACAATTCGCGGTCTTGCCGAACAGGAGTACAAGTGGGGCTTTGTCACGGACATTGCCGAAGACCGCGCGCCCAAGGGGCTGAACGAAGACATCATCCGTCTGATCTCGGCGCGCAAGCAGGAGCCCGAGTGGATGCTGGAGTGGCGGCTGAACGCGCTGCGCCACTGGTTCCGGATGAGGCGCGAGGAGGGTGAGCCGAAGTGGGCCAACCTGACTATCGCTCCGATCGATTACCAGGCCATCTCCTACTATTCGGCGCCCAAGCAGAAGCCGCAGCTTGAAAACCTGGATCAGGTGGACCCGGAAATTCTGCGTACCTACGAAAAGCTGGGGATTCCTCTGACCGAGCAGAAGCTGCTGGCGGGCGTGGCCGTGGATGCGGTGTTCGATTCGGTCTCGGTGGCCACCACCTTCAAGGGCAAGCTGGCGGAGATGGGCGTGATCTTCTGCTCGTTCTCAGAGGCCGTGCAAAAGCATCCCGAGCTGGTGAAGAAGTATCTGGGCTCGGTGGTTCCGCATACCGATAATTTCTACGCGGCGCTGAACGCGGCCGTGTTCACCGACGGATCGTTTGTCTACGTGCCCAAGGGCGTGCGCTGTCCCATGGAGCTGTCAACCTACTTCCGCATCAACGCAGCGGAGACGGGGCAATTTGAGCGCACGCTGATCGTGGCCGACGAGGGCGCGACCGTGAGCTACCTGGAAGGCTGCACGGCGCCCATCCGCGACGAGAACCAACTGCACGCGGCGGTGGTGGAGCTGGTGGCGCTCGACAACGCGCAGATCAAGTACTCGACGGTGCAGAACTGGTACCCCGGCGACAAGGAAGGCCGCGGCGGCATCTATAACTTCGTGACCAAGCGCGGCAAGTGCCTGGGCGTGAACTCGAAGATCTCATGGACGCAGGTGGAGACGGGATCGGCGATCACGTGGAAGTATCCCAGCTGCATTCTGCAGGGCGACAACTCGGTGGGCGAGTTCTACTCGGTGGCGCTCACCAACAACCGCCAGCAGGCCGACACGGGCACTAAGATGATCCACATCGGTAAGAACACGCGGAGCACGATTGTGTCGAAGGGCATCTCGGCGGGGTACGGGCAGAACACCTACCGCGGGCAGGTGAAGATCATGAAAAGCGCCACGGGCGCGCGCAACTACACGCAGTGCGACTCGCTACTCATCGGCGACCGTTGCGGCGCGCACACGTTTCCTTATATCGAGGTGCGTAATGCGACGGCGAGGATGGAGCACGAGGCGTCGACCTCGAAGATCGGCGAGAACCAGCTCTTCTATCTGCGGCAGCGCGGACTGACGGCGGAAGATGCGGTTTCAATGATTGTGAACGGATTCTGCAAGACGGTGTTCAAGGAGCTTCCCATGGAGTTTGCCGTGGAAGCGCAGAAGCTGCTGGGCGTAAGTTTGGAAGGCAGCGTGGGGTAAAGACAGGGATCAGGGAACAGGGATCAGAAAGCGGATTCCGACCCTGACGCTGCGGAGACCTCGTACGGGATACATTGGTTTTCAAGGAGAAAGAGAAACGAATGGCATTGCTAGAAATTCAAGATCTGCACGCCTCGGTGGGCGGCCACGAGATTCTGAAGGGCGTGAATTTGACGCTGAATGCGGGCGAAGTGCATTCCATCATGGGCCCCAACGGCTCGGGCAAGAGCACGCTGGCGCAGGTGCTGGCGCGGCGCGAGACCTACGAGGTCACGCGCGGCAGGGTTTTGTTTGACGGCAAGGACCTGCTGGATATGCAGCCCGAGGAAGCGGCGCGCGAGGGCCTCTTCATGGCGTTCCAGTATCCGGTGGAGATTCCCGGCATAGGCAACGCGTACTTTCTGCGCTCGGCTTTGAACGCGATCCGCAAGCACCGCGGCCAGGACGAGCTGGACGCGATGGATTTTCTGCCGCTCTACAAGGAGCGGATGAAGCTGCTGGAGATGGATGACAAGCTGATGAACCGCGCAGTGAACGAGGGCTTCAGCGGCGGCGAAAAGAAGCGCAACGAGATTCTGCAGATGACCGTGCTGGAGCCGAAGCTGGCGATTCTGGACGAGACCGACTCCGGCCTCGACATCGATGCGCTGCGCATCGTGGCGCAAGGCGTGAACGCCATGCGCAGCCCCGAGCGGGCGTTCCTGGTGATCACGCACTACCAGCGGCTGCTGGATTACATCACGCCGGATTTCGTGCATGTACTGGTGGATGGAAAGATCGTGCGCTCGGGCGGGCCGGAATTGGCGCTGGAGCTGGAAGACAAGGGATACGGCTCGGCGGAAGTGGATGCGCCCGAGGCTTTGCACGCATGAGAACGGCGGCGAGAGAGACGGGAAGCGAGAAAGCAATGGCGACGGTGACCAGAAGGCCGAACAAATATTTAGAAGCGTATGGCGAACTGATCGCGCTGCGGCAGGAGCGCGATCCGGTATGGCTGCGGCAACTGCGCGAGGATGGCTGGGCGCGATTCCACGCCAAGGGATTCCCGACCACGCACGACGAGGACTGGCGGTTCACCAATCTCGCGGCGCTGGCGAAGACCCCGTTCCAACGCGTTGAGAAGGGCAGCGTCGCCGTTTCCGCGCAGGAGATCGAGAAGTTTCGCGTTCCGGGCGCGGCCTGCCAGTTGGTCTTCGTCAACGGGCACTTTGCGCCGGAACTCTCGGAGTTGGGGAACCTGCCCGAGGGCCTGGAGATCTGCCCGCTGGAGCGGGCCATTGATTGCGGCATGGTAGGCGCAGCGCCCGAAGGCTGCGCGCCCGAGGGCATCGAGCAGCACCTGGGCCGCTATGCCGACGTTCGCCGCGATGTGTTTACCGCGCTGAACACGGCGCTGTGGGAAGACGGCGCGTATCTGCGCATTCGCCGCGGCGCGGCGATCGAGCAGCCGGTCCATCTTTTGTATGTTTCCGCCGGGGCGGGCGCCGAGATTATGACGCATCCGCGCACGCTCATCGTTGCGGAGCCGACCAGCCACGCGGCGGTGATCGAGGATTATGTTTCCATCGGCGCAGAGGCGGCATTCTCGAACGCGGTGACGGAGCTGGTGGCCGGGCAAGACGCCGTGGTCTCGCATTTCCTTGTGGAGCGCGAAAATCTCGCGGCCTTCAACGTATCCACGCTGCGCCTGGAGCAGGCGCGCGGCTCGAACGTGGCGTCGCACTCCATTTTGCTGGGCGGCGGGCTGGTGCGCAACAACGTGCATCCCGTGCTGAGCGGCGAAGGCGCGGAGTGCCTGATCAACGGGCTATTCGTGGGCGCGGGGAGCCAGCACCTGGACAACTACATGCTGGTGGAGCATGCGCAGCCGCAGTGCTCGAGCCGGCAGTTTTACAACGGCATTCTCGACGGCCACGCGCACGGCGTGTTTCACGGGCGCATCATTGTGCACAAGGACGCGCAGAAGACCGACGCCAAGCAGACCAACCGCAACCTGCTGCTCTCGGACGATGCGCGCATCGACACCAAGCCGCAACTGGAGATTCACGCCGACGACGTGAAATGCACGCACGGCGCGACTATCGGACAAATTGAAGACGAGCAGCTCTTCTACCTGCGCTCGCGCGGAATCGACGAAGTTTCGGCCCGGAACACGCTGCTCTACGCCTTCGCCGCGGAGTGCCTTGACCGCATGCAGGAGCCGGCGGCACGGGAATTTGCCGAAGGGCTGATTCGCGAACGGTTGACGGAGCTGGCGCGGAACCGGCAGGCTGCTGCCTCGGCCGCCGCGGCGGAAGAAGAAGCGCAGAACTGGGAGGAAGTGCGTTGACGGCAATCGCACAACCCCCAGTCACCCCGCTCGCAGCCCGCGAGCCGCTTCCGCGTGGAGTTGCGGCGCAAAGCGCATCATCCATCGCCTCGGGCCTCGATCTCGCGAAGATTCGCGCCGATTTCCCGATTCTGGCCGAGCGCGTGCACGGCAAACCCCTCGTCTATCTCGACAACGCGGCCACTTCGCAAAAGCCGCGCGTGGTTCTCGACGCCATCGCGCATTACTACGAACATCTGAACGCCAACATTCATCGCGGCGTGCACACGCTGAGCGTGCGCGCCACCGAGGCGCACGACGCCGCGCGGCAAACGGTGCGGCGGTTCGTGAACGCCCATGATACGCGCGAGATTGTCTTTGTGCGCGGGGCGACGGAAGCCATCAACCTCGTAGCGCAGACCTATGGACGCGTGCACGTCGGCGCGGGCGATGAGGTGCTCATCACGGCCATGGAGCACCACTCGAACATTGTGCCGTGGCAGATTCTGTGCGAAGAAAAGCACGCCCGCCTGAGGGTCGCGCCCATTGACGATCGCGGCGAGCTGAGGCTGGACGAATTTGAAAAGCTCATTGGCCCGCGCACAAAAATCGTCGCCGTGACGCAAGTTTCAAACGCGCTGGGAACGGTGACGCCGCTGCGCGAGATGATTGAGATGGCGCACCGGCGCGGCGTGCCGGTGCTGGTGGATGGAGCGCAGGCCGTTCCGCACTTTGCCGTGGACGTGCGGGCGCTCGATTGCGACTTCTACGCGTTCAGCGGACACAAGGTCTACGGGCCAACCGGAATCGGCGTGCTCTACGGCAAGCGCGCGCTGCTCGAGGCCATGCCTCCCTACCAGGGCGGCGGCGACATGATCAGCACGGTGACCTTCGAGAAGACCACTTACAATGTTTTGCCCTTCAAATTCGAGGCGGGCACGCCGGACATCGCCGGCGCCATCGCCCTCGGCGCGGCGCTTGAATACATCGGCGCGATCGGCATGGAGAAGATCGCCGCGCACGAGCAGGATTTGCTGGCCTACGCGACGGAAGCGGTCGGCGCCATTCCCGGCGTGCAACTAATCGGGACGGCAAGGGAGCGCGCCGGCGTGCTTTCGTTCGTGCTCGACGGCGTGCATCCGCACGACCTGGGAACGATTCTCGACCGCGAGGGCATCGCCATCCGCACCGGGCACCACTGTGCGCAGCCGGTGATGGAGCGCTTCGGCATTCCCGCCACCGCGCGCGCCTCGTTCGCCGTCTACAACACGCGCGAAGAAGTGGATGCGCTGGTGGAGGGAATTCGCGCGGCGCGAGAGGTGTTCGCGTGAGCGCAGAAATGGGCGAACTCGCCGATCTGTATCAGGAAGTGATTCTGGAGCACAGCAAGGCGCCGCGAAACTATCGCAAGCCGGCGTCGGCCAATCGTCACGCAGAAGGATACAACCCGCTCTGCGGCGACCGCTGCTCCGTGTTCCTCGACGTTGAAGATGGCGCCATCAAGGACATCGGCTTCCAGGGCTCGGGATGCGCCATCTCGCGCGCTTCGGCCTCGATGATGACGCAGATCCTCAAGGGAAAAACGAAAGCCGAGGCCGCCAAGCTCTTCGAAGAGTTCCACAATCTTGTTACCGGCGATGCCGAGGCGATGAAAAACGCGCAAGAACTGGGCAAGCTGGCGGTGTTTGCCGGCGTCTCCAAATTTCCCGCGCGCGTGAAGTGCGCTACGCTGGCCTGGCACACGCTACAATCGGCCCTCGAAGGCCACGACGAAACCGTCTCCACCGAGTAAGTAGCGCCGGTCTCCTGACCGGCTGTCGTGTGGGTCTCCAGGCCCGCACAAATCGCGACAACGGGAGAGCCGAAGAACGATGACGGACTTACAATCCAACAAATTGGTCACGCCGATCGCCGGTCCCTTTCGCGAAGAGATGATCTGGCAGCAGCTCAAGACGGTGCGCGATCCGGAGATTCCGGTGGACATCGTGAATCTGGGCCTGGTTTATGCGGCGTCTGCATCGGAGGTCGAAGGCGGGCGGCGCATCGACGTGCGCATGTCACTGACGGCGCCGGGATGCAGCATGTCCGACGCGATCAAGGCGGAAGTGGAGCGCAAACTCGCCGCGCTGCCCGAGGTGCGCGAGGTGCATGTCGAAATCGTCTTCGATCCGCCGTGGAATCCTGGCATGATGTCGGAGGGCGCGAAGCTGCAACTCGGATTCGACTCGGACTACGGGGCAGCAAACGAGAAGCCCGGGCCGGCGAACACTGGGCCGTTCACGGTTCTTCGCTGACACCGTGGCGGCCCAATCGAAATTTTGACCTGGAAATCAGCCGTCTTCTTCGCCGCCCAATTTCTCCAGTTGCCTGCGCCAATCGAGCGACTCGACAAACGTCCGCGACTCGCGCCAGCCCGGCTCGACGATGATGTGCAGTTCGAGATAGACCTGCGTGCCGAGCAGCGACTCGATCTTGCGCCGCGCGCCCGCGCCGATGGCTTTGAGCTTTGAGCCGCCCTTGCCGATCAGGATCGCCTTTTGCCCGTCGCGCTCGCAGTAGATTACGGCGGCAATGCGAGTCAACGGCCGCTTGCCCGGCCTCGGCTGTGCTTCCGGCTCCTCAAACTCCTCGATGACGACCGCCGACGCGTAGGGCACCTCCTCGCCGGTCTCGATCAATATACTTTCTCGAATGAGCTCGGCTACCATGAAGCGCAGCGGTTGATCGGTGTACTGATCTTTGGGGTAATAGCGCTCGCCGACGGGAAGGACTTCGACGATCTTGCGCAGCAGCACGTCGAGGCCGTCGCGCTTGCGCGCGCTGACCGGAATCACCTGCGCAAAGTTGTACTGGCGCGTGAGCGATTCGATGAGCGGCAGAAGCTGGTCCTTACGGACGAGATCGATTTTGGTGAGGACGAGAAAGACCGGGCAGTCGAGCCTGCGGACGAGAGAAAAGAGGAATTCGTCTTCGCTCCCGGCGCCCCGAGACCCGACGCGGGCGCTTTTTCCCTCCTGATCAGGAGACGTTCCGAGTTGAATTCTACGGGTCGCGTCAACCAACACCAGCACAAGGTCGCGCGATTCGAGAGCTTCGTGGACCTCCTGCAACATGCGGCGGTCGAGCTCGGAGCCGGGCCTGTGTACGCCGGGCGTGTCGACGAAGACGATCTGCGCGGCCTGCCTCGCGCCTTGCCGCGTACCCTTGCCCGCCGCGGGCACCTCGACCACGCCGGCGATGCGGTTGCGCGTGGTTTGCGGCTTGGCCGTGACGATGGCCACCTTCTCGCCGGTGAGGGCATTGAGCAGGGTGCTTTTGCCCACGTTGGGGCGGCCGAGAATGGCGACGAATCCGGATTTCACGCGCAGTGCGGCTCCTGACTGAGTGTACGGCATCTTGCGTCAAAACAGGCGCCGGCCGCGCGGAGGTTCTGACCGCTGAAGAGGCAAGCACCACGCCGCGCGCGGCTCTCTTCAGTGCTTCACCCAGCCGTGCATTCCTGCTTCAAAGCTCCGGCGATCCACTCGCGGCAGCGCGCGCGCCACCTTGCCGGGAACGAGCGGGTAGTGCCTCGCCGCGATGAGGAACTCCGGGACGAACCAAACGTCTTCCTCCGCGGTCATCCAGTGCCGGCGGTCCAGGCGCGCCAGGTTCACCGGCCGCGAATAGGCGCGGAGCGTGCGTTCGCCGCGCAGGTTGTAGTACTGCTCAAAGTAGCTGAGCGCCAGCTCGCGCAGCGTGCGGTAGACGGGCGCGCGGAAGCGCAGACCCGCGAAGTTTGACTTGGCGATTCCGCCCCACAGGCCGCGTTCGCAGTAGAGGGCCACCACGTGGTCGTCGTCGTGCACGGCCTCCAGATCCATCAGGAGCGGCGGATAGCCGTTGATGCGTAGCGCAGCAGCGGCCACGAGCGCCCCCTCAAGGCAGTGGCCTTTGCGCTCCCGCAGCACGCGCTGGGGAGACCGCGCCGTGTTCGCGTACTGGTACTCGAGTGCGTCGACGAACCGCTGGATTCGCGCCGGCGTCTTCAGCGCGCGCAACGTGCGCACATGTTCCGGCGACAAGCCGAAGCTATCGAGCCCCAACCGCCGCGATCCGCTTTTCGGCAATCTCCCACCCTTCAAAGGCAAAGCCGCAGCTCCATTGGCAAGTCCGAACGATTATACAGAAGCGAGTCGCAAAGCCCGCTTGCGCTGGCGAAGGCCGGCTGCCCTCGGAGACGTGGGAGATTACGGCGGAGGAGTGGCGGAAGTGGAAGGCGTATCAATCTGTGTGAGGCAATTTCTTTTTCGTTGCATCTACGATCTGGGCCAAGACTAAGCCAATTGCGCCATAGAGGATCATGTTAATCACCGCTGCCACGGCCCAAATTCCTAAGTACACGACCAAATCCCACCCATGTGGTGTGTCTTTGAATACCATCAATAAGATCGTCCCCGGTGTTAGAACCGGGATCGCATCGTCGATCGCTTCTTCAGCAAACGGCTCCCGGTAATTCCCCAACGAATGTGCTTCTGCAGGTGTCGGATTGTGGAAGAAGTTGAACCTCAGATCAAGTTGTCCATAGGCCAGAGACGTGACACAAACTGCAACTCCGATTGCAGCAGCCCATACCGGAATCTTCCAATTCATTGCACATTCTCCTGCTCGCGTATTCTACTCTTCGCAAAGCTCAGCGGTCTGATAGGAGCAGTCTTCAGCGCTGAATTTACAGAAGGTCCAAGGCGTCTAGGAATCCTTCGGGAACGGCAGCCGCGCCGCCGGCGGAAAGAGGCGCAGGCGCTCGATGCGGCGGCTGGTGGAGGCGACGATTTCCACGCGCAGGCCAAGAGGTTCGAGCGCGACCACTTCGCCGGCCTTGGGAATGCGGCCCACAATCTCGCTGACCAGGCCGCCGAGGGTTGTGGCTTCATACTCCTCGCCTAGTTCGACCTGTTCTCCAAGAACGTCGCCGAGTTGATCGGCGGGAAAGTTGCCCGGCACGAGCCATGTGCCGCTGGGCTCGCGCTGCGGTTCCACCTCTTCGTCGTGCTCGTCGCGGATGTTGCCCACGATCTGTTCCAGTAAATCCTCGATGGTGACCAGGCCGGCGACGGCGCCGTACTCGTCGATGACGATGCGCATGTGCTGCTTTTCGCGCTGCATCTCGCGCAGCAGTTCGTAGCCGCGCTTGGTCTCGGGGACGAAGGCGGCGGGGCGGAGGATGGTGGCGACGGTGCGCGTGCGGGCTTCGTCGTCGGCAATCTGCAGCAGGTCGTGGGAGAAGGCCAGGCCCTTGATGTTGTCGAGCGAGCCGGAGTAGACGGGCACGCGCGAGTAATTTTGCCGGCGCAACAGCTCGAGGAATTGCTCCAGGGTGATCGATTCTTCGACGGCGAAGACCTCGGGGCGCGGGGTCATGACTTCGCGGACCAGCATGTCGCCGAACTCGACGGCGCTGCGGACAAGGTCGCTGTCGCTCTGCTCGAGGATGCCCTCTTCTTCGCCGGCCTCGATAAGGGCTTCGACATCGACAGCAGTCTCCTCTTCGGGGGTGGTGGGCTGCTCGGCCAACGATGCGACGGAGAAGAAAAACCGGATGAAGACGGTGACGGGCGTAACCAGCCAGAGCAGCAGGCGGATGGGCCAGAGCAGGCGCGCCGCCCACAGGCCTCGCGTGCGGTTGAAGAGCAGAGACGGAATGAGCTGGTAGGCGAAGACGATGACCAGCACCACGGCAAGAATGGCCTGGGCAATCTCAAGAGCGGTGGGCGGTCCGGGGTGCGTGGGCCGGATGAAGAGAAGCGCGCCGAAGCCGAGAGCGATGAGGCCGAGCGTGAGTTGCTTGAGAACGGTGGCGCAAAGGGCGGCGTGCTCGCGGCTGAGGCCGAGGTGGGGCTCGATGCGCTCCTCCCAAGCGTCGAGGTTCTCCTGCACCTCGCGGCTGAGGATCTTGCCGAACTCGGAGTAAACGCGCTGGATGTAAGAGGCCAGCGTGGCCACGGCGACGAGGAGAACGAGAAGGGTGAGCGCGAGCGGGGTCATGGCGTGCGGCTCCTCGCTCCGGTGGACCCGGCTTTGGTGCGCTCGATGAGCCCCTGCGGCAGGCCAAGCCTTGCGCGCAAATCGCGTTCGCGGCGGTGCATTCGGCCGGAGTCGGTTTCGTGGTCGTAGCTGGCCAGATGCAGCAAGCCGTGAAGAATCAAAACCTTAAGCTCGACGGCCAGAGAGTGGCCCAGCTCCGCAGCCTGGCGGCGGGCAGTGGGAACGCTGACGGCAACGTCGCCGGCGACCCGCTCCGCGGGTTTTGCGTTTCGGAGGGGTGTGGCGGGGAAAGAAAGCACGTCGGTGGGCTTGTCTTTGCCGCGAAAACGGCGATTGAGGCGGCGGATTTGCCGGCCGGTGGTGAGCAGCACGGTCACCTGGCCGCGGAGCCGGACGGCGGCCTGGGCTTTGGCGAGAAAGCGGGAGAGGGCGCGCGTGGAGGGCAGGCGGAGATTCCTGAGAGGTCCGGACGCGACCGTTTGCGCCGCTGCGGTGGATGCCGGCGCGGGGTCAGGCTCCAGTTCTGGGTCGATGAGGATCATCGTGCGCGGGGCTGCGACTCCTGCGGTTGTGCGGCTCCGGGTCTAAGTCGATGATACGCGAGATTGGTTCGGGTCCCTTGTGCAGGCTCCTATCACAGCACCGACTACTGCAAAGAGGACTCCGTAAAGGAATGCATTGCTGATAAGGACAGCGGCAATGAGTTCAACCCAGCTCTTTAAGACAAACCCGAGTACATAAAGGGGACAGAGCCTGAACGTTAGGCGCTCGACGAACCCATTGAACGGGTAGAGATTGATTTGACTCTGCGTCATCAGGACAATCCCGAGAACGACGCCCGAGATCGCCCCTGCTAGCCCGAACCTTCCCATTAGACGAACAATTCTTCTCGTGCTCATTTAGTTGGCCTACTGCGGCTTAGCCGGATGCACCGGCTGCGCCTGCGGCCGCTCTTCGCGGGCCGGGACGCCGACCTGGATGGCGCCTTCGAGCGGCAGCTCCTGCTGCTGGGGCTTGGCGCTCTCATAGGCCCGCACGATGCGCTGGACGAGCGCGTGGCGCACCACGTCGGACTCCTCGAAGTGGCAGAAGGCGATGCCCTCGACGCCGCCGAGAATATTGATCGCGTCGAGCAGGCCCGATTTGCGCGGGTTGGGCAGGTCGATCTGCGTAATGTCGCCGGTAATGACGGCCTTGGAGTTGTTGCCCATGCGCGTGAGGAACATCTTCATCTGCTCGATGGTGGTGTTCTGGGCTTCGTCGAGGATGATGAAGGCGTCGTTGAGGGTGCGGCCGCGCATAAAGGCCAGCGGGGCAACCTCGATGACGTTGCGTTCGAGCATCTTGTCGACCTTCTCGATATCGAGCATGTCGAAGAGGGCGTCGTAGAGCGGGCGCAGGTAGGGATCGATCTTTTCCTGGAGCGTGCCGGGCAAAAAGCCCAGGCGCTCGCCGGCCTCGACCGCGGGGCGCACAAGCACGATGCGGCTGACGCGCTTGGCGTTGATGGCGGCCACGGCCATGGCCACGGCCAGGTAGGTTTTGCCGGTGCCGGCCGGGCCCACGCCGAAGACCATGTCGTTCTGCTCGATGGCTTCCACGTAGCGGCGCTGGTTGAGCGAGCGCGGCTGGACGGTGCGCTTGATGCCCACCGAGCGCTGCTTGCCGGCTTCGGCCACGGAACGCAGGGTGGCGGAGGGGTCGGCTACGACCAGGCGCAACATGCCATTCAGCTCGCCGTTGTGGGGATGGATTCCCTGGCGGCGCAGCGCCTCGAAGTCCTCGAAAATGCGTTGGATGCGGGCCACGCTTTCCTGGGGGCCCTCCACGCGCACTGCGTCGGAGCGCAGATCGATGCGCACACCGAGCGAGTCTTCCATCAGCCTGAGGTTTTCATCGCGGGTCCCGAACAGGGGCTCGAGGTTGGGCGTGATCTCCAGGGCGATCTTCAAAGGGTTCAACGTCCTCCGGGACGGCGGCTTAAGGTTGACCGGCAGCGGCCCGATGGGGCAACTGCCGGCGGGTTGGCAGAGTTGTTATCGACGTTTGAAGCGGCGCGCGCGAGCGCAGCGCGGCTTAGGCGCGAGCGATGCGGACGCGCGCCCCGGCAGGGCGCTTGTAGGCAAACGGCTTGTTTTTGAGGGAGCCGAAGAGCGCGAGGCGAACCCGGGTCCATTTTGCAGGCTGCCTTGCGAAACCGCGGGTTGGGGTCGCGTGCCAAATCCGGTACTGCGAGATTAGCGCGAGCCGGGCGGCGCGTCAACCGTCGCACCATTACTTTTGATGCACTGGTTGTCTTGGGAGGTACCTGCGCGACGGGCGCCTGCCGAACCGCGGACGGGCCGGAAGCCGGCACGAAGAGCGATGATGGTTGCGGCGAAGCGATGCACGCGCCGTGCGCTTCGTCCGTTACACTGCTCTAAAACTCCCGGAATGAGGCCGAGGAAGCCCGCGCATGTCCGCACTCTATATGGTTGTTCTGGGCGCCATCTCCGCTGTGCTGCTGGCGGTGGCGGTTTCCCGGGCCTTGCAGGTGAAGACCAAGGCCGACTACCTGGTAGCCGGGCGATCGTTGCCGGCGGTGGTTCTGGTGCTCACGCTGCTCACTTCGTGGATCGGCGCGGGAAGCCTGTTTGCCGGCGCTGAGAACGCGTATAAAAACGGCTTCGCGGCGCTGTGGCAGCCCGCGGGTGGCTGGCTGGGTTTGCTGCTTATCTACTTTATTGCTCCGCGGGCGCGGAAGTTTGCGCAGTTCACGCTGCCCGACCTGCTGGAAGCGCGCTACAACCAGACGGCGCGCGTGCTGGGAACCATCGCCATCCTGTTCGCCTACGTGGGCATTGCCAGCTACCAGTTCAAGGGCGGCGGCGACGTGTTGCACCTCATCTTTCCCGATGCGGTGACGGCCGAGCAGGGGACGTTTATCGTGGCCGCGTTCGTGGTGGTGACGACGGCGCTGGCAGGCATGTCGTCGGTCGCGTATATGGATGTGGCGATCGGCTCGATGGTGACCGTGATCTGCATCGTTGCCGCGCCCATGCTGCTGGCCAAGGCCGACGGATGGGCGGGACTGCACGCGGCGCTGCCGCCGCAGTATTTTGAAGTGCTGGGCAACTACCGCATGAGCGGAGGCGTGCGCGGGCCGGCAAGCATGGGGGTGGTGAGGGCGCTCGAATTCCTGGTGCCCACGCTGCTGCTGATGCTGGGCAACCAGGTGATGTACCAGAAGTTTTTTTCGGCGCGCTCGGAGCGCGACGCGCGCGTCTCCGTGATCGGATGGACGCTGGGAACGCTGGTGCTGGAGACGCTGATTGTGGCCATCGCGGTGTTTGGGCGCGCGCTATATCCCGCGGGCGAGGCGGCGCTGCACCCGCGCGAGATTATCCCCTACACGGCGCGGCACGGGCTGCCCGCGGTGATGGGCGCGCTGCTGCTGGGCGCGGTCTTCGCCAAGGTGATCTCGACGGCCTCGAATTACCTGTTTTCGCCGGCCACCAACCTCGTCGAGGATGTTTTCGTGCGCTACGTTTCGCCGGGCGCGTCGAACCGGCGCGTGCTGCTGATTTCGCGGCTGGCGGTAGCTGTGCTGGGCTGCTGGGCGCTCTACCAGGCGGTGTATGCCGAGAGCATCCTCGAGAAGATGCTCTACGCGTACACGATTTATTCGGCCGCGCTCACGCCGGTGGTGCTCGCGGCGTTTTATTCGAAGCGCGCTACGGCCTGGGGCGCGGTGGCCGCCATCGCCACAGGGACGGCGGTCACGCTGGTATGGGACGCGCCGGGCGTGAAGGCGCTGTTTCCGCCGATTCTGGCCCAGCGGGATGCGATCTTTCCCGCGCTGTTTGCCGCGGTCGCCGCGCTGGTGGTGGTGAGCGCGGTGACGCCAAAGCCTACGGCGGAGCAATTGGCGAGGGTGGCGGACTGATAATGGTTAGAGCATCCACCCTGACTTGAAGAAAGCCCAAAGGCCATGACCAAAGGAAGCCGAATCTCAGGTGACCTCGCCGAGCAAATCGCGGCTGTGACAAACAAGCGCGCCCGCTTTGTCCTGGATGCCATCGCAAAGAAGGGGATGGTGACGACTGAGGAAATCAACCAGGCTGGATACGAGCACCCGCCTCGTGCTGCTCGAGACGCACGGGAGCTCGGATTTCCCATCCAGACCATTAAGGTGAAGCACTCGAATGGACGGACCATTGCGGCGTATATTTTTCCTAAAAATGCGCGCTTCGGGTGCGGCAAAAGCGGGCGGCGGGCCCTCACGAAGAAACAGAGGGATGGAATTATTGATGCGGCAGCAGGAAGGTGTCAGATCTGCGGAGCGAACGAGAACCTGCAGGTTGACCACCGCGTTCCCTATGAGGTTGCCGGCGAGCCTGATGGAGACAATACGACGATATTCATGGTTCTGTGCGGGTCCTGCAATCGCAAAAAATCATGGAGCTGTGAGCACTGCCCAAACTGGACCGGTAAGCGCAGTGTTGCCGTTTGCGAAACATGCTATTGGGTGGGACGAACTGATTACTTGCATGTCGCGACGGAACAGCAGCGCAGGGCCGATGTCGTCTGGCGAAAAGCTGAAGTCGCAGATTATGAGAGGCTTAGAGAAAAGGCGCGGCGGGCAGCGGCGGCAGTTCCCGAATACATTAAGCAGCTACTGCGGAACAGCTAGCCGAAAAGCAAAGCCTGTGATGCGAAATCATCGAGAGATAAAACCGATCTTCGATGAGCTACCGGGAGCAGATGGGATACGTACAAGGATTCCACCGTGACATCCTTGCGTCCATTCAGCGTGGCTTGGCTCGACCTACCAACATCAAGCAAAATTCTCTTTCCGAGACGATCCGGCAAGGGGCTGCCATAGGATCGCTGCCCACACGAGCCATCGTAGCTCAGAATGAACGGAATCTCTTTGCGATTGAGCAACTCCAAACCCTCGACAAGCCTGCTGCGGCTCAGCCCCGCGAAGTAACGCTGGTCGCGGCCATTGCTGGTTCCTTGATATGGCGGATCGAGGTAGAAAAAGTCTCCTTGGCGGGCATTTTGAAATAGCTGCATAAAGTCACAATGAACAGCTCGGCACTTTCCTTTGAGGACTCGATTTGCAGCGAGTATCTCCTGACGCATCGTATCGGGATGAGTGCCTTTGCGCCGCTTGTCGGGGGATTGATTGAACTCTCC
This sequence comes from Acidobacteriaceae bacterium, assembly GCA_003171315.1. GTDB lineage: Bacteria > Acidobacteriota > Terriglobia > Terriglobales > Acidobacteriaceae > Telmatobacter. The sequence goes on from PMYE01000126.1 coordinate 28,186, forward strand.
GGCGGGGTTGAAGCGAACCGCGTTCTTCACGCATCTTGCCAGCAGGTAAAGCAGCTTCGCGGGTTCGTGGTCCTGGTTGAACTGCGCACGGACCTCATAATACGCATCAATGGGGAGTGCCCTTTCGTTGCGCCAAAGGGCGCCATACTGCAGCGCGATTTCCTCAGGGCTTACTAGGATTGCTTTCCAAAGCGCAATCAGAGGCTCCAGCGTGTCGCCTATCGCGTAGGAAGAGAACCTTTTTTGAGCAGCGGCGGCCAGCGTGACGGCTGCGGAGCCTGCGAACGGCTCAACAAGCCGCGTAAAAGAACCAGCTGGAACGTAGCTCAGGATTGCCTGCGCTAACCGTCGCTTGCTTCCTTGATACGGAATCGGGTGCGGAGCCGAGAATCTCATGCTTTTACGCATTCAGTTTACAGGCGAATGAGTCAACTGAAACAACGAAACTCACGTATCGAGTGTGGAATTCAAGAGGTGTTCCCGAAACGAAAACTTTGATCAAAAAATGGACATCTTTCGGTGCTGTCGCAAGACCAATCCTCCAACAGCGCTTGCCGCTCAAGAAAATAGTTGTTCCGGGCGCGCAGGACGGTCTTACACTGTCGGTGACTATCCCAGGCTGCTATGCCCGTAGCTCAACTGACTCTCGAACTCCGCATCGAGCACGCCCAGTCGCTCAAGGACAGGCGGCAGGTGGTGCGCTCGCTCAAGGACCAGTTGAAGCAGGGCTTCAATGTTTCGGTGGCGGAGCTGGACGAGGCGGTGACGTGGCAGTCGGCGACGCTGGGCGTGGCCGCCATCTCGCGATCGCGCGACTACCTCCACGGCCTGATGGAAGAGGTGGAGCGCGCCGCCCGGCGCATGACCACCGAGCTCGGCGCCGACCTGGCCGATTCGTTCTGGGAGTACATCGAGAGCTGAAAGGCCGGCCGCGGCATCAAACGCGGCGCAAATTTGCGCAGGTTCATCGTGCTAACCTGAGATTTCTAGAAGTGGTTGCACAAATGGTTTAGAGGCAACTGAAAAATGTCCCTCAGGGGCTAAAGCCCCAGGTTTTACGCGCCCCTTTTCGGCACGGCTGGAGCCGTGCCCTTTCAAAACCTGATTGATGCAACCAGTTCTAGTTTTGGAGAGTTCGTTTGCAGTCCACTGCGTTCGTCATTGGCATCTTCGAATTTGTTCTACTGTTGTTCTCGCTCAGTTTTCATGAGTGCGCGCACGCGTGGATGGCATCGCGGATGGGCGACCAGACGGCGCGGCTCGAGGGGCGCATCACGCTCAACCCCATGTACCACATCGATCCGATTGGAACCCTTCTGATTCCCGCGCTGGCCATCTTCGGGCCGTTTGTCGGATTCACTTTCTTCAGCGGATTCCTCATCGGCTGGGCAAAGCCCACGCCGGTGATCACGCGCAATTTCAAGAAGATCGTGCGCGACGACAACCTCGTCACCCTTGCCGGGCCGGTCTCGAATCTCCTGCTGGTGGGGACGGCGTTTGTGATCCTGGCCGTCATTTGCATCGCCGTGCCCGGCGGACGCGCGCTGGTGCGCGCGAACCTGTCCGGCGCGCTGGCCTTCGGCAGCGGGTTGCAGCCTCTGGTTCTGCTGGCGCTGCTGGCCATTGAAGTCAACCTGTCGCTGTTTTTCTTCAATCTGCTGCCTTTTCCGCCGCTCGACGGCAGCCGCGTGGTGCGGAACATGCTGCCGTATAACGCGGTGCAGCAATACGACCGGATCGGCGGCTGGATCAGCTACCTGCTGATGATCTTTGTGGGTGGCTACGTGCTGCGGCTGCTGCTCACGCCCGCACTGGTGCTGGTTTTTTCGTTCCTTTCGCGCCTTTGATCTCCGGGTGCTCGCTGCAGGTTGTCCCGCTACAATGGAATGAGCCAGATTCGGCCATTTTCCCGAGCACTTCCGGCGCTCTCTTTTGCGCCGACTAGGAACTGAACCGCATCATGACAGTAACGGAAAATTCAAAATCGCAAGGTCCTGCGGCGCAACGCCCGCGCGTGTTGAGCGGCATGCGCCCCACGGGCAAGCTGCACCTGGGCAACTACATGGGCGCGCTGGCCAACTGGGTGAAGTTGCAGGACCAGTACGAGTGCTACTTTTTTATCGCCGACTGGCACGCGCTCACCACGGAATACGCCGACCCCAGCCAGATCGCGCCCAACACGCTCGAGGTGCTGCTGGACTATCTGGCGTCGGGGCTCGACCCCGCGAAGAGCGTGCTGTTTTTGCAGAGCCGCGTGCGGCAGCATGCTGAACTTGCACTGCTGCTGGGCATGAGCACTCCGCTCGGCTGGCTGGAGCGCGTGCCCAGTTACAAGGAGATGCAGGAAAATCTGGCGAACAAGGACCTGACGACCTACGGATTTCTCGGCTACCCGGTGCTGATGGCCGCGGACATTCTGATCTACCAGCCCGACTTTGTGCCGGTGGGCCAGGACCAGCAGGCGCACGTGGAGCTGACGCGTGAGATTGCGCGGAGGTTCAACCAGTTCTACGCTCCTATGAAGTTGTTTGTATGCGGAGGACTTGGCCGGAGCGATACCCCTCCCACAGTGCTTACGGCGCCGGAGAGGCAAGTTCTACCAGAGCCGAAGGTACTGCTTACGCCCTCGCCCAAGCTCCCCGGCACCGACGGGCGCAAGATGTCGAAGAGCTACGGCAACACCATCCTCATGAGCGACCCCGAACCTGTCGTCCGGCAGAAGCTCAAGACCATGGTCACCGATCCGGCGCGCATCCGCCGCACCGACAAAGGCGACCCCGACAAGTGCCCGGTCGGCGATCTGCACAAGGTGTTCTCGACGCTGGAGACGATGGCGAGGGTCTACGAAGGCTGCCGCTCGGCGGGGATTGGGTGCATCGAATGTAAAAGCTGGGCTGCCGATGCTCTGGTGAAGATCCTCGGTCCCATTCAGGAGCGGCGGGCCAGCGTGACGGAGGCGCAGGCCATCGAGATTTTGAACGAAGGCTCGCGGCGCGCCGAGGTACGCGCGGAACAGACCATGGTGGAAGTGCGCGAGGCCATGCAGATGGCGTTGACGACCGTGGCGCCCGCGTGAGACAAACGCGGCAACACGCCGCATGAAGGGCAGGAACTAACCACGGGAAGTAAGAGGCTAACGGATCAAGCACGTGCAAGCGATGCAAGAGAAAGTCCCGTGGTGGCGCAGGGCGCTCGAGTTTACTCTGGGCGGAATCCGCTCGGGATTCGGGCTGTTCCGGCGCAATGGAAGAGTTGAAACGGGCAAGGAGAGCAGCGCTGACGGCGACTGCGCCGGGCCGGAGGTGGTTTCAGCCAAGCCCGAGGAAGCGAAAGAGTTGGAAGCGCCAAAAGAAGAGAGTGCATTGAAGCAAACTTCCCCACAATCCGAAGAGGCGGCAGGCGAGACGAAGCAGGCGGCCGAGGTGGTTTCAGGCGGCGGCGAGATTCCCGCGGCGCAGGAAGCCGTGGAAGAAGCCGTGGAACCGGCTAAGGAACCCCAACAGCCTGCGGCGGCAGAGGAGTCGGCGGCTCCAACTCCGGAAGCTGAACCGGCGCTCGTGGCCGAAGTGGCCAAAGAACCCCAACCGCCGGCGGCGGAGGCGATTGAGCCGGAGCCTTGCGCCGAGGAGCGGGTTGTGGAGGCCGCGGAAGCCAACGATCCCTCCGATTCGGCAGAGCGTGTAGAGGTTCAGGCGCAGGCTACGCCGGAAGAAAAAGCGGCAGTGAAAGCGGAGGAGTTGCCTGCGGAGGAGGAGGAGCCTGCGGCTTCGACTCCGGAAGCTGAACCGGCGCTCGTGGCCGAAGCGGCCAAAGAGAAAGAAGCTGCTCCGCCACGGGAAGCAGCCGCGGCGTTGCCGTTCGACGCCAAGCCGGCGGCCGAGCCAACCACCGCCGAGAAAGTGGCGGCGGCGCTGAAGGCGCGTGGCCAGGACGCCGAGCAGTCGCCCTTCTCGGTCTTCGTGGGCCAGGTGTACGACGGGCCGCTCGACCTGCTGCTTGACCTGATCCGCAAGCAGGACATCGATATCTACGACATTCCCATCGCCAAGATCACGGCGCAGTTTTTGGCGTATGTGAACCGGCTGCGGGCCAGTGACATGGACGTGGCCGGGGAGTTCATCTACACGGCGGCGCTGCTGATTCACATCAAGAGCAAGATGCTGCTGCCGCGCGCGCCGGCGGGGCCGGAAGAGCCGGCCGAGGATCCGCGGCGCGAGCTGGTGGAGCGGCTGCTGGAACACGAACGCTTCAGGAACGCGGCGCAGATGCTGCATGAAAAGCAGATGCTGGAGGCGGCCACGTGGACCAATCCCGGCGTGCGCGAGTTTCGCGAAGATACCGGCGCCGAGCCGGAGATGGCCGCCGACACCACGGACCTGGTGCGCATCTTCCGCGACATTCTGGAGCGCGCGCGCAACCGTCCCATCCTCGACCTGGAAGAAGACACGGTGACGGTGAGCCAGATGATCCAGTTCCTGGCGCGGCGGCTGACCATGGAAGACAGGCCGGTGGCGCTGCGGCGGCTGCTGAGCCACACGCGCTCGGAGCGGGCGCTGATCGCCATGTTTCTGGCCCTGCTGGAGTTGGTGCGCCTGCAGGCCATTCTGCTGCGGCAGGACCGGCACTTCAGCGAGATCTTCATCAAGAAAAACGCCGGCTTTGAGGCGGCGATGAATGAGGGGCTGGCCAACGCGCGCGACGATTGGCGGTGAAGCAATGCCGGGCCGGCAGGTTCCGGTGTTGTCGCAGGTGGCTGCCCTCGCCGCCCCTGGCTTGTCCTGCTGCATTTTGCAGGCAATGACCGATGCGGCCTAGGGCGTGTCATCAAATTAACCAAATGGCAGTAGCAGCGAGGTAGACCGCAGCGAGGAAGTTTCGTGCGGTCTTGTCATAGCGGGTGGCAATAGCGCGAAAGAGCTTGAGTTTGGCGAAGAAGTTTTCAATCAGGTGACGGGCTTTGTAGAGTTCTTTGTCGTAATCCCGCTCCATCGATTCTCAGGCGAGCCGCAAACTGTGTCTTAACTGGCGGTGCCTCCCGAAGACCTCACCTCAGCATGGCATTCCGTCATCTAAGAACGCTTGGGGATTTTCCTTCATCAATACATTGATCTGATCTTCGGTAATCCCGTTCTCCAGCATCATGGGTACGATATTCGTCAGAATGTGATCGTAACCCCACCCGCCGTATTTGTGCAGCAGGCACTTGTGACAGATGTCCGTTGCGAGAAGGACTTTCCTCACATAGCCGCTGTCGACCAGGTCCTTGAGTGCGCAGATTCTTTCGACGTCTGTCGCAAACGGCCCCGGGACGAACGTTCTGTCCGGTTTGTTGATATAAAACTCATGGCCGAAGTTGTCAAATTCTACGTAGGCTCCCCGGCGGGCTATCTCCTTGCAGTAGTCAACGTTGATACCCATTGCGACGTCAGCATGGCCAATCGAGACTTTCCGAAGATCGGCGCCTGCAGCCGCGAGAACATCTAAGGCTTCCAGTCCCAGCGGCATGGCGCCATTCTTCGTCCATGGGAAGATGTGAACCTGGATGCCGACCCCGGTTTCCACCTGCGCCTCGGCCGCAGCCTTGAGGACTTTCGCCTCATCGGGGTGAATGACGTCCGGGCTAATTCCAATCTCTCCTATTACCCCTGCCTTGATTCCGGTGCCGCTAATTCCAACCGTCAGATCAGTCACGATCTCGGCTTTGATATCCGCCACGGTTTTCGTGCCCATGTCTTTCGGATGCGTATCGTGGTAGTAGTAGGCGCACCCGCAGATAACGTTTACGCCCGTAGCCCGCGAAATGCGTTTCAGAGCGATCGGATCTCTTCCCAGGCCAATGTTCGACAGGTCTACTATCGTGTCACCGCCTGCTCGCTTGAACTCGATCAGTTCTTCCTCCGCAACCCGGACGTCGTCGATAATGAGATTGTCTACTAGGGCGTGCGGGTTACGCCTCAGGATTCCTATGTTCGCAAGCCCCACTTTCTCCTTGGCAAGGGCCGATTTGGAAATTTCTGGCCAGTCCCTGTACTGATTGCTCAGGTCTATCAGGATGTGATCGTGCGGCGTGGTGACTCCCAGCCGATCCGCGCTAATTCGTCCTTGTACGGTCGTTACCGCCATATCCGTTCTCCCTTCTTCGGTTCCAAGAGTTATGTTTCGGGCATCGGCGTTCTCCGCGAATGACCTCTTTCCAATGTCACGCTTTCAACGTTGCGAATCCAACTATTGCTACGGCTAATACCAGGGTGGCAATACCCGAGAGCATCAATCTGCCAGCTTTCCTTCCGGCGCCGCGCCATTCTCCAGTCGCAGCGCCCCACAGATTGGAAGCGACGACGGTAATAGACAGGAGCGCGGCCCAACCGACCGACGGACCAACTCTCCCTATGCGAGTCGCGCCAGCGCCATATGCTACCAATGTTGCTTCCCAGAGCAGAGCCATCGCCAACACTGATCCCAGATTGCCAACGCCGCGAGGACGTCCATAGTTTCTCCAGGTTCGCTTGCTCGCCAACAGGTATCCGCAATATGCTGCGATAGAAACAAATCCGCTACTCATGACAATGAGCCACAATGGGTTGGGCGCGTTCGCAACACTGGCCCCTAGCTCGCGGGCACGTTGGGTTACTCCTGCGCCAAAAGCGAAGCCGAGATTCATGAAGCACGACAGTACTCCCCCAAGTACACATATAGCCAGGCCAAGCGGAAAATTTCGCGGTTTCACCCCGGACATCTCCGAGGCGCGTTTCTTGTCACGCTCGTGACCCGCCAGGGAACAGACCGCCACACCCGCGATCATGACCAGGACGCCTGTCCACAACAGAATGCTGTAGACCAGTGGTTTCCTTGGAGAACTGAGCCAGGGAATTAGCGCTCCCAATGCGCCGGAAAGACCGCTGACGAGAGCGTAAGCCAAACCCATACCTAATTCCCGAAATCCCAGCCCGAAACAGATTGATCCGCAACCCCACCCTAAACCAAACAAGGCAGGCAGCAACAGGTCGCGCCTGGGCGAACTCAGAAAGACTAGTCCAATTTGAGGTACGGTGACTAGGGCTACGACCGCCGGAAAAACAATAAAGCCGAGAAAGCAGAATACCAACCATGTGTTCTCCCACTCCCAATTGCGGACGAGCTTCATTGGAGCGATGAAGCTGCCCTGCGTCAGGCCGGCAGCAATGATCAGAACAAACGCCGCGTAATCCATGCGATCTGTCTCCTCCCGCGGACTTGTCACCGCCTATGCCGCGGACGTTTGCGAGACATCTTAACAGCGCGGCGCTCGCAGTCCGCGGCAAGCGAATGAGCCGGTACACAGCGTGCGATAATGCCTACGTACATGATCCGCTAAAAATAAAGTTTTAGCGTTAATTACGTGATTCTAGAGGGCCGCGTAGCGGTCATCTGACCAAATCGCGCATTAACCTGATTCCCCGCAGGATCAAACCGCGCAGCGTTGTTGATCGACATGGCTTGAGTGTGGTTGAACGCACTGTACTCGTTGCATCATAAAGGCTAGGGCGTGTCATCAAATTAACCAAATGGCAGTAGCAGCGAGGTAGACCGCAGCGAGGAAGTTTCGTGCGGTCTTGTCGTAGCGGGTGGCGATAGCGCGAAAGAGCTTGAGCTTGGCAAAGAAGTTCTCGATCAGGTGACGGGCTTTGTAAAGCTCCTTGTCGTAGTCCCGTTGCATCTTACGGTTGGCTTTGGGCGGGATCACCGCGACCTTGCCCGCCTCTTGCCAAGGGATCAGAACCCTTTGATCGGCATCGAAGCCCTTGTCGGCCAGCAGCGTATCGGCCTCGAGTTGCGGCAGCAACACGTCGGCGCCTTCCAGGTCGCAGGCTTGCCCGCCGGTGAGATGAAATCCCGTGGGGTTGCCGAGGGCATCGACCGTAGCGTGGATCTTGGTGCTCAGTCCGCCCTTGCTGCGCCCGATGGCCTAGTCGGCGCCCTTTTTTCTCAGCGCCCCGGCGCTGTGCTGGTGGGCGCGCACGATCGTCGAATCGATCATCGCGTATTCGTTGTCCGCATCCTGGGCCAAATGCTCGAACAGCTTCTTCCACACGCCGCGTTTGGCCCAACGGCTGAACCGCGTATGCACCACGCGGAAGTCACCGAAACGTTCCGGCAAATCGCGCCACGGTATCCCGGCGCGATAGCGATACAGCACGGCCTCGACAAACAACCGGTTGTCCTCTGCCAGGCGCCCTACGGAACCTCTCCGGCCCGGCAGCAACTCTTCGATACGCTCCCACTGATCGTCCCGCAACCCATAACGCCGCTGTCCCATAATTCCAGGCTACTTTTCAAGCAAACCTGTGCATATGACGAGTTTGATGACACGCCCTAGGATTGCGCCAGGGCCAGCGCGCCCCAGAGTACGCTGTCGTCGCCAAGCGCGGCGGGGACCACGTCGATGCGAGCGCGGGACCACGAAGTGATCTGCCTTCGCAGTTCGGCCCGCAGCGGCACGAAGAGGCGATCGCCGGCCTTGCCGATGCCGCCGCCGATCACGATTCGCGCCGGATTCAGCAGCATGATTACGGACTTCAGTCCGATGGCCAGGTCAACAACATAGCGCAAGACGAAAGCGGGATCGGTCATCAACTCCTTTGCGGTTTTCCCGTAGTCGCGCTCCATCCAGATCCCCGCGCACATTCGTTCGAGGCAGCCGCAAGCGCCGCAGAGGCAGAGCGGGCCGCCGGGCCGGACGGTAGTATGGCCGATCTCGCCGGCGTAGGAATCCGCCCCTCGATAGATATTGCCGCCTGCAATCAGCCCGCCGCCGATGCCGGTGGAGAGGGTCATGTAGAAAAGAGGGTCGTAACCGGCGCCCGCGCCGTATCGCGCCTCTCCAAGGCCGCCTACATTGGCGTCGTTGTCGATGACCGCCGGCACGCCGAGTTCGTCCTGGATGCAGGAGGCAAGCGGAAAATTCTGCCAGGTGTCGACGTGCGTCGATAGCGCAACTCTCTGCGCGGCAAAATCCACTGGTCCGCCGAATCCTATGCCACAACTCTCGAAGCTGTTGCTTCCGCGCCAGAGTCTGGCAATGGAAAGAATTTGCTCCACCATCCATTCGCGGCCGCCTTCGCGCTGTGTGGCGTGAGTCTCATGACGGATCATTTGACCGTCTTCAAACAAAGCCATCGAGAACTTTGTCCCGCCAATGTCAATTGCAAGTATGCTCATGATTCCATTTTCCCATTGAGGATCGCCGGCAAGCCGATTTTCCGATTGGCCGATGGCGCCGCCATCCAGCAGGACGCGTATACCGGCAGGCATTGGCGTAAACTCGCATGTGCCGTAGTATAGCCCCTCGGAAAAAACTGCGGGCAAACGTCACCTGCTCGTTGATTTCACGATGGATCGCGCGTACTCTCATCCCCCAGGCTCTTCGGCGCCAGCCGCGGCATTCCAGTTCTCCAAGGGCTACAAAAGCCAGTTTCCGCGGCGCCTTGTACACTGACCGTGATGAACTTCTTTCCCCTAAAACCGCATCGCATCACTCTCTGCGCGGTTCTGGCTGCGCTGTTGTCGAGCGCCGGCTGTGCCTTGCTCCACGCGCAGGACGCAGCGCTTGTCACCGCCGAGACCGAGCTTGCGCAGGTTCCGCTGCCCGAGCTGCCGGCGAACGCGCTTCCCTTACCTGAGGACCGTGGAGCCGCCGACCTGGAGCAGACGATGAAGCGGCTGGGCACTACGGCCAGCATGCTGATGATCGTGCCGCATCCCGACGATGAAGACGGCGCGTTGCTCACCTATCTGACGCGCGGGCTGGGCGCGCGCGCCACTCTGCTTACGCTCACGCGCGGCGAGGGCGGGCAGAACGCGATGTCGGCCGAGAGCTACGACGCGCTGGGACTCATCCGAACCAACGAGCTGCTCAAGGCCGATCGATATTATGGCGCGCTGCAACTTTGGGGCACCGAGGCCGACTTCGGCTTCTCCAAAACGCAGGAGGAATCGTTTGCCAAGTGGGGCCACGAGCGCGTGCTCTACGACGCGGTTCTGGCGGTGCGCATGGTGCGCCCGCTGGTCATCGTGTCCACCTTTGTCGGCGGAGTCACCGACGGCCACGGCCAGCACCAGGTAGCCGGCGAGATCGCGCAGGAAGCGTTCAAGGCCGCGGGCGATCCGAAGGTATTTCCCGATCAATTGCGCCCGGCGAAGGACGGAGGCGCCGGCCTCGAGCCGTGGCAGCCGCTGGCAGTATATTCGCGCGCGCCGTTCGCGCCGGTTACGGGCGGAAGGATGTTCGACTACGCCACGGGCAAGTGGGCGCCGGCGCGATTCCACAATTACGTCACCGGCGAGTGGATCGAAGGCGCGTTGCCGGCCGATGTGACCATTCCGGTGGGCACATGGGACCCGTCGCTGGGACGCACCTACGTCCAGATTGCGCGCCAGGGATGGGGCGAACAGAAGTCGCAGAATGGCGGAGCGAATCCGGCGCTCGCAGAGCCAGAAAAGACGGGGTACCACTTGTGGGCGGCTATGCCGGAGGTGGCCAATCCCATAACGAACGGCTTGTGGTTGGAGAACGACCTCTTCGGGAATTCAAGGGTTTACATCGATACAAGCATCGCGGGTCTCGCGCGCTTGGCCGGGAGCGCGCCTCCCGCGTGGCTCGCGGATGCGCTGGGCAACATCCAATCCGGCCTCGGTGCGTTCACCAGCGACTGCAAGAATGACTCCGGCGTCGCCGCCGCGCACAAGCTCGTGCCCATCTACCGCGAAACGCTCGATCTCTACGCGCGCGTGAAGGCAAGCGATCTTAGCGTGGAAGCCAAGGCCGGCCTGGAGCTTGAGCTCGGTGAAAAAATTGCGCAATTCCAGACGGCGCTGAAAGATCTCCTCGGCCTGGATCTGGTTGCGTTCGTCTCGGGAGACGGCGGAGGAGGACGCGGCGGCTCAGCCGGCGAGACGGCGCGCAGCGTGTGGCCGGGCGAGGACTTCGGCGTGCGCGTGCATCTGGCGAAGGCGTTGGGCGACGCGCGGTTGAACCGGGTTTGGCTCGAGAGCGACGACGGTTCGCCATGGAAGATTGAGGACGCCGGCGGAGCCAGAGGCGCGCAAGCAGTCACTGAGCCGGTGAGCGAACGGATCTTTCAAGTGCAGGCCGCAAACGACGCGCAGCCTACAGAGCCGTACTTCACGCGGCCGACGACCGAACAGCCCTATTACGACATTGCGAACGAAGCGTGGCGCGAGCGATCGTTCGCGCCGTATCCGCTCGCCGCGTGGGCGGAGTTCGCGTTTGACGGCGTTCCTATCCGGCTGGGGCAGGTAGTGCAGACGCTGGCGCGCGTCGCCGGAGTGGGTGGCGTGTATGAGCCGCTGGTAGTCGTGCCGGCGATTGGCGTGCGCGTGGAACCGGAGGCGCGCATTCTCACCCTCGATGGCGCCGGGGCCCCCACGGGCGGGTCTTCGCCCGTGGGGTGGGGTGGCTCGCCCCTGCCGGTGAGCGTAACCGTTCATGCCGAGCACGCGGCCGATGGAAGCGTCGATCTGAAGCTGCCCGAGGGTTGGCGCGCCGAGCCCGCGCAGCGGGAGTTCCACTTGACGAGCGCGGGCGACACCGAGCCGCTCGTATTCTCGGTTTCTCCCGCAGGCGGTGTCGCGGCGCGCGCGTACGCTATCCAGGCTGTCGCCCATGTTGGCGATCAAAGCTACTCGACCGGCTGGCAGAGCATCGGTTACCCTGGGCTGCGGCCTTACAACCAGTACAGGCCGGCGGAGCTGCGCACGCGCAAGGTGGATGTGAAGGTGGCGCCGGGCCTGCGTGTGGGTTATGTCATGGGCACCGGCGATACGGTTACCGATGCGATTGAGGCGCTGGGGATCAAGACGCACCTGCTGACCGATGACGAGCTCGCCGCCGGCGACCTGTCGCAGTGGAACGTGCTGGTGATTGGCATTCGCGCGTACTCGGCGCGGCCGGAGCTCGCCGCGGCCGAACCGCGCCTCGAGCAATTCGTCGAGCGCGGGGGGACGCTCGTGGTGCAGTACCAGAGCGGCGCGTTTCCCGCGCCGCTGCCGCTTTCGATGGGCCGCTCTCCCGAGCGCGTCGTGGATGAGCAGGCGCCGGTGAAGCTGCTCGATCCCGCCAATCCGCTGCTTACCTGGCCCAACCAAATGACTTCAGCCGATTTCGACGGATGGTTCGAGGAGCGCGGCCACGGCTTCCTCGAGCACTGGGATCCGGCATACACGGCGCTCACCGAGACCGCCGATCCAGGGCAGGATCCGCAGCGCGGCGGATTGCTCGTCGCCCATCGCGGCAAGGGAACCTATATCTATGTTGCGTACGCTTTGTACCGTCAGTTCCCTGAGTTAGTGCCGGGAGCTTACCGGCTGCTGGCTAACTTACTGAGCGCCGGCAAGGAAGGCTCGGGTGAGTCAAGCAGTTCGCAGGCGGCTCACCCGTAAGTCCAAGTCAAGAGTTCTCGAGAAATTACGGCAGGAAAGCGGACGATAGCCTATCGCCGAAGTTGTTGAGACACCGGCGCGTAAACTTTGTTTTACAGCGTGTTCAAAAATGGCGAGGTAGATTTCCGTTGTCATCCCTCAGGGGCTAAAGCCCCCGTATCCTCCTGCGTTTTTCGGCCCGGCTAAAGCCGTGCCCTTGTTACAAAGCTTTTATTGAAGCACGCTCTAACTTAATAGGTCATCCAGGCTGAATGGAGATCAGCCTGTCAGTGGACCCCATCGTCCCGGCTTCCAGTCTAAGTGCTCTCGAAGAAAATCAAATGTCCCCCGCCCGTACATCATATGAGGTCCGCTCAAAAACTCGATTTGCGTTTTTCCCGGGATCCCCATGTAAGCATAAAACCACCGCACTTTTGAATATTCATAAGCTACGGTTTGGTCCTCGCTCACCTGGTCAAAGTGCCCCCGCTCAACCATAAAGGGCCGAGGGGCCAAGAGATTGACTATTTCCGAGTAGTTCGCGATATTGGCAAGGTTGAATTCGTACATGTCGTACTCACCCAACAGAAGGTAGCTGTACCAGGCTTCAACGGTGGTTGTTTTCCAGACCCATTCATTAAAGTCACCCGAACAGATCGACAGGGCATACCGGTCAAGAAACGGCGGAACTCGAACCGCGGTTTTTCCACCGTAGGAAAGCCCATAGAAACCTATCCGTTCCGGATCGACAAAGCTCTGCTCCGCCAGCCAATCCAGGGTCCGCTCATGCTGCCCGATAATGAAGGAGAACAGAGCCAGCTTGAGGGGATGGCCCATGCGCTGAATCATCCGGAAACGATCGTCTCCGATGTAGGGATTCTGGGGAGCGTAGACGACAAACCCTTCATTCGCCAGGCTCTCACGAACGTCGAAACGGCCGCTCGCTACCGCCCTCGGATGTGCCAAAGGCAGGGCGCGGCCCTCCAACCCATGCTGGACCACCACCACCGGGCGGCGCTCTCCGGGCTGAACGTCTTTGGGAACGGATAGAACCCCATAGGCATATACACCCGGCCACACATCCAGCATCACCTCGTAGCTCTTGAATTTGGGCGCGTCATTTACCAGGCGCGTGCGGGGATTGGCGGGCAAGCTGGCGGCAGGCAACCGCCCGATCACCTCTTCCCAGATGTAGTTCTTGTACCATTTCGTCGCCGCGTTCCACTGCTCCGGAGAATTTGACCACTGCGACTGGAGACACTGCCAGGGCGGAGTGTCGCTTCGGTTTTCCCCCTCTTGCTGAGTCGGCCAAGTGGAGTTGGCTTTCGCCCAGAACTCCCTGCGGCGGTCGGGCGACTTGCGAATCAGCGCCTGGGTGAAACCGACCATCTGGTTGAACTGCCGCTGCAACCGGGCCTGGGGATCGTAATTCTCGCGCTGGTCCCGTGGGGGTGTCCCGTTCGCCTGAAGACCTGCGCTCACCTTCAACGAACGTAAAAAAGCGCGCAAGGCCTCTTCCGAACCCGGCTCCCCTTCTCCCTGACCACTCACCACCAGGTGCAGTTTGTCCTCCGCCTTCAGCGCCGCATAAAATCCTCGCGCCCGCTCCACTTCCTTTTGCACTGAATCCAGCGGCGGAGTACCGAGCTTTCCGTTCGGACAAGCGGCTTCCTGATGCACGCCTGTCACCGGGGGCGGTCCTTCGACCTTGGGGCCCCGGCAGGCTTCCACCACCAAGTTCCGCGGGGCAATCAAACTCGCCAGCTCCGCGTCGCCAAACTCCCGCACCAATCCCCAGAGATCCCGGTAGATCGGCTCCGTCCAAAGACCTTCCCGCTCCTGGAAATATCCGCTCACGGCGGTTGCCTGGATCCTTCCATCCAGAGCTCCGCTATAAAGCGCCAGCAACCCTCCTTCTCCATACCCCATCACCCCGATGGGAACGGCCTCTTTCCGGTTTTCGCTCTCAAACCAATCCACGGCCGCCAATATCTTTTGCACCTCAAACCCGATGGGGTGGCGGCCCACTTCAAAAGCCATTCGATAGATCCACTCCCGGTGCGGTTGGTTCGTATAGCCGATCCCTGGAATCCCGGAGAAAGTATCGTCCCGATTGATGAGGGCCGGGATCAGCACTTGACACCAGTTTTCCGCGAGGCGTCGCGCAAACTGCGCCCCATCCGGAACTCCCGGGGACATCCCCACGCTCATCTCCGGCGTCCAGTCCGCGTCCGGTACCGCGACGATTCGCGCCACTGGGCGTCCCTCGGGCTGAAGTAATAAACCTTCGGCATCCAAACCGCCATAGTCCGCAATCACAGGCGCTAAAACCGGCCAACGCACGGCGTAGACCTTGAAACCGCTCCCCTGGCCAACTTCGGGGGGATCGAGGACGGCTCGCACAGGCTCCGGTGCCTGGGCGGGCACGCGCACGTCTACCGCCCCAATGATTTGCCGGAAACGCTCGCGATTGACTGAGACCGACTGATCGTAGGCTCGTGCCGAGCTCGTACTCCAGTGCCAAAGACCTGCCCGTTCTTTCGGCGCTTCTGCCGTCCGCTTCAGCAGGAACCGACGAATCCCATCCACCATTTGTGTCGCCAGATCGCCCTCCATCGTCAGCGGCGCCGTCCCCGGCAGCACGGCTGGCGCCGTATTCGCGGGAGGCGCCTGCCCGGCGTCACTTTGCGGAACTGCGGCGAGAAGATTCTTCATCGGAAGGCCAATCGCCAATGTGGCTTTAGCCGATCCATCGAGAAACTCCCGCCGGTTAATTTTGCTCATACCCGTCTCCTTTGCTGCACGTGTTTTTATCTTCTCGGGAAGGTGTCACAGGAATCGTTGGAGGTGAACGACGATCCGACTCATTCTACGCCACCCCCCTTTGCAGGGATACCTTCTCGTGCTCTAAGACCGATTTGAGCGTCCCCAGTCCCTGTAGCCCATCATCTTGCGAAAATTCTGCTCGGTCATCGGCAACGCGCCTTATGCACGCGACGAAAGCGCTGTAAAAAACAGGGCTGGGAGAGATTACTGCTGAGGCCGGGATTTGGCGGTGAGGGAACTGCGGTGGGTGCCGAACCAGCGGTCGAAGGGGATTTCCTCGCCGCCGTAGTTGCAGGTGAAAATGCGGTGGTGAAGGTAGTGAAAGTAGGAGCCGGAGGGGAACGCCTTTTCGGCAAGGGGTTTCTCGAAGCCGTGATGGCCGGCGGCCGGGCCAAACGCGCCGGCGTGTTCGCTGTTGAAGAGGAAATGGATGGGATGGGAGGGGACAATGAAATGGATCAGGGAGCCGCTGAAATAGAGAAGGTGCTCAATGGGGTGCATGGACAGGCCGGACCAGGGGCCGGGGTTGGTATTTTTGTGGTGCAGGTAATGGGCGGCTTTGTAAAGGGGACGCCAGTGGATGAGGCGGTGGACCCAGTAGAAATGAAAGTCGCGCCAGTAAGGTATCAGGCAGAGCCAGACGGCGAAGTAAACGGGATGGGAGTTCCAGTCCACGTAAGGAACTTTCTTGTTGGCAAGGGCCCAGAAGTAAATGACTTCGTAAGCGGTCCAGATGGTGCAGCCGCTGGCGCAACTCCAGAAAATGTTGTCCAGGGTCTGGTTGCGAAAGAGAAACTTGGGGTCGTTGCGGCTGGGCCAGCGGATGTCGTATTTGCGGTTGGTGCCTTGGAGTTTTAGCACGTAGAGCAGGAGATGCCAGCCGCCATAGATGGCCCAGGCCAAACCCAGGTTGCGGAGGAACAGGAGGGCGATCCAGCCCGGTTTCAAATCGACGCAGCGGGGCACAGCGGGCTGGAAGTGAAACCAGATGAAAATGGTGATGAGGAGGTAAATGGTGCTCCAGGGCCACAGAAAACCGGGGTAGGAAAACACCCACTTGAGCGATTGGGCCAGGCGCGGTGGCCAATGGAACAGGGGCGTGTCCTTGGTGCCATTGGTCGGAATCCACTCGCCACGGGCGTTGCGAATACAGGTATCGGGCTGTTGCACGGAGTCATTATCACACAGCACGGGCGGCGATGTGAGGGAAGATTAGAGCGGTTCCACAATACTTGTAGCCGTTTCCGGCGGTGGCACAAGGTGGGTTTTTCTTGAGGAAAAACCCACTTAGCTGTTGTTACTTCGGCATACAGCAATTGTGGAACCGCTGTAAGCGCCGAACTTCCATTTTAAGCGCCAATAAACCCGTCGAGGGCCGCCCCCCGGAACCCGGCGCGGCCAGGGCGTCTCCGTCGACGCGCCGGCAGGAAACTGAGTTCTGCTATGTTGCCGCTCTATATACTGCCAAGACATTCTCCGGCGGCACGTCGGGCTGGAACAGATGCGCAGGCGCAAGGATGTAACCGCCGCCGGCTCCCAACACCTCGCAGTAGCGCCGCGCCTCGGCTTCGACCTCGGAAGGCGTTCCCTCCAGCAGCAGCTTCTGCATGTCGATGCCGCCATGGAAACTCAGCCGGCCGCCGAATTTCTGTTTGAGACTTTCCGGCTGCATCTCCGCGCACGTCGGTTGAATGGGATCGAGCACGTCCACGCCGCATTCGATCAGATCGGGAACAAACCGCCAGATCGTGCCGCAACTATGGTAAAGCGCGCGTCCGCCGAGCGAGTGAATCCGGCTGGTCATCTCTTTCAGGTAGGGCGCAACGAACTCGCGGAACATGGCCATGGAGATGAGCGGCCCACGCTGCGTGCCCAGGTCGCTGATGACCAGATAGAGGTCAATCCGTCCGCCGGTGATTTCCGCCGCGCGGGTGTAATCCTCCAAATAAAAGTCCGTGAACTTGCGCGATAGAAAGTGGACCCACTCCGGCCGCTCCGCCATGTCCACGAACATGTCCTCCCAGCCGCGCACCAGCGCCGGCCGCTGCCAGATGTCGGCAAACCCGTAAAGCAGCGCGTGCCGCTCGTAGCGCGCGCACTGGGCTTTCAGTTGCGAGCGGTCCAGACAATCCGGCGACGGCCACGGGAACGACTCCAGTTCCCCGAAGCTGCTCGCGCCCGCCAGCGCGCCTTTGCCGTCCTGGCGCATCGGTCCCCACGGCGTCTGGAGATAGACATACCGTTCGCCCCAAAAATTCTGGAACAAACCGCCGCCCAACTCCCGCTCAGGCGGTTCCGTCGTTTCCAGATGCCGCACATCCACGCCCAGCGAATCGAGCAGACGGTCTTTGTCGGAGTGGCCGATGTGCGCAAACAGCCGCTGCATCGTCGGCGGCTCCGCCCAAAAATCGCGCGGGGTCCGGTCCGGCTGCTCGTGCCGCAATGCCGTTAGTACTCGTTCTCTTGAGGTCATGTTTTCCTTGACTCTATTGTCACATCCGCCGCCCGGTTGGCTTCCCATTTAAATTTCCCGTTTTTAAATTGTTTGCCCGCAACTTAGCAAACCTTTTTCGCGGTTTTCTTCCCGCTCTACAGATTTGCCCTCCGCCTTGTCCGGTGAAGCGCACATGGGAGATCCGGGCTGGTCTCACGCCGGGAGCTCACGCAGTTGTAGAAATGTGAATTCTATGTGAATTCGTCAAATCTTAATCTTGCTCTGCGAGTCTTGCAGGTGGAGCGGAGAAGAGGTTCTTCGCCGGTTCGAAGCTCTTCCTCCCGCATGCGCCTGGTGCGCGTACTACATGGGTTTTTGCAATCGTTCCTATTTCATGCGTCCGGGTTGCAGCAGAGGATTGCGCTCATTGCGCACGCGGGCGCGGTCATCATTCCAACCCGATTCCAAAGAAAAGAGAGGCCCAAATGAAATTGACAGTGAAAGCGGCTGCCGCGGCACTTCTGGCAGCTAGTCTCGTTGTTTCCTACGCACAAACCGGCGGCTCAACACCGCCGGCGAAGAAGCACGCCGCGGCCAAGAAACCCGCTGCGCCGGCCGGTCCCACCGTGCAGGAACAGATCGACCAAATGAAGCAGCAATTTCAGGGCGAGATCGACGGCCTGAAGGCTGATCTCGCCGCCAAGGACGCGCAACTGCAGCAGGCGCAGCAAGCCGCCGCCGACGCGCAGGCTGCCGCACAGAAGGCGCAGGCCGCGGCCGACGCGCAGCAGCAGGCGTTCACTGAAAACTCGGCTGCCGTCTCGACCCTGCAAAGCACCGTAAGCGACCTGAAGACCAACCAGCTTTCTCTTACCACCACGGTCTCCGACGAGACCACGAGCATCAAGAAGGCGATCAACAATCCCGACGTCCTTCATTTCAAGGGAATCACGCTGTCGCCGACAGGCTCCTTCCTGGCGGCTGAAACCGTGAACCGCACCGGGGCCACAGGCGGCGACATCAACACAGCGTTCACCGGCGTGCCGCTGCAGTACTCCGACGCGTACCAGTTGAGCGAGTTTCAGGGTTCAGGCCGCCAGTCGCGTCTCGCACTCAAAGCCGTCGGCAAGCTGCCCTCGTTTACGATAACCGGCTACTACGAGATGGACTGGCTGAGCTCGGGCACCACTTCAAACAACAACCAATCGAACAGCTACACGCTGCGCCAGCGCCAGTTGTGGGCCGACGCCAAGACCAACAGCGGCTGGGACTTCTCCGGAGGCCAGGGCTGGTCGCTGGCGGCGGAAACCACCAAGGGCCTGACGCGAGGCACCGAGATTCTGCCGTCTACCATCGATGCACAGTACGAAGCCGGCTTCGTGTGGACGCGCCAGTACAGCTTCCGCGTCTCCAAGGACATCGGCAAGGCCGCCTTCATCGGCGCTTCCGTTGAAAGCGCCGAGATGCTGAACCCCTCCGGCCAGGGCCTGCCGACCAACGAGCTGTTTGGTTCTACCGGAACCGGCGGCGGCCTCTACGACAATCAGGCCAACTACTCGTTCAACTACACTCCGGACTTCGTTGTAAAGATGGCCTTCGAGCCCGGCTGGGGCCACTGGGAAGTCTTCGGCATCGACCGCAACTTCCGTGACCGCATCTATCCCACCACGGGCAGCCCGTACAACTCCACGGCCACTGGCGCGGGCATCGGCGGCGGCTTCCGCGCCCCGCTTGTCGGCGCGAATAAGGTCGTAATCGGCTTGAAGGGACTGTGGGGCCAGGGCGTCGGACGCTACGGCTCATCGACCATCGCTGATGTCACCCTGCGTCCCAATGCAACCATCTCTCCCATCCACGGCTTCTCCGCGCTCAGCACGATCGAGATGAATCCCACGCCGAATTTCAACCTCTACTTTAACTACGGCGGAGATTATCTCGACCGCGACTACGTGCTCAGCGGGTCAACCCAGATTGGCTACGGCACACGCAGCGCGAGCATGACGGGCTGCTTGACTGAGACGATGAACGGTACCGCAGCCGCCGGAGGCGCAGCGTCCATTACGCCCGCCGGTTGCACCGGCAGCAACAAAGACGTGCAGGAGTTCACGGCCGGCTACTGGTGGAACATCCACAACAGTCCCAAGGGCCGTCTGCGTCAGGGCATCCAGTACAGCTTGATGCGGCGCGATCTGTGGTCGGGCGCGGGCAGCACGGTAGCTCCTACGGGCGGCACTGCGAATCCCACCGGCGGCGCCCATGGCGACGACAACATGATCTTCACCTCGTTCCGCTATTACCTGCCGTAAGCCAACCATCTCGGCCCAAAGCAAAAGGGGCAGTCCGCAATGGGCTGCCCCTTCTCATTTGAACGCGAATCGCGTTTATTCCGCCGCTTCCACCGGCTTGGTCTGCGCGACCGTCCAGTCGGGCGCGCCCACCTTGAACCGCGCAAAGCGCCGCACCGTGATGTTCTCGCCCAGCTTGGCCACCTTCTGCGCGATCAGTTCCTTCACGCTGATGGCCTGGTCCTTGATGAAGGGCTGCTCCAGCAGGCAAACCTCCTCGTAGAACTTGGCCATCTTGCCCTCGACAATCTTTTCGATGACGGCGGCGGGCTTGCCCGTGGCGGCGGCCTGGGCGCGGCAGATCTCCTTCTCGCGCTCCAGATCTTCGGCGGTCACGTCATCGGGCTTCACGTAGCGCGGATCGCTGGCGGCGATGTGCATGGCCACGTCCTTCAGCAGCTCCTGAAAATCCTCGGTGCGGGCCACGAAATCGCTCTCGCAGTTCAGCTCCACCAGCACGGCGATCTTGGCGCCGGCGTGGATGTAGCTGCCCACCGCGCCTTCGTTGGTCGCGCGGGAGGCCTTCTTTTGCGCCGAGGCCATGCCCCGCTTGCGCAGCACCACGAAGGCTTCCTCGATGTTTCCCTTGGTCTCCTGCAGAGCCTTCAGGCAATCGCCCATGGGCGCGCCTGACTTCTCGCGGAGTTCTTTCACCAGCCTGGCATCAATCTTCTCAGTCACAGTCGTCATCTCTCATCCATAACAGTTAAGAATTCACAATCCTGTTGCGCGCCGGTGAATTTCCGGCACAAGAAAAGCGTGGCGGCAGGATGGAGCGGCCACGCTGTTCCCGAACCTGCGCATGGTTCCGCGCGGCGCGGATTACTGACCGCCTTCCGCTACTTCGTCCTCTTCCATCAGGGCCGCAACCGCCGCGGGCGCCTTGCGAATGCCGCCGCCCAGCGCCGCTTCCATATCGACGTCTTCGCCCGCCGCGGACTCGGCGGAGATCTCGACGCCTTCCTCCGCGGCTACGGTCTCGGCAGCCTCTTCCTGGAAGGCCTTGTCGCCCAGCAGGTTCACGCCCTCGGCGGCGGAGTCGGCAATCTTCGAGGTGAAGAGGCGAATGGCGCGCAGCGCATCGTCGTTGCCCGGGATCACGTAGTCCACCACCGTGGGATCGCAGTTGGTGTCGACCACGGCAACCACGGGAATGCCCAACTTGCGCGCTTCCTTCACCGCAATCGTCTCGTTGTTCGAGTCCACCACGAAGAGCGCGTCGGGCAGGCGCTTCATGTTCTTGATGCCGGCCAGATTGGCCTGCAGGTGCTTGCGCTCGCGCTCCAGGCGAATGACTTCCTTCTTGGTCAGCAGGTCGTAGCGGCCGTCCGCGGCCATCTCATCCAGTTCCTGAAGGCGCTTCACCGACTTCTGCACGGTCACCCAGTTGGTCAGCAAGCCGCCCAGCCAGCGCTGGTTGATGTACGGCATCCCGGCGCGTGTGGCCTCTTCGGCCACTGCATCCTGGGCCTGGCGCTTGGTGCCGACAAAGAGAATGGTCTTGCCGCCGGCGCACAGTTCTGTGACAAACTTCGACGCATCCTTGAAGAGCTTGAGCGTCTTCTGCAGGTCGATGATGTAGATACCGTTGCGCTCGCCAAAGATATATTCCTTCATCTTCGG
>PMYE01000145.1 GCA_003171315.1 Acidobacteriaceae bacterium
ATTATGCTTTCTATAAATTTTCAGTTGAAAGCAGACTCCAACTATTTTCACGGCAGGCAGGGAAGCTCATTCAAGCCACGTTGCCGAGCTTTACGTAACATGCTCAAACGGCTACTCGCGCAGCATTTCTCGCATCACCGTCTCTGTTTGGCGAGGAAGTGAAAAGCGTCAAGCAGGCACTCGGCCTCGGGCTTCGACCATACCCAGTTTCCATGGCAGCTCTTTTCAAAAAGCCTCCTGCCATTCTCCCGCTCAATGAGGACGACCGTGACGAAGCTCTGGCTCGCGGCCACTTCGCTTTCCTCAACACTGAGGCTCACCTTAAGGTCCTGTAGGCAGGTGACCGGCGCTTCGGTGGTACGGATGTAGGCGCGGAGAGAGCCGGCCTCAAGATGAAGGACAAGGATGTCGGCATTCTGCGGATAACGGGCTACAACGAACGAAGAGTCCCCTTTCCTCTTGCCATGCTTCTCCCTAATGAGCAGCTTGAGTTGCTCGGCGGCGAGTTGATTGGATTTGAGCTCGCTAGTTTCAACAGGGACTATTCTTGTACCCAAGACCCTGATGGGACTGACAGCAGGGACCTCCGCGAAATAGAGGCGCCTGCAGTCTGGGCAACGAGCCTTTAGTTCAGCTGCTTCATCTGCAATGCGGCTGGCATCCTGCGTCGGCTGCTCGCGTGGCCGTAACTTGTCCAAGTTGTAGAATTCGAGGGGCCGCGTGAGGTAGAAGCCGGAGTACCGAGTGAGGGAGTCTATCATGGCGAGCAGAACAATTTCCGGCACGCCGGAATCGTTCATTGCGTCTAGCGTTGCGGGCGAAATGTCCAGCCCTGCGGCGAACTCGCTGTAGCGTTCGGAGAAGGCCTTCGCGCCAGCGTCCCATCCGTGCTGCTCGCTTCTCGCCAGTTGAGCCGCGCGGATGGCCGACCCTTGCTCGATGCGCGCGACCACCGCCTCCGGCGTAGCGCCGGAATGCAGCATCTGGAGAATTTCCTGATTGCTTACCGGCGTAGCGGTCGAAGCAGCCTGTCCAAGAAGACGCGCCGCAGTAATCGCAAGAGCAAAGAGCAGCGCGAGATCCCAGCTCCGCAGTAGACGAGCTTGCATAGAATTACGTCGCGTTCGCGCAAATTTTACCGCAACAGACATTGACCTGAAAAAGATGAAATCTCAGGGAGGAGATGCGGATAATGGTCGGGACGGGCAGATTTGAACTGCCGATAGCTCGGCTTACGCCTCGCACCCCTCGCGTCGAGATTGGCGGCATTCGCTGCGGCGAATGCCGGGTTGGGGCGCTCGCGGTCGGCAGTTGTCGACGGAAGTGCTATTGCGAGCGGAATTGACAGAGGGAAATAAATGGTCGGGACGGGCAGATNNCAGGCTGAGCCACGTCCCGACATCATGGAGCCGGTCCGTCGCGGCGGACCGGCTTTTGGGGTCACTGCCAGTTTACACCTGTGCGCATTCCCATGGCATCAAGTCCCAATCGCCTCCCGAGCAGAATTCAAGATCTCATCGGCAATGGCCAGCGCAGCCGTTGCGGCCGGGCTGGGCGCGTTCAGCACGTGCAACGCCCCCTGCTGCCGCGCGAAATAAAAGTCATGCATCAATTCGCCCGAGGGTGAAAGCGCCTGCGCCCTTACTCCCGACCCTCCCGGCGCCAGATCTTCCATCTTGAGCTCCGGCACGAGCCGCTGCAGCGACCGGCAAAACAGCTTCTTGCTGTACGACCGCCTGAACTCCTCCCAGCACATCCGGGGATAGCGCGCAAAAAATCTCCAGAACCCGCGATAGGTGAGCGTCTCCACCGTGTCGCGCAGCGAGAAATCCGTGTGCCGGTACCCCTCGCGCGCAAAGGCCAGCACCGCGTTGGGCCCGCACTCCACACCGCCGTGAATGAGCCGCGTGAAGTGCACCCCCAGAAACGGAAACTTCGGATCCGGCACGGGGTAGATCAGATTCTTCACCAAATGCTGCCGCTCCGGCCTGAGCGTGTAATATTCGCCGCGGAACGGCACAATCTTCGCCGGATCGCTGCTGCCCGCTTTTCGGCCCACCCGGTCGCAGTGCAATCCTGCACAATTGATCAAAAAGTCTGCTTCATAATCTCCGCTCCTGGTGCAGATCGTCCAGCGGCTCTTTCTTCGCAGATGCGTCACCTCGGAATCGAACTCGAGCTCGCCGCCTTTGGCGCGAATCTGCTTCACCATCTCCGTGCAAACTGCTGCGTAGTCAACGATCCCTTCCTGGGGAACGCGAATCCCGGCCAGCCCGGCCGCGTGCGGCTCAAACTCGCGAATCTGCTCGGGGCCGAGCAGTTGCAAGCCTTGCACGCCATTGGCCGCGCCGCGCTCCAGCAGCGCGTGCAGCCGTGGAATCTCCTCCGGCTCCGTGGCCACAACGGTCTTCCCGCACAACTCGTACGGCACGCCGTGCTGCTCGCAGAACGCTGTCATCCTGCGAATTCCCTCCACGGCCAGCCGCGCCTTCGCCGAGCCCGGCTGATAGTACAGGCCGCAGTGCAGCACTCCGCTGTTGTGTCCGGTCTGATGCTGTCCGGGCCCGCTCTCCTTCTCCAGCAAGAGCACATGCGCCGAACCATGGCGTTCCAGAAGCTGGTGCGCCGTCGCCAGCCCCACGATCCCGCCGCCAATGATCGCCACTTTCACGGTTTGGAGAAGAATACTACCCGCAGGGACTCCGTGCGCGTCGCCACCGTTCTCTGTTCACTGCCCGATTTCCGCTGCCCACTGGATTAAGGGTCGCTCTTCAATTCCGCGCAGGAGGTCTCATCGCCGCCGTCGCATGCCTTGTGGTAGAAGCTCAGGGCCACGGTTTCGTCCAGCGCAACGCCCAGGCCGTTCCGGTAAAGCCAGCCGACAACGCGGCAGCCGGTTGGCTCGCCGCCATCGCAAGCCTTGCGGTAGAAGTTCGCGGCCTGCACTGCGTCTCTCGCCGCGCCAATGCCATTTTGATAGAAGAATCCAACATAGATGCAGCCCGGCATCGAGCCGCCGTCGCACGCCTTGCGCTCGTAGCTCACGGCCTGAGCCAGGTCTTGCGTCACGCCGTCGCCGGTGTACAGGAATGCGCCGTATGCCATGCAGCCCATCATCTCTCCGCCATCGCAGACTTTGTGGACCAGATTGGCGGCAGCGCCGAAATCCTTGTTTACGCCGAGGCCGTTGCGCAGCATGTAAGCCTGGGCCGCGCAACCCTTCATGTCGCCGCCGCCGCACGCCTTTTGATAGCTGCTCAAAAGGTCGCCATAACTCTTCCCTGTGCTGAATCCCTGCTGATCCATGAAGTGAATGATCTCGATGCCCGAGCAGCCTCTCGGTTCGCCGCCATCGCAAGCCTGACGGCTCAACGCAATGGCCTTGGATTCATCTTTCGCTGTTCCAATGCCCAGGTAGTAGGTAGCCCCGAGATTCGAGCAGGCCAGCATCACTCCGCCGGCGCAGGACTTGCGCGTCAGTTCAAACAACTGCGTCTCATCCTTGGCTACGCCGATCCCGAAGTAATACATGTAGCCGAGCTGCGTGCAGCTCCGCAGATCTCCTGCGTCGCAGTTGCGCCGGAACAACCGCGCCGCTTCCGCTTCATCCTTGGCCACGCCCTGTCCCGATTCATAGGCAAGCGCGTAGTTCACGCAGCCATTCATGTCGCCGCCGTCGCAGCCCTTCTTGTAGAGCGCGAACCCCGCCGCCTCGTCCTTGACCACGCCGCGCCCGCTCAACGTCAGGTTGCCCAGATCGGTGCAGCCCACCGCCGAACCGGCGTCGCACGCCTTGCGATATAAACTCGCCGCCTCCGTCTCGTCCTTGGCTACGCCCTGGCCAGTCTCAAACATCGCGCCCAGACCGACGCAGCCCATCGTCTCGCCGCCTTCGCAGGCCTTGCGGAAAAACCCGATCGCCTGCGGCTCATTCTTGGTTGTGCCCTGTCCGCTCGCCACCATGTATCCCAGCTGCACACATCCGTTCAGGTAACCACCGTTGCACGCAGTACGGTACATGTGCACGGCTTCAGCCTCATCCTTCGACTCACCGCTCCCATTTAGGTACATGTTGGCGGCGTTGTTGCAGCCGATCATCTGGCCGGCGTCGCAGGCTTTGCGATAGAGCCGCAACGCCTCGGTTGGGTCTCGCGTCACCCCCTGGCCCCGTTCGTACATCAACGCCAGGTTGTTGCAACCCCACCGGCCGGTGCTGGCGTCGCACGCCTTGCGAAAATTCACGGCTGCCAGCGCCACGTCCTTCGTCGCGCCATCGCCACTCAAGTAGTGGTTGCCCAGCTCGTTGCACCCTGTAGCCGATCCGCCGTCGCAAGACTTGTTGTAGAGCGTCATTGCCTGCGCCTGATCCTTGTTTACGCCCTGGCCGAATTCGTACATCCATCCCAGTTCGGCGCAGCTTTCCATTTCTCCTCCCGAGCAGCCTTTGCGGTAGAAGTTCACCGTCTGCGCCGGATCTTTTGCCACGCCCTCGCCAAACCAGTACATCTGTCCGATGTTTTCGCAGGCCTTCGCAAACCCTCCGTCACACGACTTCTGCCAAAAGCTCTGCGCCTGGGGCAAATCCAGGGTCACGCCCAGGCCGCTGCCATACAGCACGCCAAGGCCATTGCAGCCCGCCATCACGCCCCCGTCGCAAGCCTTAGTAAACAGCGCCTTGGCCTGCGCGTAATCGCGGGTTACGCCATGCCCTTCCAGATAGAGCCTGCCGAGTCCGAAACACCCACGCAGATTTCCCTGGGTGCAAGCATTCTGGTAAAGGCGGACGGCGCTCTCCATGTCCGGCTCAATGCTCTCGCCCGATTGATAAATGGCCCCCAGCAGCACGCATGCATCCGAAACTTTGGCGTCGCAAGCCCGCTGCGCCAAGCTCGCCGCGCGTGTGTAGTCTGTCTCTCCGCCCAGCCCGGTGCGAAAGCTCCTCGCCGCCTGCTCGCATCCCCAATATTTGACGCTGTCGTCGCCGCTGTCGCACAGCTTCAGCGCCGCGCTTCTCGCGGCCGGAAAATTCTTCAGCGGATCGTCTTCCTGCCAATAGTGGTTCCCGGCCTTCTTCAGCCGATCGAGCTCTAGAGCCTCGTACTTTGTCATCGAAGTGGCCGGGTTCACGCCGTTCGCCGTCGCCGGCTGCGTTCCCGCGCCCATGTGGATCACCAGCTCGCCCCCCTGGTCGTCGTCGAACGCGCCGAACAGCGGAGTCTGTTTCGATCCCGCCGCAACCCCGACCTCGTGTTGCGCATAGGCGCCCAGTTGGCTCGACGTGACAAATCCCTCCCCAAAGCTGTCCGCTTTCCCCGTGGACAGCCCAAGAATCATCAGCCCGGTAAACAACGAGTGATGGGGCAGCGGGCCGCTGTCGGCGGCAAGCTGGTCGCCCTGCGCGCTGGCGATCACCTTCCGGCTCACCTTCACCAGCATGTCCCGCTCGAACCGCGTATCGGCACGGCTGGTCATGAACTTACTTCCCAGCGCCATGCCGCTGTGGCAACTGTCCAGGATCACCAGGATGTGCGACGCGGGCAGCGAGTCGATGGCGTGCAAAAGATCCTCAATCTTCAGGTAGTCGCTCCAGTGCTCGTCCTTTCCCGGCGCGCGCGCATCCACCGGAACGATGAATCCGTCCGATCGCGCTTCTTCGCCGATCTTGTAGTCATGCGTGGTCCCGTGGCCGGCGAAGAAGATGATCAGCGAGTCTTCGGGTTTCAAACGTGCCGACAGATCGTCTTCAATCAGCGATACGATCGCCTCGCGCGTCGCGCCTTTCTCGGTCAACGGCTCCGCGGCATATTCAAACCCGAATTTGCCCGTCAGCAGCTTGGCAAATTCCGTTGCATCGCTCACCGCCGTGCTCAGGATGGGCCAGTTCTGGTAGCGATCGATGCCGATGGCCACGATGTACTGGTGGCCGTTCTTCACCGCCGTCTCATCGGTGCTTTCCGGCTGGATGCCGCGCTGCGCCCCGCCCGACCCCTGCTGCGCGTACACCGCCGCGGCTGCCGCCGCCAGCAATACAATGCCCGCCGCTCTCAAGTGAATCGGCATAGACAAATCCTTCGATCGAGCTTGGCCGGGGAAGGGAACGGCCTCACGCTACCCGCGATTGGCAGTCATTCTAGACCTATTGCCGCACATCTTTCCAGAACTTCGTTCGTACCTTCGCATCGGCCGGAGCCGGTCCCCCTTTTGCTCCACGCCGGAATGCCGGTTCCGAGCCCTGGAACCGCCCTCAGCCGCGAGGTTGCGCCCTGTGGGAAATCAATTTATTGTTAACTCACAGCCCTGAATCGGCGGAACGGCGCAACCGGTTGGCGGAAGCGCAAGCGGGTGCGAGGCGCTTCCTGGGGCGTAACTGCGGCGTCAGGCCAGGCATGGCGGTCGCGGCGTGTGCTGTTCCGCGTGCCTCGCGGGGTGGAGAGGGAGATTTATGTCGTTACGGAGCGACCTTTACGATGCAATTTTGAATGGCGACGCGAAGAAAGCGCACGCCGCAACGGAAGCGGCGCTGGCGGCGGGCGACGTGCCCATGGAACTCATTCAGGAGTCCATGGTGCCGGCTATGGATGAAGTGGGCCGCCTCTTCGAGTGCGAAGAATACTTTGTTCCCGAGCTTCTCCTATCCGGCCGCGCCATGAAGAGCGCCATGGAGCTGCTCAAGCCCCTGCTCACCGCCGCCGGCCAGAAAATGGCTGTCCGCGTGATCATCGGCACCGTCAAGGGCGACCTGCACGACATCGGCAAGAACATCGTCGCCTCCATGCTCGAAGGCAGCGGGTTCGAAGTGATCGATCTTGGGGCGGACGTCTCGCCGGAGATGTTCGTTGCGGCGGTGGAAGAGCGCAAGCCCCATGTAGTTTGCATGTCCGCGTTGCTCACGGTGACCATGCCCGCCATGAAGCTCACCATTGACGCGCTCAAGACCGCAGGCCTTCGCACCCAGGTCAAGGTGCTCATCGGCGGCGCGCCGGTGACGAGCCAGTACGCCAAAGAGATCGGCGCCGACGGGTACAGCGAGAACGCCAGCGGCGCCGTGGGCATGGTAAAGCAGTTGCTCGCCGCAGCTTAGTCTCTGGAAAAATGAAGGCCGGTTCGAGGGCGCCGGCAGCGGCCGCAAGACCGCTTTGGCCTGCACGTCCGCTTTTGCGGAGGGAGAAAGCTGATGGACCGGCGTTTTTATCTCGATCTGGCTGCGCGGGGCTTGAGCATGCCGGTCGGCACCGATCTGGTAATGCACGAGGAAAGCGATCCGGAGCAGGTCCGCAACGACGGCGCGGCGCTGGGCCGTGTGGTCGAGCGGGCAGCGCGCCGCTGGGGAACGCCTCTTGCGATCCCGCTGATGGATCTGCGGCTGGAGAAGATCGATCTGCTGTCGCTGCTTGGAGTCTCCGCAGCCGGCGCGGAAACCTATCATTTCACGCAACCGTTGGACGACGCCGTCCTGGAGACATTGTGCGGCGAGCAGAACGGCCCGCGCTGCCCCGGAACCCGCGCGCGCGATACGGCGCTCGATTTGAATCGCTCCAAGGACGGCCTGGTTCCGGTAGGCATGGCCATCGGGCCGTTTTCGCTCACTACGCGCTTGATGGCCGACCCGATTACCGCAGCGGCCATGGCCGGATCGGGCATGGACGACGCCCCCGAGGTCAAGCTGCTGTGGCAATGCCTGCACATCTCTGAGGCAGCGGTCTTACGGTCGGTGCGCAGCCAGATAAGCCACGGCGCCAGGGCCATCATGATTTGCGAGCCGACGGCGTGCACGGCATTTATCTCGCCCCGCCAGCTCAGGGCGGGGGCAAACCTTTTCGAACGGATGGTGATGGAGCCTAACCTGCGGCTGAAGGCCGCGCTCGAAGAGGGTGGCTGCGACCTGATCTTCCACGATTGCGGCGAACTGATCGACCCCATGGTCGAGGCTTTCGCGAACCGGCTTCATCCCGTGATTCTCAGTCTGGGCAGTTCTCGCAGGCTCTGGGATGACGCGCGCCTTGTGCCGCGCGACGTGGTTCTCTACGGCAACCTTCCCACCAAATTGTTCTATTCGGATAGCGTGATGCCGGTGGAGGAGGTCGTTCGCCGCACCGAAGAACTGGTTGCCGGAATGCGGCAGTGCGGCCATCCCCACATCCTGGGCTCGGAATGCGATGTACTGTTCGCGCCCCAGGCGGCGGACGCGATCCGAATGAAAGTGGACGCGATGCTGTCCTGCGTACCGGCTCATTCTGCGTAAAAGGGGAAACGGCGTTGGGAAATCGGGTCCGGCAATTCTCCACACTTGCCATTCCAAGTCAGGATCGCCTGCTGTATGGGGTCAGTCCCCAGCCGCTGGAGTGCGGCCTCGGTCTGACGATCGGCGCGGGAACGGTCTTTCCTGAAGTCAACTTTACCCTCCCCCCGATCACCATCTGCGACGGCACGTGGGACGAAGTAAAGGCCCACTATGAAGAGATGGCCGCGCAGATTCTGCGCCGCGCCGTCGCGCTCGCGGTGCCGGGAATCGTCCTCGAGTTTGAGCTTCTCCCCGCCATGACCGAGAGGCCGGAGTGGGGCGCGGAGATCGCCGCGATTTTGAAGCGCCACCTGCTCGCCTGTCACGAAAAGCACCATCTGCCCTGCGCGCTGCGCGTCACACCAACCGACATCCGCGACCAAATCAAGCCGCCCCTCATGCGCACGGGCGAACCCTGGCAGCGGCTCCGGCGCTCACTCGAACTGTGCGCCGAAGCCGGCGCCGACATTCTCTCCATCGAATCCGTGGGCGGCAAGGAAGTGCACGACCAGGCGCTGATGTATGGCGATTTTCCCGGCATCGTTTTCGCCCTCGGCGTGCTCGCCCCGCGAGACATGTCCTGGCTCTGGGGCCAGATCGTTTCCATTTGCCAGGCGCACCCGGGCGTGGTCCCCGGCGCCGACTCCGCCTGCGGATTTGCCAACACCGCCATGCAGCTCGCCCACCAGAAGATGCTGCCCGAGGTGCTCGCCGCCGTAGTGCGCGCCATGAGCGCCGTCCGCAGCCTGGCCGCTTTCGAGCAGGGCGCGCTGGGCCCCTCGAAAGATTGCGCCTACGAAGGCCCGGTGATGAAGGCCATTACCGGCCGCCCTATCTCCATGGAAGGCAAATCCGCCAGTTGCGCCCACTTCAGCCCCGTGGGCAACATTGCCGCCGCCATGTGCGACCTGTGGAGCAATGAGTCGGTGCAAAACGTGCGTCTGCTCTCGGGCAACGCGCCCGAGGCATTCACTGAGCTGCTGGCCTACGATTGCCGCCTGATGAACGCCGCTGCCGCCCGTGGTGGCGCGCTCAACCTGCGCGACTGGATGACCGCGTCGGACGAATGGCTCAGCCCGCAGGCCGCGGTGCTCTCGCCCGCCGCAACCATCCGCATCGCCTCCGCGATTGTGGGGGAGGAGACGCCCTACCGGCAAACGGTCGCCGCCGGCCGCGCCGCCCTCGCCCTCCTCAAGGAGGGTCTTGCCGCGCAAAAACTGCGCCTCTCGCGCAAGGAACTGCAGTGGCTCGATCGCATGGAAGCCTCGCTGGACGAATTGCCGGGCGACGAGGCCTCGCTTATCGCCGCGCTTGAAGAGCAGTACGGCGCCCTCTACGATAAGCCAAGCTACGGCCTGTAGCAGAATAGGGCTGCAACCCTCAGAACCTCTGTCAGGTCCGCGCCCATGAAACGACGGCGAAGAAATGAATGGACGGCAAAGGATCGATGCAGCGCTGAATGGTAACTGGCCCGACCGCACGCCGGTTATGCTGCATAATTTCATGATGGCGGCGCGAGAAGCCGGTGTCACGATGCGCCAGTTTCGTGAAGATCCGAGGCTGATTGCCCGATGCTTTGGAGAGGCTGCTGAACGCTACCAACTCGACGGTATCCTTGTCGATATCGATACCGCGACTCTCGCCGGTGCGGTCGGCGTTCCAATCGACTTCCCGGAAGACAGCCCAGCCCGTTGCCACGGCTCATGCTTGCCCGCACTGGAAGCTGTGCGGGAATTAGAGCCTATCGGCATATCGCACGATCCAAGAATACAAATATGGATCGAAGCGGTTGCAATCCTGGTGCGCGATTATGGGCACGAAATCTTCATACGCGGCAACTGCGATCAATCCCCCTTTTCACTGGCGGGGTTCATGCGTGGTCTCGATCGGTGGCTCATGGATGTCGCATCCCAGGAAGACGATGAGCTCGTCCACAGCTTACTCGAGTACTGTACGGATATAACAGCCCTTTGCCCATATCGCTCCCCACTTCATTTCTAAACGCAATAACGCCCAATCTTCCACCTTCCAACTCTACGCACGGCGAAAAATCAGTACCGCCACATCGCCCGGCATGACCGAATGGTCCAAGCCGGACCAGCTTGGATCCTGCCACTCCGCCACTTCAAACTCGTAGCCCGCCGCCAACACTCTGGCTCGTTGCGCCACATCGGTAGGGTTCCACAGTGTCACCGCCATGCGGTTTCCGGCCACGAAAGCATGGGAAGAAACTTGGTCGTTGTCGCACAGGAAACCTTCGTTATCCACAAAACGACCATCCAGTAGAAGGTCGGCATGACTCTTGTAAAGTTGAGTAAGTCTGCTCAGGTAATGCGCAACCTCGGAAATTCGCAAATTCCGCAGGTTTTCGATGTCGAAGCGCAGTCCCAGAGCGAACGCAAGGCCGAGTTGCTTCCGGCTGTCATGCTCCTCCGCGCCACCGGGGCGGTTGGTGAGGATCGGTTCCGGGAAGGTATAGCGAAACATCTCTCCGAATGACTCCGGGTCAACATAAAAACCGACGCCCTCGGACCAAACGATGTCCGCCCAGCCGGCATAGCAATCGCTAACCAACTCGTTCACCAAAATGGCTTCGGGGTCGTGCGCCTTGATCACCTCGCGGATGCGCTGAAAGTTCTTCACCTTCCACGGGCCGACCGCCAGAGACGGCCTGGTGTGCAGATGCTCATCGGAAAAACAGATGTAGGGAGGAGCGCCTCCCAGTTGGTCATAGAAAACGCCTTGAGTGCCGTAGCCGAGCACCATCTTCGCCTGGAACACCAATTGGTCGCCCCAGCCCCGAGCCGCCGGACAGGCTATGCCAAACCATTTGCTGCTCCACACCTCCGTAAAGGCGCCTCTCTCGTCTTCGGGATAGGTCTCGCGATATTGGTAACCCCAGACATCCTGGGCGCAAGACTTGTAGCCGCCCTTCCGATACCACTCCGTGACCGGATCAACCAACTGTCCCTGGGTGTAAAGAAACGCCCTGCCGCCGGCCTGTTTTATTTCTGCCAGCGCCTGCTTGAGGCCGGCTTCTCCTCCCATCGCCTCGTCGGGGTCGTATTCGGGATAATAACTGTCGAAGCCCTGCTTTACCCAACCGGCGATGTATAACAGGCTTATCCCCACCGTTTGGGCTTCTTTTAGCATGCCCGGCAAATCAGCATAGGTGGCCAAAATGAGTCCGTCCTGGTCCTTTAAGAACGGTTGGATCCATCCCGGCGCACGCCGGACCCACTCCGGAGGATTGGGCTTCTGGATCCAGGTTTCAGCCCATGCCCGGTAAGTCCGCGCCGCTTCGTGCCAGTCACCCCGGTAGAGTTGCAACACCGCCGGCTCCGAGTCCCAAGTCTCCCCCGCCCTGACGAACGGAAACTTCACAATCGCGGCCGACATCGCCTTCTGGTCATCCGCCGTGACGTCCAGCACGGTGCTCATCAGCGTCTTGTCGTGACTGCCGAAATACAAGCCTTCCTGGCCGTTGTTGAACGTGAACCATTGCATGCATCCCGGATAGGGATAGGTGAGACGGTAATCGGGCGCCCCAGTGTCGCCTTGCAGCCACGTTGGATTCGACCCGAAGCCCAAGGGTTGAGGCTGAGAGCCAATCGCAGCCACCAACTTGTTGTACGGCGCCTTTACTCGGCGCCCGCCCCGGTCCGGCCAGTAGAGCATGTCCGCTTCCGCGCCCATCCCCATGTCACCAATTCCGTAGATCCAAGGCAGCCAGATCTCGCTAACCTCGAGTCCTTTTTCATTCTCCCGGTTCTCAATCCTGGCGTTCCAAATCAGCCGGTCCTCTTCCAAAGCGATCCGTACCTGCAAGCCGAACTGCAATTCCTGCGTCTTGCCGGCCAGCGGCACAGTTCCCGTCAGGGTTTCATACGAGAGCACCAGACTGTTGCCCTCGCGTTTGACCTGTCCTCTTTGGCCATCAGTCGGGATCTCCAAGTCCAGCGCGCCGCCGAGCGGAGGCAGCTTTGAGCGATAATACATCCGCCACGGCGCATGCCGCGCCGCAGTCGCCGCCAGATAATTGTGTCTTGTCTGAAGGTTACTCAACTCCACCAGCCGTCCTTCCTTGTCCAGCACCAGCCGA
Source organism: Acidobacteriaceae bacterium (assembly GCA_003171315.1). GTDB lineage: Bacteria > Acidobacteriota > Terriglobia > Terriglobales > Acidobacteriaceae > Telmatobacter. The sequence continues at coordinate 12,384 of PMYE01000145.1, forward strand.
ACCTTCTCGTTGGACAACTCGTAGTGTTCTCCTGCTCTTTGCTCAGGTGCCGACGGCGCTGCCCTGGCGCTGGATACTTCAGACTTCCATGGCAGCATCAGGCTGTTGCCGGTGAGACCGGCAATCTTGATAAAGTTACGGCGTGTGGTTTTCATAACGTTAGTTCTCCTCTGCTCGGAGCCCATATTCATCGGGATTTCCCATATGGATTCTAGCCCACGACTCGCATGGCCTTTTTCGTGATTCTCTTCCTGTTCCACAGGTTTGCAAATCTCTTTCAATCTTTTTCCAGTCCGCCCTCGGTTTTATCCGGCACAGGGGGTGTTTCGGTGCGATTTGCGCCTTTTCACACGCTTTTCCACCCCATGCGAAGACACCTCCTCCGTAGTTGCCATTGTTTTCATGCGAGCCTTTTCACTTTTTGCTTCATCCGGATGCTGCTGCGGGCAATTTCAGCCGTCCAATCCCTTCCAGTATGGCCCGGAACAGCTCTCGCGGGACCGCCACCTCCGCCATCTGGAAGACTATCTTCCGGGAATGGCGCACGACCTTCGCTCCAATCTTGATCAGTTTCTCCCGCAACGTCGTCAAGGTCCAATGACGCACCGCTTGGGGCAGCACCGCCTGCCGCAGAAAGTTGCCCAAGTTGTAGGCCAGCACGAACAGTTGCAGCCGCACTTGATTGTCCACAAAGTCGTGACAGGACAGGCGAGTCCATTTGACCGCGTTCTTCCCTTCCTTGATCCACTGCTCCGCCGTCCCCGCTGGTTGTAGAACCGCACCACCCGTTTGGCGGGACGGCTGAGATTGGTTACGATGAAACCGACGCGAGGAAACAGTTCGCCGCTGTGCCACTCCACCTTCGCCACCACGCGCCGGGCACTAGACCAACTCTTGGCCTGATACAAAAAACCGGCATACCAGACCACCGGCACGTTCGAGGGGCGCCCCACTGGGCGGGTCAACATCGGTTCGATGTCCCGCAACAACGCATCATTGGCCGGCAGCCGGATGGCATACTCGAATCCCTCGGCTTCCAGATAATCATAGAGTTCCGGCTGTGCAAAGGCGGCATCGGCCCGAAAATAACGCCGCAGGTTCCGGCCCTGATAACGGGCCACCACCGGTTCCAGCACCGCCCGCCAATCCTTGGCGCTATGCACATTGCCATCACGCAGCAAAGATTGCTCCACATCGCCAAACTGATTGAAGCAAAACAGCGGGTGGTAGCAGGTGCAGCCGAAATGTCCGTTGTAGGCGGTGCCTTCCTGCTCGCCATAGGTCTCGCTCACGGAACTGTCCATGTCCAAGATCAGTTCCCGCATCGGCTGGTGTTCCCGCAGCCGGTCAATCCATTTCCCTGACAGCTTTGCCAACGCCTTCAGGTTGCCCGGTTGTGTCAGCACTTCGGTCTCGAATCGTCCCATCTGGCTGGTGGAAGCCGCCGTGTGTTCCGTGGCTCGCCCGCCGACAACATGGCGCATGGTAGGATCCACCGAGAGCCGTTCGGCGTCATTGGTGTCTTCGTAACCTGCCAGTCGGCTGAAGAGCGACTGCCGCATCAGCGCCACCATCGAGTGTTGCGTGTTCTTTCCCGTGCGCCAATCGTTCAGCATATCATCACCCAGATCGGTCAAGTCCAGCGCCGCGTCCAGTTCCCGATAGGCCAACAACCCGGCGTCGGACGTGACCTTGGAACCATGAAACTCTAACTTCAAGCGACTATCGAAAGCCATCCACAGAGCCGGTTTTTTGTCTGCACCCGTTGGATTCTCCATGTTTCGTTGGTTTGACATAGATGAAAGCCTTTGTTTATGCGGCTTTGTTATATCTCAATAACTTTCTCATGTGAAGCGAATCTGGGAAATACGGGATAACTTGTCAGTTTCTCCGGTTCATGGCGAAGACGGGCGCGCATATGCTTTCCAATGGCGATAGTCCGGCAGGACCGGACATGTTATCGCCGCGTCTTTATAAAATCTATGCCTTGCCGTATGAACGGCGGGTTGCCGAGTGTTCGCATAGAGAAGGACTGCCCTATCTCCTGCATATCTGCGGGAAAACCGACCGTATCCTCGACCAAATGGTGGAAGCCGGAGCCGACGCCCTGGAGATCGACTTCAAGACCAATCTTCAACTGGCGCACGATGTCTTCAAAGATAAGATTACCTTCGTTGGCAACATCGATCCTTCCGAAGTTCTTGCTCGCGGAACTCCTGAATTGGTCAGGCTCAAAACGGAAGAACTTATCCATGCGTTTTCGGATAGTCCGCGGTTTGTGCTCAATAGCGGCTGCGCGCTTCCGTCCGATACGCCTCCGGAAAACATTCGCGCCATGCTGGCATGTATAAGAAACCCGCATTTCCATTCTGAGTTGTAAGAGAGATCGCGAGCGGAGGCAAATGAGGATATATTGGTTCGTAGCAGAAAGGCAAACCGGAAATTCCGGTTAAAGCAAGTTGAATATGAAAAACATACGCGTTTTCTTTTATCTGCTTCCGCTAGCCATTCTCGTGCTGGCCGCATGTGGGTCGCAGACGTCGGCCACCTCGCCTTCCTCGCCTTCCCCGCCGACCATCTCGTTTTCTCCAACCGGCCTCATCTTTAGCGCAACGGCGGGCGGCGGGAATCCGTCCGCGCAGAACGTCGCCGTGAGCAACTCCGGCGGCGGCACGCTGGCGTCTCCGACCACCTCGATCAACTACAGCCAGGGAAGCGGCTGGCTCAGTGTGAACTGCACGGGCAGCTCGGCCCCCTATACGTGTTCCACCCAGCCGGCTACCGGGAGCCTCGCCGCCGGAACCTACAACGCCACGGTTAGCGTCGCGAGTTCGGGAGCGAGCAACACGCCGCAGACCTATCCTGTCACCTTCGTCGTGTCGTCGAGCTCGGTGTGCGTCATAACCACCGCCATGGGCACGTGCGGGCCGTATAGCGACATGGCGATCAGCTTGACTTACCAAAGCCAGACGCAAAACGACGTGTGGAATCCCCCCTCATCGTGGAGTCAGGCGCTGTTCACGACCGGCCCCGGCGACTGGTATGCGATCGCGAACTTTCCTACGGACAGATCGGGAGCTATCCATACTTACCCCAGCATGACGATCCAGTACTGCTGCAGCGGCAGTGAGAATCCGACTCTGGACAGCTACAGCTACATGTACTCGTCGCTCTCGACAACCCCGGACACGGCGTCGACCACCGTCACGGATGCCGGCTACGACAACTGGATGAACGATTGGGCCAACGAGGTCATGATCCAGACACAGCTAATCAACACGGAGCCGTGCACTGGCTACTTCGCCCACACCGTAGCCACCAGCGTCAGCTTCGGCGGGACGAACGGCGTCCCGGTAAATACCTGGAACCTGTGTCAAAGCGCCAACTACCCAGGCACCGTAGAGCTTGTCTGGCAACTCACGGATCCCGGCGGCAGCAAGAACTTTGGCGACAGCTCCATAAGCGTGGACATCTACGCCATGCTCAAGTACCTGGAGGGCAACACCGCGTGCTATAGCTCGAGTGGCCCTGGCACGGCGTGCCTGCCGGCGGGTTCCACTTTCACCCAGACCACCTTTGGCTGGGAAATTAACAGCACGGGCGGGTTGAACAAGCAATTTACGGTCAACAGCTTAACGTTTACCGCCTCCCACTAGACTAGACGTGAACCAGAGCGGGAGAAGCAAATCGTCGCTTCTCCCGCTCTCACCCCTAGCAAGCGGCACAAAGAGGTATTCGAGGAGAAATCATCCTCCGGGCATGGCTGCTTAGCGCAGGATGGAAGAGTGAAGGAATCTCTCCGGTCGGCTTCCACGGGTGGAAACTGGTTGTGAAGATACTGTGGCTGGTCTGAGATACTTCATCGAGCGACGCTATGCGCCTCAAAGCCATCTCGTGCCAGGTCTTCACCCGCGAGTTCGAGTACGTCCTCGCCCGCTCTCCGCGCACCGTCGACCTCGATCTCATCCCCATGGGCCTGCACTCGCTCGGAGTGGAAATGCGTCCTCACCTGCAGGAGCGCATCGATGCCGCCGATCCGCTCGGCTACGACGCCATCCTGCTCGGCTACGCTCTCTGCGGCCGCGGCACTGAGGGCCTTGTCGCGCGTCGAACGCAGCTCGTTCTCCCCCGCGCCCACGACTGCATCGGCATTCTCATGGGCGACCGCCATCGCTACGCCGCCTACTTCGAGGGCCACTCCGGCGTCTATTACCGCTCACCCGGCTGGGTCGAGTTCCAAACTCCCGATCTCAAGCTCCAGCCCGCCTTCGCTTCTCAAAAAAACGCTCTTGGCGAGCAGAGCACTCTCGAGGAATTCATCGCCAAGTACGGCGAAGACAACGGCCGCTTTCTCTTTGAGCAGTTCTCCTCCTTCCGCAGCCACTACTCCGGCCTCACCTATATCTCCACCGGCGTCGCCTCCGACGAATCCTGCCGCGCCCGGGCGCGCGCCGAGGCCGAAAAGCAAGGCTGGGCCTTCGAAGAGGTTGCTGGCTCGCTCTCGCTCCTCGAACGCCTCGTCAACGGCCCGTGGGACGCGGCTGATTTTCTTGTCGTCCCACCCGGCGCGACCATCCGCGCGAATTTCGGCGACTCCATCGTGGAAGCCCAATGACACACGATCGTACGGACACAGACCGCGTGCGCATTCGTCTCGAGCCCCTCGCCGTCGAGATCGACGTCCCTCGCGGCTCCACGCTCGTCGCCGGCCTCGCCGCGCACGGCGTCGAGTTTCCCTGCGGCGGTATGGGCGAGTGCGGCGGCTGCGGCGTACGCGTGCTCTCGGGCTCGCTACCCGTCACTGAAGCCGATACTGCCGCCTTCACGCCCGGCCAACTCGCCGCCGGTTGGCGTCTCGCCTGCCAGGCGCATGCAGAATCGCCGCTCGTTCTCGAGTGCGCCCAGTGGCGCATGGAGATCCTCTCTGACGGCGCTGCAGTTCGCGCCGGGTGCCCCATCCTAACCGAATCCGCGCCAGCGGATGCGGTTAGGGTGGGAACGCTCATCGCGGGCAGATCCGGCCTCGGCATCGCCATCGATCTCGGCACCACCACCATCGCCGCGCAACTTGTCGATCTCGCCTCCGGCAGTGTCCTCGCCGTCGAAACGCTTCTCAATCCCCAGGCTGTCTTCGGCTCTGACGTGATGAGCCGCATCCGCGCCGTGCTCGAAGGTGAAGACCTCGCCACGCCCATCCGTGCGGCTCTCGGCCAGCTCGTCGCGCGCCTCGCCGCCGGCCGCGAATCGCAAATCGCCGAAGTCCTCCTCGTCGGCAACACCGTCATGCATCATCTCTTCTCCGGCCTCAGCGTCGAGCCGCTCGCGCACGTACCCTTCCAATCGCCGCATCTCGGCGAGCAGCGCTTCACGCCCGCCGATCTCGCCTGGGACCTGCCCCCCGCTTGCTCCATCCGTTTTGCCCGCTGCATTGGCGGCTTTGTCGGCGCCGACATCCTCGCCGGAATCGTCGCCGCGGGCATCGCCAACGGCGCCGCTCTCTGCGCGCTCGTCGACCTCGGCACCAACGGCGAGATCGCCATCGGCAACCGCCACGGCGTGGTCTGCGCCTCCACCGCCGCCGGCCCCGCATTCGAAGCCGGCGCCATCCGCATGGGCATGCGCGCCGTCACCGGCGCTGTCGCCTACCTCACGCTCGACCACGGCGCACTCCGCGCCACCGTTATCGGTGATGTCGCCCCGCGCGGCATCTGCGGCAGCGGTGTGGTCGATGCCGTCGCCGCGGGCCTGCGCACGGGCGCCATTCTCGCCAACGGCCGAGTCGCCGGCAGCGCCAAACTCTTTCCCGTTGCGGCGCCGGTCGTCCTCTATCAGGCCGACATTCGCGAGCTGCAATTAGCCAAGGGCGCCATCGCCGCGGGCTTCCGTCTGCTGCTCAAGCGCCTCGGCGTCAGCGCCCGCTCGCTGCAGAGCATTCACCTCGCCGGCGCCTTCGGCAACTACGTCCAGATCGAAAGCGCCATCGAGATCGGTCTCATCGAAGCTCCTCACGCGCTTGTCCACGCCGCCGGCAACACCGCCCTCCGCGGCGCAAAAATGCTGCTGCTAGCGGACCACGAGCCGCAACTCCCGCCCATCGAGCACGTGAGCCTCGCCGCCGACCCCGCCTTTCAGGACGAGTTCGCCAACTGCATGGCCTTCCCTGAACAGCTAACGCCGTGAGTCCGCTCCGGCCCCCGTGCGCAAGCCCCTTGTCTCCTGTTATCGTTGTCCTTTGCCTCTCAAGGAGTGTGGAGCTTATCCATGCCTCATCCCGTGATCAAGTTCGGCACCGACGGCTGGCGCGGCGTCATCGCCGACGACTTCACCTTTGCCAACGTGCGCATCGCCGCCGAGGCCATCGCCGCCTACGTCCATTCCCGCAAAGGATCGGCCCAGGAAGATCCTGCCAAAGGTCTCTGCATCGCCTACGACACGCGCTTCGGATCGAAGGCCTTTGCGCGGGCATGCGCCGAGGTCGTCTCGGCCACCGGCATCTCCGTCCAGCTCGCTAACGCCATCACGCCCACCCCTGCGCTCAGTTTCGGCGTGCGCGAGCGCGGCTGCGCCGGCGGCATCATGATCACCTCCTCGCACAATCCCGCCGAGTGGAACGGCGTCAAGTACAAGGGCTGGTATGGCGGCTCGGGCCAGCCCGCCATGATCGCGGCCATCGAGTCGTATCTCGGCAAACCCGTCGCCCACGCGTCTCAACCCGCGCCCGGCGAGACTCGAATTCAGGAAGTCGACTTCCTGCCCACCTATATCAAATCCATCGAGGACTTCGCCGACCTCGATCTCATCGCCAAGTCCGGCATGAAGTTCTGCATCGACTCCATGTACGGCGCCGGCGGCACGATTCTCTCGGATATTTTTAACCGCATCGGCGTGGCCCACGTGCAGATTCGCTCCAACCCCGACCCGCTCTTTCCCGGCATCAATCCCGAGCCCATCGAGCCGAACATCCACGCCCTAGGCGAAGCGGTCGTCGCCAACGGCTGCCAAGCCGGCCTGTGCACCGACGGCGACGCGGACCGTATCGGGGCGACAGATGAGAATGGCAACTTCGTCGACCCGCACAAAATCTACTCCGTGCTGCTCAGCTGGGTTTTGCAGTACAAAGGCTGGCCCGGCGCCGTCACCCGCGCCTTCAACACCACCAAAATGCTCGACCGCATCTGCTGGAAGCACGGCCGCGAGCTCATCGAGCACGGCATCGGCTTCAAGTATGTCGTCGACCTCATGCTCGAGCGCGAGATTCTGATGGGCGGCGAGGAGTCGGGCGGCATCGGCTTCCAGCGCCACCTGCCCGAGCGCGACGGCCTGCTCAACTCCCTGCTGATCGCGAACGTCATGGCCCAGGAGAAGAAAACTCTTGGGGCTCTCGTCGCCGATCTCCAGGCCGAGTACGGCGAGCACCAGTTCGGCCGCATCGATCTGCACATCCCCGAAGCGCAGAGGGACGCCGTCATCGCCCACGCGCGCGCCCTCCAGCCCGGCGACCCCGTCTTCGCCGGCATGGCCATCCATTGCCAGGAGAATCTCGACGGCGTCAAGTTCTACCTCGACAACCCCGAAGCCACTTCGAAGCCCAAGGCCGCCGAAACCTGGCTGCTGCTGCGCGCCAGCGGCACGGAGCCTCTCCTGCGCATCTACACCGAATCCTGCTCCAAAGAATCCGTAGAGAAACTCCTCGACTCCGCGCGCACCTTCGCGCTAGGTTCCTAGCAATGTAACGCCGGGCTCCTGACCGGCTGTCGTGCGGGCGTCCTCGCCCGTACTTTTGTGCTCAACGAATAGCGCTCGCAATATTTGGCAGCCGCAATCCCACTGACTTGTCATCTTGAGCGGAGGTCGCCTTGGCGACCGGAGTCGAAAGATCTGCGGTTGCTTTTCAGGAATCCATACGATCTGTTGCACGTTTCAGGTCTGCAGGTTCTACGTCGTACCAGTCCCTGCTCAGGTCGATCCATGCCGGATTCGACTTTTCGATCAGTGCAATCTTCTTATCGCGCCGCCAATGCTTCACCTGCTTTTCACGCGCGATGGCTTTACGAACATCTTGATAGCTCTCGAACCAGACCAGCCGGTCGCAGTTGTAGCGTTCGGTGAATCCGTCATGCTCTTTCCATTTGTGCTCAAAGACGCGCTTTCGCAGATCTCCGGTCACGCCGACGTAGAACGTATGGCTTCGGCTGGCAACGATGTATGTGAAATAGGCCCCTTCGTGCATGACAGGAATCGTACTCGTCAAGCAGTTATCATGCTGTGACAGAAACAACCGCAGATCTTTCGACTCCGGTCGTCCGCCGCGGCGGACGACCTTCGCTCAAGATGACAGCTACTTTATAGCTGTGCGCGAGTGAACGGCATTCCGTCGCCAAACTCCTCGAATACGCGCGCATGTTCGCACCCACCAAAGAACTCGGACTGTCGATGTCATCCCGAGCGGAGCCGAGGGATCTGCGGTTGTCTTTCGCAGAATCGGCCTCGCGCGAGCGTTTGCACTCGGCAACTAACGCCAACTATTAATAATGAAGTGTCATCCTGAGCGGCCGGAGCGCAGCGAAGGCAGCCGAAGGATCTGCGGGTGCTTTTTCCAAGCCCGTCTCGGCTGGATTCGGGAGGCCACCAATGCGGCAATCACTGCCAACTAGCTGGCCCTTTACAGCCCGACTTCTGCACGTGCTCAAAATGAGGACGCGGCGTCTTTCGGTTGCGAGGCTGGTATGGCCTCACGGGTTTCCTACACTCAGGGCAAAGAAAACCAAGCTCTTTATATGCCGCCCTATGAAACCCAGCCCTGTAGAGAAAATGATTCAGAGCGTTGGCGAGGTCTATGTCAATCAAGCACTCAGGTTTTTTCATGGATCGAATGATACTATCCTTCTCTTCGGTTTGTGGGTGCTCCAGGTCTCGCTTCCGAGACCTTGAGCTATCACTCCCCTCAACCCGCCGGTCTTTCTGTTCCCTGTTCCCTATTCCCTATTCCCTACTCCCTGTTTCTTTACCGGAACATCCTCGCATCAAACCGAAACGCCTGCGGCTCCTCAACCTTGATCTCCGCAATCGCCGGGTGCAGCGGATTCACCAGCACATTCCACTCCGTGCGCAAGGCCGCCGAGGGAACCGATAGCGCCAGCGAGCTTTTCTCGCGAATCCACTTGTCGCCGAGCGCGCGCAGCGGCACAAAATCGTCCGTCCACCAGTCCGGCGGCAACTCTTCAGTTTCGAACCGCCGCGCAGGTTCTCCCGCGGGCAGCGTGGCCGCAATGGCAACCAGATCGTCCGGCTGCAGATTCGGCTCCAGATGGACGAACAACTCAATGGCCGCCAACGCCAGCGAAGAGGACGCGTAGACCATCGGGACGCCCGGCGAGTTCCACCGCCCGCCAAAGCGCCGCGCTCCCTCGCCGGAGAACGCTTCGCCAGCGAACCGCGCCCGGCAAATCCGCCAGATCTGCATTAGCTGTAAACGCCGTACGCGATCCGCCCCAGCACGTCCTCGACCTCGCGCACCCCAGGATCGGTGTCCAACTGATCCAACGGACGCCCCCCGCGCAAGGCGCGATTCGGCGTCTTGAGCCAAGCAGCCGCCTTCTGCCCGTCACCCAGGGTATCGGCCGCAGTAGCGTACACCTGCGCCAGCCTCACCGCACGGTCGCTCTCGGCAGCCGTCAGCCGCGAGTGCTGCTGCAGCCGCCGGGTCAGCGTGCGCTTGGGAATGCCAATCTTTTCAGAGATTTCCGCCTGGCGCATGTCCAACCGCTCGGCCAGCAGAAGAAGCGCCTTCACCGGCAGCCCCTCGCGCACCAGCTCCGCCAGGGCCCCGCCCTTGCTTACCGGCCTGCCCAGAACATGCTCACCGCCAAGCACTTCAGGTACGGAATGGGTCGCCATAACACGCCTCCATCTCCAGTATACGCCATTTGGCTAATTTTAAAACGCCAAATTTACGAGATTACGGCAATTTTCGCCCGCTTCCCCAGCCGCACCGGCAACTTCACCCTCGCTGCGTCTTTGTCCTTGCAGCTAGAGCGTTTTGATGTTGAAGGAAGCGGGAATCGGTTCGCGCTCGTGCGACACTGCTCCCGTAGGGAGCGCAGAAGTTAGCCCAGGGTGGAGCGCAGCGGAACCCTGGGAAAGCTGAAAAAACGTGAGCAAGCCCCGTAGGGGCGAAAGAAATCTGGGCTCGCTGATCGGCCTGCACACGCCTACCGAACCACCGCCACCTTCGCCCGCTTCCCCAGCCGCACCACGATCCGCGCCGGCAGCGCCGCAACGGAAATCAGCAAACCCTCTACCACCTCGCCATCCACGCGCACCGCCTTCTCCGCAATCTTCCGGTTCGCCTCGGCGCCGCTCGCAGCCAGCCCCATCGCTACCAGCAGCTTCGGCAGGCGAATCTGGCCGGGCTCTGGACCAGCTACATCGGAATACGGGATCGCCACTTCTTCCAGGTCCTCAGCCGTCTCCTTCTGCTGGAACATCCGCGCCCAATTCTCGTCGGCGCTCTCAGCCGCAGCCTCGCCGTGGAACCCCGCCGTAATCGTCCGCGCAAGTTTCTTCTTGGTCTCCATCGGGTGCAGCTTTCCCGCCGCCACATCCGCCTTCATCGCGTCGATTTCACTTTGCCTCAGGTCCGTCAGCAGCACCCAATATTTCCACATCAGCTCATCGCTGATGCTCATCAATTTCCCGTACATCTCGCTCGCCGGCTCGTTGATCCCGATCGCATTCCCCAGCGATTTCGACATTTTCTGCACGCCGTCCAGCCCCTCGAGAATCGGCGTCATCAGCACGACCTGCGGCTTCTGCCCGTAGTCGCGCTGTAGCTCCCGGCCCATCAGGAGGTTGAATTTCTGGTCTGTTCCGCCGAGCTCGACATCGCTGTTCAAGACGACGGAATCGTAGCCCTGCGCAAGCGGATATAGAAGCTCATGGAGGCTGATGTCCTGCTCCGCACGGAAGCGGGTAAGAAATTCCTTGCGGTCAAGCATCTGCGAGAGCGTGACCTTTGCGGACAGGCCGATCAGGCCGGCGTACCCAAGCTTGTCCAGCCACTCGGAGTTGTAGCGCACTTCGGTCAACTTCTCATCGAGGATCCTGAACACCTGCTGCTTATACGTCTCGGCATTCTTGTCGATCTCCGCGCGCGTCAACGGTTTCCGCGTCACATTCCGCCCCGTCGGGTCGCCGATAAGCGCCGTCGAGTCGCCGATGAGGAAAATCACCGTGTGCCCCAGTTGCTGAAAGTGCCGCAGCTTGCGCATCAGCACGGTGTGCCCCAGGTGCAGGTCGGGCGCCGTGGGGTCGAACCCCGCCTTCACCCTCAGCGGGCGGCCGGTTTTGCGGCTCTCCTCAAGGCGTTCGCGAAGGTCGCTCACGCGGATGATCTCCGCCGCGCCCTTCTGGAGCAGATCCATCTGTTCGGCAACAGGTAGAAACTTTTGGGGTAGGGATTCTTGCATGTCAGAACAAGTATAAAGTTTGTGGCCCGCCGCCGGCACTCCGCCCTGCGCCCGCGTCGTCTTAGTCGCTGCCTGCCTTCTCCGGCAATTCCTCCGCGGCCTCCGCCATCGGCGACACCCCCTTCTCCATCGCCTTTACGAGCTTCCGCGTCATCACCTGGAAGTGATGCCCCATCACCGCCAGCGTCATCGCCGCGCCAAAGCACCGCCGGTACTTGGTCGCCGCCGCGGCTAGGAACTTCCAGTAGCTCCATTGGTGCCGCCCAAAGACTCCCTGCCGCACGATGGAGTTCACCAGCGCGCGCAGGTTGTTGCGGGTCATCCATGCCTCACGCGGCGGACTCTTGAAGCGCTGCCCATGTGGCAGCTTTGCCGGCTTGGGATGCGCCCGGTTCAGGTAGAGCTTCACTCGCTCGTAGTAGGCCTCGCAGTTGTAAATCCTCTTCATCACGTCGCGGTAGCCCTCCACCAGCTTTGCCGCATCCATGCGCGGCAAAAAGTTCAGCCGGTCGCAAAACGTGTTGTTGCCGCCGCCCGCGTCCACAATCCGCCCTTCGCGCCGCAGCCGCCGGAACAGTTGCGTTCCCGGCATGGCCTGCAGCAGCCCCACCATCGCAATCGGTATCCCGCTCTTCTGGATGAAATCCACCATGCGGTCGAAGATGTCTTCCTTATCCGTGTCGAAGCCCAGGATGAACCCGCCCATCACCTCCACCCCGTAGCTCTGGATCGTGGCCACGCTCTCCAGCAAACTGCGCCGCGTGTTCTGCAGCTTGTTGCTGGCAATCAGGCCCGACTCATCCGGCGTCTCCACTCCCAGAAACACCGACTTGAAGCCCGCGTCCTTCATCAGCTGCATCAGCTCCTTGTCGTCGGCGAGATTCAACGACGCCTCTGTAATGAAGTCGAATCGCGCGCTCGTCCGCGCCCGCCACGCGGCCAGCGCCCGCAGCAATTCCTTGGCCCGCGCCTTGTTGCCGATGAAGTTGTCGTCCACGATAAACACGGCCTCGCGCCAGCCCGACGCGCGCAACTGGTCCAGCTCGGCCAGCACCTGCGCCACGGCCTTGGTCCGCGGCCGCCGCCCGTAAATCTCGATAATGTCGCAGAACTCGCAGTTGAACGGGCAGCCGCGCGAGTACTGCACAGTCATGGTCGAGTAGCGCTTCATCTTGATCAGGCTCAGGTCGGGCAGCGGGCTTGTCTCCATACCCGGCCGTTCCGCCGCCTGATACACGCGCCTCGCAGTTCCCGCTTCCAGCTCCCGCGCCAGATCGCCAATCAGGCTCTCCGCCTCGCCGATCACCACGTGGTCCGCCTTCAGCTCCGCCGCCGGCACGCTGCTCGCAATCGGCCCGCCCACCACGGTGCGCAGCCCGCGCTCCCGGCAACGCTTCACAATCTCCACCAGCGACTCGAGCTGGATGTGCATCCCGCTCAGCATCACCACGTCGGCCCACTTCAGGTCGCGATCGCGCAACCGCTCCACGTTGGTGTCCACCAGCCGCTTCTTCCATGCGCCCGGCAGCAGCGCCGCCACCGTCATCAGGCCCAGCGGAGGCTGCGCCGCCCGCTTGCCCAAGAACTTGAGCGCGTGTTTGAAGCTCCAAAATGTCTCGGGGAATTCCGGATAGATCAGCAGCGCATTCATCGGCCATCTCTCAAACAGGAAGAGTGGCTGCGCGGGCGTGATCGGCAGATACAGGCCGTGCTCCCCCGGCTGAAAGCAATGCGGCCCCGCTCGGTGCGGCAAACAGGTCCTGCCTCCATTGTCCCACCGAATCGGCCCGCGCGCGCAAAAACCGCCGCCAGCATCGCCAATTCGGCCAAACCCGCTGGGGTGCCCCATCCTAAATGCGCTTTATGCATTTAGGGTGGGATGCCGCAGTCCCAGCCTCTCCACGGTCGTCCTCACCGCCGCCAACCTCGCTAGCCGCGCTAACCCGGCTAGCCACGCCAACCCCGCTAACTCCGCTAACTCCGCTGTCTTTCCGCTATAATGGAACCCATGCAGCAGCCCGCCAGCCATCGCGCTCTCGCCATCGCCGCACGCGCGGCCGCGGCTGCGGCGGCTCCCGCCGCCTAGACTCCTGCCTCCCCTCACAAGAAAACCAGTTCGCAGTTCTTAGTTCGCAGTCAGGGCGTCCGCGCCACGGACATGTTGCTTAGTCCCGAGTCCCTAAGTCCCGGCGTCCCGTCGTTCCTGATCCCTGATCCCTGTTCCGTCGGTTCCGATCCCTAACCCCGCTAGCGCCGCTAACTCCGCGAACGCCGCTGGCTTTACACTGGAGTCATCATGGAAGAGTTCTCCCGCATTCAGCGCCTGCCCGCCTACGTCTTCAACATCACCGGCGAAATGAAGTCCGCCGCCCGCCACCGCGGCGAAGACATCATCGACTTCGGCATGGGCAACCCCGACGGCGCCACGCCCAAACACATCGTCGACAAACTCGTCGAAGCTGTCATGAAGCCTCCGACGCATCGCTACTCCGTCTCCCGCGGCATCCCCCGCCTGCGCAAAGCCATCTGCCACTGGTACCATACCCGCTACGGCGTCTCGCTCGACCCCGACTCCGAGGCCATCGTCACCATCGGCTCCAAGGAGGGCATCGCCCACCTCTGTCTCGCTATCCTCGACTCGCGCGACACCGTCCTCGTTCCCAACCCCAGCTACCCCATCCACATCTACGGCCCGGTCATCGCCGGCGCGCACATCGTCAGCGTCCCCGTCCACGACCAGGAGCAGTTCCTCGCCCAGCTTGAGGAACTCATCCCGCGCATGACGCCGCGTCCCAAGGCCCTCATCGTCAACTTCCCCTCCAACCCCACCACCGAGTGTGTCGACCTGCCCTTCCTCGCGCGCCTGGTCGAGCTCGCCCGCGAGCACGGCTTCTGGCTCATTCAGGACCTCGCCTACGCCGACATCGCCTTCGACGGTTACAAGCCGCCCAGCGTCATGCAGGTTCCCGGCGCCAAAGACGTCGCCGTCGAATTCTTCACGCTTTCGAAGTCCTACAACATGCCCGGCTGGCGCGTCGGCTTCATGGTCGGCAATCAGCGTCTCGTCAACGCGCTCGCCCGCCTCAAGAGCTACTTCGACTACGGCATCTTCACGCCCATCCAGGTCGCCGCCATCGCCGCCCTCGAAGGGCCTCAGGAATGCGTCGCGCAAATCTGCGACACCTACCGCCGCCGCCGCGACGTCCTCGTCGAAGGCCTCAACAAGGCCGGCTGGAGCGTCGCCAAGCCCCGCGCCACCATGTTCGTCTGGGCCCAAATTCCCGAGGCCTACCGCGAGCTCAAATCGCTCGAGTTCTCCAAGCTCCTGCTCACCGAGGCCAAAACCGCCGTCTCGCCCGGCATCGGCTTCGGCGACTACGGCGACAACCACGTCCGCTTCGCCCTCATCGAGAACGAGGAACGCACCCGCCAGGCCCTCCGCGGCATCAAAGCCATGCTCGCCAAAGGCGTCGTCCCGGCGTAACGCTCAGGAAGCTCCCGTAGGGAGCGCGAGAAAATAGCCCAGGGCGCCAGCCCTGGGATCCGGGCCGTCCAATTCGAAAAACAAAGTACGCGGCGCAGCCGCGCCGTCTGTTTCTTTGTCGCCAGCGCGCGACTGATCCCTGATCCCTGATCCCTGTTTTTTTGCCCTCCGCGGCAACCACGCCATGCTGGCCAAAGGCGTCGTCCCGGCGTAACGCTCAAAAAGCTCCCGTAGGGAGCGCAAGAAACTAGCCCAGGGCGTCAGCCCTGGGAACCGGGCCGTTCAATTCGAGAAACACAGTGCGCGGCGCAGCCGCGCCATCTTTGTCGCCAGGGTGGGACTGATCCCCGATCCCTGACCCCTGATCCCTGTTTTTGTGCCCTCCGCGGCCTCAAGGCCATGCTCGCCAAGGGCGTCGTCCCGGCACAACGCTCAGGAAGCTCCCGTAGGGAGCGCACGAAAATAGCCCAGGACAAGCCCGGCGCAAATTTGCGCGGGCGCAGTCCTGGGAACCGGGCCGTTCAATTCGAAAAACAAAGGTCGCGGCTTGAGCCGCGCCGTCTTTTTCTTTGTCGCCAGGGCGCGACTGATCCCTGACCACTGACCCTTGATCACTGTATTTGTGTCATCCCGAACGGAGCGCACAGATTTGAGCTCTCTCTACCCCGTGTCATCCCGAGCGAAGCGCGCTTGGGGCCCCACGCCAGTGGGGTAGCGGCCCGACGCTGGGGGGAGTCGAGGGACCTGCTTTTCGGGATGCGCCAATCGCCGATAACCACGTCCGCTTCGCGTTAATCGAGAACGAAGAACGCACCCGCTAGGCCCTCCGCGGCATCAAAGCCATGCTCGCCAAAGGCGTCGTAATGAGCTAGCGGGCGTCGCGCGCGCCACAACTGCGTCGAAATCACCTAGCAGGGGACGATCCCCAACCGCGCCGCAGCGGCGTTAGACAGTTGGCCCAATTCCACTCCGCACCTGATTGCATGTTGACAGGCCAGGCGGCACTCCAGATAATCTCTGCCTATGAAAGAAGCATTTGACTCCAAACCACTGCGGTTCGGTGAACTGCTCGGCCAATATGAGAGGCTCTCGGTAAATGTTCCGGAATTTCAACGAGGATACAGCTGGGAGAAGACCCAAGTTGCGGCCTTTTGGGAGGATGTCCGAGCTTTCAATTCGATCGTTGTAAAACAGAGCGCCAACAAGACATATTTTCTCGGTCCAATCGTTTTGAAGCGTGAGCTGAGGCAGATCCTCCTGCTTGATGGACAACAAAGGCTCGCGACAGCCACGATTCTATTCGGCGTGATCCGCGACGCAGCCGCCGAAATTCGCGGAACAAAGGCGAGCACCCTTGCCCGAGATACACAGAAGGACCTGATCTCAAAGAGCGAAGACGACGACACGTTCTCTCTCAATCTCGGCGAACTTGACAGGACATTCTTTCGATCTCGGATTCAGCACACACCTCGCGTTAAATCCCGCGCCAAGCTGCGCTCCCATCGCCTAATCGAAAGCGCACAACAATTCCTGAGTGAGGCGATTAGCAGCCAGCTTGCTGGAATGACACCCGAAAAGAAGATAACGTACCTTCGGCGCCTCCGAGACACGATTTCCAAAGATCTCGCCATGGTCGCGATACATGTTGACAGCGAGGATGACGCCTACCAGATATTTGAAACGCTCAACGACCGGGGGCTCCGCCTGTCTGTCCCAGACTTGGTCCTCAACTTCCTGATGCGTCGGTGCGCAAGTAAAAGGGACCGATCGAAGGTGCGCGAAACCTGGAGCCGCGTTCTGGAAATGATGGGCACAAAGGACATCGATCGATTCCTCAGGCACATGTGGGTCTCGAAGTATGGGGATCTGAAGGCGCGGGGTCTCTTTCATGAAATCAAGAGCCACCTAGATACAAACAGCATTACTAGCGTTGGTTTTGTCGACCTCTGCTTTGACGAGTGTGAGGCGTATCTGAAGCTGATTAACTGCGACCCCGATGCACTCGGCGCTGCGGTGCCAAATGTGGACGGAATAGTTCACTATTTGCAATCCGCGTCGGCTTTGCCCCTCCTGCTTGCGGGTATGAGGTGTATGAATAGAAAGAACTTCGCGAAGCTAGCGAGGTCCGTGGTGTCCCTCATTGTGCGGCACGCGGTAGTGACAAATCGCAATCCAAGCGATCTCGAGAACGCATTCTTTGAATCAGCTCGGCTACTTCGGAAACGCCACGAGGAGGGAGCCCCGGACTCCAGGGCACTGCAAGAGGTAAATCACCGGCTGAGGAAGATCAACCCCGACGACCCGAGCGTAAAGAGGGAATTCGAGAAATTGCTGCTAAGCCGGAACCAAGCGCAATTCTTATTGAGCTCCATTGCCGCGAGAATGCAGGGCGGGACCAAGGAGCTCGGCATCACCGACGGTACCGTTGAACATATCTTCCCCCAACATCCCGACCCCTGCTGGAAGAACGCAAACAAGCTCACAGATTATGTGTGGCACGTGGGCAATCTCACTCTTCTTGGCGGCAGAGTGAACAACAAGCTAGGAAACGCCTGCTTTGACAAAAAGAGACATGCATACCAAAAATCAGAGATTACCATGACCAAGCAAATCGCTCGGGACTTCAGCGCTTGGGATGTGCCACAGATTCTGAAAAGGGCGAACGATCTTGCCTCCAAAGCGGTTGAGATTTGGAAATAGATCGGGCGGACTCGGTGCCGGAATGTTCTCCAGCACAAAATAGCGCCCCACATAGTGCTCCGACACTCGGAAACGCACATCCTCCTGCCCCACGAATTCATTTGTCACTCCAGCCTCACCGGTATAGCCTAAAGCCCGTTCCATTTGGCCCAAGCAGAGCCTCACGGGCCAAGCAATCGCAACCAACAAAACCTTCCCCAAGGAGGAAAAATCATGAAGTTCATGGTGGTGTGGAAGACTGTCCCCGGTAAATACAAGACTGCCGTTGACCAGTTTCTACGTACGGGCGGCGCAGTGCCGGCCGGAGCCAAAACATTGGGCCGCTGGCACGTTCCAGGATCGACGCTTGGCTGGCATCTCATCGAAGCGAGCGACCTCACGGCCCTTGCCGAGAGCGCGGCCGAATGGGCCGACGTTCTGGAGTTGGAAACCTATCCGGTCATCGAGGACGCCGAAGCCGGAGCCGCTGCCAAGAAGGTGTACGGCAAATAGCCCAAGTGTCGAAAGTGGACGCCCCGCCATGGCTCCGCTGGGGCGGGGTGCGCCCATTCTTCATCACCGAGTTGTCCGAGCCAATCTCGGAAGCGCGAAGACGAAAAGGTCAAGTGTCCTCCAGCGGATTTTCCTCGTAATCCTCTGAAAACGCTCGCAAAAAACATCCGCCAACTTTGCCGATCATTTCCTTCAGGACGCTACACTTGTCTTAGATGGGCAAACCGTTGGTTGTTGAGACTCGCCGCCTCTGGAGGTCAAAATTAAATAAGGAAAAATTTTCGGTGCCAAAAGCTCAAAAATGCCACATAACTCTTTTAGCATCAACAAATCTACCTAAAAACCGTCGACAAATTTCGACAAATTTGGTCGATTTTGTGCGACAAAACGACCCCAAACGGCCCGAATTGGCTCGGCCCACCGCATTTTTGCGCGAATGTGGACCTCCCTCACGCCCGCGGGGCCTCTAAAACGCCCTAACTCTAATAAATTTGTGGATTTACGGGATGCTTCCCTTTAGAATCAGGAATTTACGGATATAGAGCTTATCCGTAAATAGATA
>PMYE01000150.1 GCA_003171315.1 Acidobacteriaceae bacterium
CGCAACTTCCGCAACGAGGGCGTGAGCACGCAGCACAATCCCGAGTTCACGATGCTCGAGTTCTACCAGGCCTACGCGAACTACCACGACCTGATGGATTTGACGGAGGAGCTGATCAAGTTTGTCGCGCTCGAAGTAAACGGGACGACGGTGACAACGTTTGATGGCGTGGAGATCGATCTCGGGAAGTGGGAACGGCTGACGATGCGGGAAGCGATTGCATTGCACTGGCCGGAAGCCGCTGGGGCAAGACCGACGCCTGAGGAAATGAGTTCAGCGGAATCGATGCTCGTCCGTCTCAAAGCGGCCCTCGAAGCGGTGGAAGCGTCGATTCCTCAGCCAGTCAAGGAAGCAGAAAAAGCCAGTTCCGGGGGGTTTGGCTATCTCGCTAAGTCGAAAGATGATCCAATGCTCGCAGAATACACTCGCGGCATCTGGCTCATCCCTGTAAGAAACCTTCTTACCGAGGCTATCGACGAAGCCCAAAAGGGCGCGCCCGCTGGAAAACTCGTTAATGGCCTTTTCGAATACCTTGTCGAGCCGCACCTCGTCCAGCCGACCATCATCTACGAGTTTCCAACCGCCGTCTCGCCGCTATCCAAGCAGAAGCCGGACGAGCCCGATTGGGTGGAGAGGTTCGAGGTCTACATCGGCGGCTTCGAAATCGGCAATGCCTTCAGCGAGCTGAACGATCCAGTGGAGCAGCACAAACGCTTCGAGCAGCAGATCGCCGAGCGAGCCCGCGGCGACGAGGAAGCACACCAGATGGACGAGGACTACGTGCGCGCTCTGGCTTACGGCCTGCCTCCGACGGGCGGCGAAGGCATCGGCATCGACCGCCTGGTGATGCTGCTGACCGGCTCAAAGTCGATCCGCGACGTGATTCTGTTTCCGTTAATGAGAAGCAGAGAGCTGGGGTCAGAAAACAGGGGTCAGGAATCAGGGCCCGGAAAGCACGGAATAGGCACCCGCGGCGGAGCGGGAAGGAGATCGTCGATGGAATTCGTCAACAGCTATCAGAGTGTCGCCTTCGCTGAAGACTACTCGAAACTCGATTTCTCCAATACTTACTATCTCGCCTTCCGCGACTTGCCGGAAATTTATTCGGCACGAGTGCGGGGGAGAACGGCGCTCGATTTTGGCTGTGGTGCGGGCCGCTCGACACGATTCCTTCGCGGGCTTGGATTTGAGACGATCGGCGTGGATATCTCGCCGGAGATGGTTGCGAAAGCGCACGAGATCGATCCACTTGGCGACTACCGCGTCATTCCCGACGACGACATGAGCGGTTTGACGCGCGAGAGTTTTTCTCTCATCCAATCGGCATTCACCTTCGACAACATTCCCGGCATGGATACCAAGGTTCGCCTATTCGGCGACCTGCGCGGGTTGCTCAAGCCGGATGGCATCCTAGTGAACATCGTATCCTCACCGGAGATTTACGTGAACGAATGGGCCTCCTTTTCGACCAAAGACTTCCACGAGAACCGAAACGCCAAGCCGGGTGACACCGTAAGAACCCTCACGACGGACTTCGCGGATCGGTCGCCTTGTTTGGACATCTACTGGCCACACGAGTCGTATCTTGAGGTCTTTTCCCGCGCAGGGCTTGAGATTGTGGAGATGCGAAAGCCTCTGGCGAATGGGGACGAGCCGTACAGCTGGGTGAGCGAGACGCGCATCGCGCCCTGGGTTGTTTATGTGCTGCGGCATTCTAATTGAGGGATGAAGGACCCCCTGAGGAGCCAAGCCAGTTTGAACATCCTTTTCATCGGCGACATCTTCGGCAGCGCGGGGCGCAGGATTGTGCGCGAGCACATCGGCCACGTGCGCGAGGCGCATCAGGTCGATCTGACGATTGTGAACGTGGAGAACGCCGCGGGAGGCTTCGGCGTGACGCCGGCACTGGCCGAGGAGATCTTCGAACTGGGCGCCGATGTTCTGACCACAGGCAACCACGTGTGGGACAAGAAGGAACTGCTCGACTATCTGAATTCAGCAGCGCCTTACACCCAGGAGCGCGCGCGGCGATTGCTGAGGCCGATGAATTTTCCGCCCGGGTCGCCGGGCTACGGCTTCTATGAAGGAAAGACCGCCGCAGGCGTGGACTACGCGGTGTTGCAACTGCAGGGGCGCGTCTTCATGACGGCGATCGACGATCCCTTCCGCACCGCCGACGGCCTGCTGGCCGCGCTCCGGGCCAAGGTGATCGTGGTCGATTTCCACGCCGAAGCCACCAGCGAGAAGGCGGCGATGGGGTGGTACCTGGATGGACGCGTGACGGCGGTTCTGGGCACGCACACGCATGTGCCGACCGCCGACGAGCGTATTCTGCCGCATGGAACGGCCTACCAGACGGACGTGGGCATGAGCGGGCCGTACGACAGCATCATCGGCGTTGAGAAGGAGTTGGTGCTGCACAAATTCCTGACCGCAATGCCGGGCAAGTTCGAGGCGGCGAAGGGAAATCCCAAGATGTGCGCGGCGCTGGTCACGTGCGATCCCGCGACGGGGCGAGCGTCGGCGATCCAGCGGATCATGCTGGGCGAGTAGGCACTGCGTGCGGCAGCCCTTTGGACGAGGGGCGCGCTCGCGCCACCAGTGCCCACAATCAGACTGAGCGGAAGAAAACAAAAAGGGCAGGCCACCGAAGCGGACTGCCCTTGACGATCCCAGAAGCATGGTGTTGCGCGGCCCGCGATCTCCGATGCGACACGGTGAAGGAGGGCCCGCCGGTTATTGCGCGTGGTGCGCGGGTGAAGGCTTGACGGGGTGATGCACCGGGGCTTTCTTCTCCTGCTGGATGAATCCATCGCTGAGGAGGATTTGCGCGGATGCGGCAGTTGTTCCCGCAGCCGCGGTATGCGTGTAGGTATCGTACGTGCCGTCCAATTCCACAGCGCCGGTAGACTGCAGTCCGAGCGCCGAGCCGGAGGCCGGAGCCTCCTTGCAAGAGACCGGGGCCTTCATGTTGACGGTAAAGTCGGCGGTGTGGGCATCCTTGGCGTCCTGCGTGACGGCCACGTTAATCGCCGCAACCGCGGGCTCGATGGCGATCTTGCGGATGTGCGCCGGCGTCTCGGTCAGGATGTCTCCCATGGCGTCGGTATCGGCCTTCACTCCGTTCGCCAGAATGTAGGCTTGCGCATCCTTGGCGTGAAGTTCGGAGGGCGGCGCAGGAACGGCGCTGCAAGCTGCTGGATTGCTGAGCTTGACCACAAAGTCGTTGGGCTTGACCGAGGCGGTGGTGGTGACGGCGACCTTCAATACCGTTGCGGGATCGGTGATGACAATGCCGGGAACGGGAGTAACCTGGCCTTTCAGAAGCGCCCAAAGGCCGCTGGCATCCTGGTCCGAGCCATTGGCCAGAATGTACTCCTTGTCTTCGAGACCCAACATTTTCGGATCGCCGCTGGTATAGGCGTGATGGGCCAGCTCCGCCGGCGTTGGAGCAGGCGCGATGGTGAAGTCCGCCGGCGGGAAGAGCGTGGCCTGGGACTTCGCCTTGATCGCGTTGATCTGCTGCGTAATGGCAGCATCGCCGTCGAGCGTGCCGTGATAGCGCTTGTACCAGTAATCGAGCAGCGGCTCGATCTGAGTCTTGTAATTAGGCGGCGCAAAGTCGATGAAGCGGGCGAAAAACCAGACGGCCTTCACTGCATCTTTGTCTGGACCCGGCTTGGCGTAAGCTTGCGCAAGCTGCAGCGTGTCCGCAAGGCAGGGGCCCGGCTTGGCGCACGCGTCAGGCGGATAGAGCATCAGTTCGGCAGTGTATTCCTTGATGGCGCCAGCGAAGTCCTTCTTCGAGACCGCGTCGTCAAAGGCGATGGCCGAGTGGAAGATGGGATACGCAGTAGCCGTCAGATTCTTCCAGTCGCTGTCTGACGTGTCGGCCGGCTTGGGAACCGTGAGCCCCTTCAGAGCCAGGGCCGCGGCATCGTCGCAGGTTTGCGGATCGGTGCTCGATCCCGACGCATCGAGGCTCTGGCCGCACTGTTGCTTCTTGTAGTACACAGCAGCGAAGATGGCCTGGAAATTCGTGGGATCCACCTGCAGCAACCGTGTGGCAGCGCTCAAAACCTGCGCCGGTTGGTTCAATTGCTGGTAGGTTTGAATCAACTGGGTAAGGACGCCGGTCTTTACCTGGGTTTGAGGGTACGATTGCAGAAAACCCTCAAGGGCTGAGGCCTTGGCTGCCGGATCGGTTTGTGTGATGGCGTTTTGGTACGCGTTGTACTGTTCCGCCGGAAGGCTGATCTGGCTGGAGTCCTGAGCCCGCAGTGGCGGCGCTGTAGCAAGGCTCATGACTGCCAGTGCCATCGCAGATGCAAAGACTAACTTCTTCATGCAATGCTCCTGGGAAATGCCGAAATAGAAATCAAGATTGACTCTTTCGCCCATGAAGACACAACCATCCTTCAAGGCGGACGAGAGCCGCGGCAACGGATATACGATACCACGCCTCCCAATGCTTTGTAGGAGGATTATAAGAAGCTATCGCGCCGCTGACAAGCAAAACCACGGAACCGTCGCCGGCGGTTCCGCAACCCGATAAGGCGAGAGGACACAAATGTTGCGATCCATTTGGGCACGGCAGTTCCAAATTGCAGGACAGGCCCTACTGTAGCAGCCGCACCAGCTCTGCCTGCTCGGCCAGGAAAGCATCGTGGCCGTGGTCGCTCTTCATCTCGCGATAGTCCACCCGGGCGCCCGCCTGCAGGATGGCCTCGGCAAAGCGCCGCACCTCTTCAGCAGGAAAGAGCCAGTCGGAGCTGATGCCAACGAAGCTCAGGCGGGCCTCGATTCGCCCGAAGGCTTCCTGGGGCGAAGCGTAGCCGCGCAACGGATCCCAGGTGTCCATGGCGCGCAGGATGGCCAGGTAAGCGTTGGCGTCGAAGCGCTCGATGAACCGCTGGCCCTGGTAATCGAGATAACCGGCGATGTCAAAGCGCCCGCCGGTCAGTCCGCCGCATTTGCCGTCCGCTGCCCAGGGATCTTCACCCGTGCGGTTGGGATTGCGGCCGAATCGCTCGTCGAACAGCGGCGCGGACTTGTAGCTGATCATGCCGATCTGGCGGGCCAGCGCCAGCCCGCGGCGCGGCGGGCGTTGCGGCAGATAGCGTCCGCCGGACCACTCCGGATCGTGCAGTATGGCCTGTCGCTGCAGGTGGTTGAGCGCCAATCCCATGGCGGAGAGCGGCGTTACACCGATGACCAGAGCGCGCTCCATGCGATCGGGATAGAGGATGGTCCAATCCAGCGCCTGCATGCCGCCGATCGATGCGCCCAACACCAGCCGCAGACGGCGGATGCCGAGGGAATCCAGCAGCCGGGCCTGCGCCCTCACATTGTCGCGGACGCTGACCAGAGGAAAATCGGGCCCATACGATTGACCCGTCTCGGGATTGACGGCGCCAGGCCCCGTGGATCCATAACAGGAGCCCAGCATGTTGATGCAGATGACGAAGTCGTGCTCCAGCGAGAGAACCGCGCCGGGAGCGAAGATCTCGGGCCACCACGAGCCCACCAGCGCCGATCCCGATAGTGCATGGCAAATCAGTACGGCATTGTCCCGCGCCGCATTCAGCCGGCCGTAGACGGCGTAATGCAGCGTGGGACAGACAAGCGAGTGGCCGCACTCCAGCGGCAGGGAGCCGTCCAGCACAAAATCGCCTTCGTAGGTGGGCTCCACGATCTTCGACCCCGCGGACGAAGACCTGTCCTCGGGGACCCCCGTCTTGGATTTCGGCGGCGAGGCGCCGCTGCGATTGTAAGTATCGGTCATCTTGTTTATTTTGCCTTATCGCGCCGCCACTGTGGCCGATCCAGCGAATTTCTGCCCGTTGGCAACTTCAATTGCCTGATCGAGGTCGGCCAGAATGTCGCGGATGTCCTCGATGCCGACGGAAAGCCGTACCAGCTCCGGCGTAACGCCCGTTGAAGCCTGTTCTTCCACCGAAAGCTGCTGATGCGTGGTCGATGCCGGGTGAATCACCAGCGACTTGGCGTCGCCGATGTTGGCCAGCAGCGAGAACAGCTCGAGCGTATCGATCAGCTTCTTTCCGGCCTCGTAGCCGCCCTTGATGCCGAAGGTGACCAGCGACGACTGGCCGACAGGCAGATACTTCTTTGCCCGCGCGTAGTAGCGGCTGGAGGCAAGGCCGGGATAGTTCACCCACTCGACGCCGGGATGCTGCTCCAGGTGCTTGGCCACAGCCAGGGCGTTCTCGGAGTGGCGCTCCATGCGCAGGTGCAGGGTTTCGATGCCCTGCAGGAGCAGGAAGGCGTTGAATGGCGAGAGCGCCGCGCCGGTGTCGCGCAGCCCTTGCACGCGCGCCTTCAGGATGAAGGCCAGCGGGCCGAAGGCCTCAGTGTAGCGGAGGCCGTGATACGAGGGATCGGGCTCGGTGAAGTCCTTGAAGCGGCCCGAGGCGGCCCAGTCGAACTTGCCGGCGTCCACAATCACTCCACCAATGGCCGTTCCGTGGCCGCCGAGAAACTTGGTGGCCGAGTTCACCACGATGTCCGCGCCCCACTCGATAGGCCGCGTCAGCGCCGGCGAGGCGCAGGTGTTGTCGATGATGAACGGCAGCTTGTGCTCGTGAGCGATCGAGGCGAGAGTTTCGATGTCGGCGACGTCGAGCTTGGGGTTGCCCAGCGTCTCAGTGTAGACGGCGCGGGTCTTCGAGTTGATGGCAGCGCGCAGGCCGTCGAAATCGTCGCCATCGACGAACTTCACATTGATGCCGAGCTTGGGCAGCGTGTAGTGGAAGAGGTTGTAGGTGCCGCCGTAGAGCGAGGTGGTGGAGACGATCTCGTCGCCGGCCGCGGCCAGCGTGGTGATCGCCAGCGTTTCCGCTGCCTGGCCTGAGGCCGTGGCCAGTCCCGCCGCGCCGCCTTCGAGCGCCGCCACGCGCTTTTCAAGGACGTCAGTGGTGGGGTTCATGATGCGCGTGTAGATGTTGCCGAACTCCTTGAGCGCGAACAGGCGGCCGGCGTGGTCCGCGTCCTGGAAGAGATAGGAGGTGGTCTGGTAAATGGGTACGGCCCGCGCGCCGGTGGTTGGATCGGGCGACTGGCCGGCGTGGACGGCCTGCGTGGCAAGCTGATGCTGTTTCGGTTCCGACATAATGATCTCCTTCAAGTTCGTGTGGTCTTTGCTTCGGGGACGGCGGGGATCGATAGCGGGTCGAGCTGCCCGGTGTCCCCAACGACGGGCCCCAAGAAGCGGTCTTGCGCTTCTTGGGTGGAACGACGGGCGTTTCGCCGTTGGGGTAAAAGAAACAATGAAAACGGCCCGCATCCGTTTTCAGGACCCGGGCCGCTCGACTTCTGAATCGGTTGCGTTGTTAGCGCATTCGCCGCTCAAGAGCCTCACGGACGGGTCCGCAGACCATACACATGCACATGGCCATGACCGCAATTCCGTGTTCCCGTGAGACCGGCATAAAGGCAGTATCAAGGGGCGAAGGGGTGGGTGTCAAGCAAAGAACGGGAGAGACGCGCTACAACTTCGTGGCTAGTACGGTTTCAGGTTCCGGGCCTACTTCGCTATTCTTCGGGCTTCCAGACGTAGGCTCCTGGCTGCGGGAGGCCGATGTGGGCCAGCACGCGGCAGGCGAACTGGCGGGCCATCTCCTCAGAACCGGCGGGGTGGTTGTAGAAGGCCGGGATGCAGGGGAAGATGGTGGCGCCGGCTTCGGCGGCCAGTGTCATGTTGCGCAGGTGGATGCGGTTGAAGGGGGTTTCGCGCACGCAGAGAAGGAGCGGGCGGCGTTCCTTGAGCGTAACGTCGGCTGCACGGGCGATGAGCGAGTTGGCGAGGCCGAGGGCGATTGCGGCCAACGTGCCCATCGAGCAAGGCAGGATGATCATGCCGCTGGAGGGATGGCTGCCGCTGGCGATGGGTGCGCCAATGTCGGCATCAGCATGCTGGACGATCTTTTTCGGCGCAGCGCCGAGAAGTTTTTTGAGCAGATTGCTGCGACCGCTCACGCCCAGCTCCTCGGCCAGCACGCGCAACGAGTTTTCCGAGGCGACAAAGTGGACTCGGGCGACGCGCTCGTCGGCTTCAAGCGCGCGGAGCAGCTCGCGGCCAAGGAGGACGCCAGAAGCGCCGGTGATGGCGACGGTGAGGTGTGCGGATTCCATGTCAGCTTTCCAGCACGCGCTTGAAGATGGCGTCGACATTGGTGAGCTGCCGCGAATAGTCGAAGGTGCGCGCCAGAATTTTAGGGCTGAGCAGCTTTGCAATTTTGGGGTCGCGCGCCACTTCGTCGCGGAAGCTCAGATCGTTTTTCCAGGCGCGCATGGCGTGCGACTGCACCAGCTGGTAGGCGTCTTCGCGCAACATGCCGGCCTCGGCCAAGTCGAGCAAAAGCTGTCCCGAAAAAATTAGCCCGCCGGTCGATTCGAGGTTTTTCTTCATCCGCTTGGGGTAGACCAGCAGCCGGTCGATGAGGTCCGTGGTTTTGGCGAGCAAATAGTCCGCCAGAATCGTCGAATCGGGAAAGATGACGCGCTCGACCGACGAGTGCGAGATGTCGCGCTCGTGCCAGAGCGCAATATCCTCAAGCGCTGCCTGCGCATTGCCGCGAAGGACCCGCGCCAGGCCGCTGATTTGCTCCGAAGTAATGGGATTCTTCTTGTGCGGCATGGCCGAGGAGCCTTTTTGCTTTTCGCTGAAGTACTCCTGCGCCTCGCGCACTTCGGTGCGCTGCAGGTGGCGGATTTCGACAGCAATTTTGTCCAAGGTACTGCCGAGGATGGCCAGCGTGGCGATGTATGCCGCATGCCGGTCGCGCTGGATAACCTGGGTGGCAACGGGCGCAGGCCTGAGTCCGAGCCGCGCGCAGATTTTTTCTTCGTGTTCAGGCTTCAAGTGCCCAAAGGCGCCCACCGCGCCCGAGAGCTTGCCTACGCGCATGTCCTCGGCCGCGGCGTCGAAGCGGGCCAGGTTGCGCTCCATCTCGGCGTACCAGTTGAGCAGCTTGAGGCCGAAGGTGGTCGGCTCGGCGTGCATGCCGTGCGTGCGGCCGATGGTGGGCGTGTGCTTGAACTCGAGGGCGCGACGCTTGAGCACGGCGAGCAGCGCCACGATGCCTTCGCGGATCAGCGCCGACGCTTCCTTCACCTGGAGCGCCTGAGCGGTGTCGACGATGTCGTTCGACGTGAGCCCGTAGTGCAGCCAGCGGGACTCGGCGTCCAGGCCTTGGTTCTTGAGGCTTTCCGCAACTGCCGTGGTGAAGGCGATGACGTCGTGCTTGACCTCGGCTTCGATCTCCGCGACGCGCGCGGCGGAGACCGTTGCCCTGGTAGCGATGGCTTCTGCGGCGGAGGCGGGAATCACGCCATCCTCGGCGAGCACGGTGCTCGCCGCCGACTCGACTTGCAGCCAACAGCCGTACTTGTTCTCGTCCGTCCAGATGCGGCCCATGGCTGGGCGCGTATAGCGTTCGATCAACGGAGAACTCCTTGAAGACAGCTTTCAGCCGTCAGCTTTCAGCTCTCAGCTACTGGCTACTGGCTACCGGCTGCAGGCTCTGAACTGCCGGCTTCTTCGCGCCGCGAGCCCATCATAAATTGTACGAGTTACAGGCGCCTATCCGCGAGGAATTCCGAGGCGCCGGCGCAGCTCGTCGACCAACAGGCCGCGGCCAGGCGTGTAGGGCTGGAACCACTCGCCATCGACCACCAGTTGCGGAACGGCGCGCTTGCCCACGCGGCGCATGACCTCGGCGGACGCGGCAGCATCAGCATCGACGTCGATCACGGCGTACTGGACGCCGTGCGTATCGAGAAACCGCCTGGCGGCGCGGCAATCGGGGCACCAGATCGTAGCGTACATCTGCACGTTCATGAGCGCATCTTACTGCGCGTGCGATGCTACGATCTGTGATGATGGCCACCGGGGAGGACGATGACCGCTGAGGAGATTAAGGCGCTGCTCAAGCTGGAGCCGCACCCGGTGGAGGGTGGATGGTACCGGCGTACGTACACGTCGGCGGGCATGGTTGAGTTGCCGCGCGGCGTGCGGGCGCAGGGCACAGCCATTTATTACCTGCTCGAAGCCGGAACCTTCTCCGAGATGCACATGGTCGCGTCCGACGAGATCTTTCACTTTTACCTCGGCGATCCGGTGGAGATGCTACAACTCCATCCGGACGGGCGCTCCGCACTTTTCACCCTTGGACAGGATTTGTCTGCCGGCCAACACGCGCAAATCGTGGTTCCGGCGGGAGTGTGGCAAGGCGAGCGGCTGGTCGAGGGCGGAAAATGGGCGCTCTTCGGCTGCACCGTAACGCCGGGCTTCGATTTTGCGGATTACCGTAGCGGGAATTACGAGGAATTGGCCGCAAAGTGGCCGGCGGAGGAGGAGAGGGTTCGCAAACTGACGAGGATCTGATCAATAAAATGTTTCACATGGCCGGATGCCGGGTGTATCGTATCCCTGCACGATGGGCCCCAATCCATTCCCCAGATATTCCCCAAGGAGGTAAGCTATGCCGGCAACAGCGTTAAAAATGGAAAGAAAGAATTTCAGTGCACCCGCCGAGGTCAGGCCGTTTGACAAAGGCAAGGTTGAAGTCCTGCACGTGGGCGAACATACGGTTGTACGCGCCACTTTCGAGCCCGGATGGAAGTGGTCTACCTGCATCGCGCCGATTGCCAAAACACGCAGCTGCGAGGCCGCTCATTTCGGCTACCAGCTTTCTGGAAAAATGCTCCTGCGCATGGACAACGGCGCCGAGATGACCACCGTAGCCGGCGATGTCGTCCTTATTCCACCAGGACACGACGGCTGGGTCGTGGGCAATGAACCTGCAGTCTTCATCGACTTTCAGGGCATGGCCGAGTACGCAAAAAAACACTAGACCAGGCTGAAAACCGAAAACCGCCAACCCAGGACCGCACGGATATATCTTCATTCGTGCGGTAGCTGGGCGCTTGGGGTGGGAAACCACGAACCCCAATCCACAGGCCCGTGTCGGGACAAGATCCGCCGCGGCGCAGTATGACGATCGGCACCAATTTAAAGTGGCCGGCGGAGACGGAGCGGATCAGGAAGCTGACGCGGATGTAGCGGCGTTGGCGAGTTGGCGGCGCTGCGCGCCTGTTCGCAAGTTGGCAAGTTCGCCGGATGAGGCAACTTTACCGCCGCTCCCGGAAGAATCCCCGCAGCAGTTCGGCGGATTCTTCTGCGCCGATTCCCTGCTCCACCTGCATCTGGTGGTTGAGCTGCGGGTGATTCAGCACGGAGAGTACCGAGCCGCAGGCGCCTGCCTTGGGATCGGGCGCGGCGAAGACCATGCGGTCGATGCGGGCGTGAATCATGGCTCCGGCGCACATGGCGCAGGGCTCAAGCGTGACGTAGAGAGTGCAGTCGGCCAGGCGATAGTTGGCGAGGGCCGCCGCGGCCGCGCGCAAAGCCACGATCTCCGCATGGGCCGTGGGGTCCACATCGCGGAGCACGCGGTTCTGCCCGCTGGCGATCATCTCTCCCCCGTGCACCACCACGGCGCCGATGGGCACTTCGCCGCCTTCGGCGGCGAGCCTTGCCTCGGCGAGCGCCAACTCCATCGCATCGCGATCTTGGATCATGGCTTTGATGGTAGCGCCGCCGGCTGTTGCTGCGTCATGCAATGCAGCGCGCCCAGGCCCCATATGAAATCGACCGAGTGAATACCGATGACCTCGCGGTCCGGGAAAACCTCCGCCAGCGTGTTCAGCGCCACGCGGTCGTTGGGATCATGAAAAGCCGGAACCAGGACCAAGCCATTGGCAATGTAGAAATTCGCGTAGCTGGCCGGCAGACGCTGGCCGCGGAAGACGACCGGGCGCGGAAGCGGCAACTCGACGACGGTGAATTGCTTGCCGTCGAGGGTCCGCGCGGCCTTCAATCGCGCGAGATTTTCCTCGAGCGGCGCGTGGTTTGGGTCGCGCACACCCGGCTCGACGGCTGCGACGATGGCAGTGGGCGCGACGAAGCGGGCGATGTCGTCCACGTGGCCGTGGGTATCGTCGCCGGCGATGCCGCGATTGAGCCAGATCACCCGATCCACACCGAGAAAATCCGAAAAGACCCTCTCCATTTGCTCGCGGCCCACACCCGGATTGCGCTGCTGCACCTCGCTCAGCAGGCATTCTTCGGTGGTAAGCAGAAGCCCTGCGCCATTTGCGTCGATGGAGCCGCCTTCGAGGACAACCCGGCGCGTTTGTCCGTCCGCCAGCCGCACTTCAGGCTGCCACTCCGGCAGGTTGAGCTGCTTCGCCACGCGGCCCGGCAGCTTTTCGTCCAGCCGCCAGTCGGAGTACTTGGCCCAGGCGTTGAAGCGCCAATCGGTGAGGCCGAGCCGGCCTTCCGCGTTTCGGACCCCGTCTTTCTTAATAAAGATCGGACCCGAATCGCGAGTCCAGCCACGGTCAGTGGGCCACTGGTGGAAGATCACCCGATCGAGGTCTGCGCCGGCGCGGTCGAGCATTCCGGCCACGCGCCGTCGCATTGCCACGTTCTCGACGACGAGATGCACGCGCTCATGAGCGGCGAGCAGGCGCACGATTTCGGCGTAAAGCCACGGGATGGACGAAAACTTGCCCGGCCAGTCGCTGGCGTTGTGCGGCCAGGCCAGCCAAGTGGCTTCGTGCGGCTCCCACTCGGCAGGCATGCGGTAGCCGAGGGCACGCGGGGTCTTTTCGCCCATCAAGCCAAAAGTGGGTTTGGTGGGAACACGGGTTTTCGCATGGGATCGAAGAGACATGGCTATTTACGTTCTTCGTCCGCCGGGTCTGCTGCCGCCGGATCGAGAAAGCGCTGCGCGATGGGCGCGTAGGCATCCACGCGCCGGTCGCGCAGGAAGGGCCAGTTTCGACGAGTCTCCTCAATCAGTGCGCGGTCGATCTCGCCCACGACGATCTCTTCGGCATCGTGCCCGGCCTGGGCTACGATGCGGCCGAAGGGATCGGCCAGAAAGCTGCCGCCCCAGAACTCGAGCCCCGGCCCTGGGGCGCGATTGCCCAGCACGTCGCCATGCTCCACGCCTACGCGGTTCACCGCGGCCACATAGACGCCGTTGGCGATGGCGTGAGCGCGCTGGATGGTGCGCCATGCGTCAAATTGTGCAGCGCCGAATTCGTCCTTCTCCGCCGGGTGCCAGCCGATGGCTGTGGGATAAAACAGCACCTCCGCGCCTTGCAGCGCCGTGAGCCGCGCGCCCTCGGGATACCACTGGTCCCAGCAGACCAGAGTACCCACTCGGCCAAAGGCCGTATCGACGGCCTGAAAGCCGAGATCGCCCGGCGCAAAGTAATACTTCTCGAAGTAGAGCGGATCGTCGGGGATGTGCATCTTGCGGTAGACGCCGGCGATGTGGCCGTCGGCGTTGAGCGTGACCGCTGTGTTGTGGTAGAGCCCCGGCGCGCGCTTTTCAAACAGCGAAGCTACGATCGCGACCTTCAGCTCCCGCGCCGCCTCTGCCAGCTTCGCTGTGGACGGGCCAGGAATCTCCTCCGAAAGATCAAAGAGCGCAAGCTCCTCGCGCTGGCAAAAGTATTGCGTGCGGAAGAGCTCGGGCAGGCAGACGATTTTGGCGCCCATGCGCGCGGCCTCGCGGACGTGGCCGAGCGCAGAGGAGAAGTTCGCCTCGGGGTCAGCGCCCATGCGCATCTGTACGAGAGCGATCGTGAACTTGCGCGCAGCGGTCATGCTTCGTTTATTCGAGCCTCCATCGCGATGGTTCTCCGCCTACACGGCAAGGCCAACCCCGCCGGGCGGAATTGGCCCCAATCTGTCTTTTGAGCGCCCCGCCGTCACTCTTCCAGGATCAGCACCGCGGCGGCGATGGTCGTGGTCCATTTTCCGCGCCGATCTCCCACGGCCGACTGGGTGATGTTGCTGGTGCGGACGATCTTATTGGAGATGCGGTAGATCTCTTTTTTCTCGTCCCAACTGGTGTCGGGATCGAATTCCACGTCCAGCGTTGTGGCGAGCATCTCGGCGGCCAGTTCCTCGGCGTATTCGCCGGCCTGCTCCTCGGTCTCGCCGTAGCTGTGGTGCTCGCTCAGGTAGCCGTAGGTGTTGCGGTCGGCCGGAATCGCCACGCCTATGCTGGAGGCCACCAGGCGGTGCGGCTCGCGCGTCGAGTTTTCCGCAATGACCGCGAAAACCACCTCGCCGTCATTCAGGTACTTGAGACCTTCTTTGCGGGGAATCAATTTGCACTGCGGAGGAAAAATGGAAGAGACGCGCACCAGGTTTTGCGAGGCGATGCCCGCATCCCGAAGGGCCAGCTCGAACGAGGTCAAACGCTCCTTGTGTTTTCCGACGCCCTTGGTGAAGAAAATCCTCTTCGGGACCATGCTTTTTCCCAATTTCTATGTACCCTCCGTGCGTGAAAGATTGGCGGCCGTTTTCAAACGTTCCCGCATGAGTCTATCGCATCTTAACGGGCGGGAACAGAACCATCTTCGATTTCACGGCAGATTTACGCGGCCTGGGGAGGCCTGGTGTCAGGCCGCGAGGAGTGGGTTGACCCATTGCAATCCGGGAAAGCGGGCAAAGTCGCGGTCGGTGGTGTGCAGCACCCCGCCATGCTCAATGGTCAGCGCCGCCAGTTGGGCATCGGTAACGAGTGGGCCGCGCACCTGTCCCTCAGTCAGCATCCGTTGCAAGATGCTCCAGTGGCCTTCTCCAGGCGTCAAGACACGAAGATTTGGCAGATTCATCCATTGCTCGACCAAAGCAACGGAACGCTCCATCGGTACTTGATTGCCGGAGATTCGCTTGTCCGTGGAGATGCGCAGAAAGCCGTGAATCGTCTGCCAGGGCATGCCGATCAGCTCCGGCCCGGAGATCGCCGATTGCCACCACAGCAGCGCCCGGCTGTGCGAGATCGATCTGCCGTCGTACACGTACAGAAGCAGATTGACATCGACGACGATCATCTGTGTCCGGGGCCTTCCAACTCCTCCAGCAGCGCCTCGATGTTGTCATAATTCTGTTCGGGACGCACTCCCATAAACAGAGGCGTCACTACGAACGGTGCTCGTTCGGCGTTATTGCCTTTGACCGTCAACCCACGGCGCAGCAGTCGGTTGACCGTCCCCTTGAAGGAGTCGCCGGTGCGCCGCTGCTCCTTCTCCACGAGCCGGGCAATATCGTCGTCGATAGTAAGCGTGGTTCGCACATCATGATGCTAGACCGAAAAGCATCATGATGTCAAATGGAAGTAAATGCCTTATTAATCCGGCCCAAAAGGAATGCTCCTCCACAAAGCTGTCATCCTGAACATAGTTTGACGCTGGATCAAGGTTTCGCTTGGATCTTCTCAACGGTCAAAATGTCTGTTTGAGATCCGAGATCAGTGCGGCCTTTGTTGATCATTCGCAATGTCATGCCCCCGCTCCGCCCCTGCCATTGCCACCTCCAATTTGCGGATGGTAGCCTCAACACTGGACCACTCGCAGAAGGGGTTTCCCTCGGAATCATGCAAAGCACGTACAACGGGCAGGACCTGCCTAAAAACGGCCAGCCGATTGAATACAGCGCCGGGCAGTTTCTTGTGCCCGATCATCCCATCATTCCTTTTATCGAGGGCGACGGCACCGGCCGAGATATCTGGAAGGCCTCACAGCGGGTCTTCGACGCCGCGGTTGAGAAGGCTTACGGCGGCCGGCGCGCGATCCGCTGGTTCGAGGTCTTCGCAGGCGAAAAGGCCTTCCGGCAATTCAATACCTGGCTGCCCGACGACACCGTATCCGCGGCGCGCGATCTGCGCGTCTCCATCAAGGGGCCGCTCACTACGCCCGTCGGCGGCGGCATCCGTTCGCTCAATGTGGCCTTGCGCCAGATTCTCGATCTCTACGCCTGCGTGCGGCCGGTGAAGTACTACCAGGGCGTGCCCAGCCCGGTGAAGCACCCCGAGAAGCTCAACATCGTCATCTTCCGCGAAAATACCGAGGATGTGTACGCGGGCATCGAGTTCAAGCAGGGCTCAGAAGACGCCGCGCGTCTGATCGGCTTCCTGAACGACGATCTGCTGAAGGGAGGCAAGAAAAAGATCCGCGCCGATTCGGGCGTGGGCATCAAGCCCATCTCCATCTTCGGCACTAAGCGGCTGGTGCGTTCCGCCATTCGCCACGCGCTGGAGACGGGCCGCAAGACCGTCACCCTGGTTCACAAAGGCAACATCCAGAAGTTCACCGAGGGAGCCTTCCGCGAGTGGGGCTACGAGGTCGCCACGCAGGAGTTCCGCGACCAGACGGTCACCGAGCGCGAAAGCTGGATTCTGGGCAACGCCGAATCGAAGCCCGGCCTGACAATCGAAGAACATGCCGCGCTCATCGAGCCGGGGATGGAATTTGGCTCTCCGAGCTTCAAAGCTTCGGTTTGCGAAGAGGTGAAGGGAGTCCTCGATACGATCGGCAAGTCGCACGGCAACGGCGCGTGGAAGTCGAAGATCCTGGTCAACGACCGCATCGCCGACTCCATCTTCCAGCAGATCATCATCCGCCCGGAGGACTACAGCGTCCTTGCGACATCGAACCTGAATGGCGATTACATCTCCGACGCGGCGGCGGCGCAGGTGGGCGGCCTGGGCATTGCGCCCGGCGCCAACATCGGCGACGGCTACGCGGTCTTTGAGGCCACGCACGGCACAGCGCCCAAGTACGCCGACAAAGACGTAATCAATCCCGGGTCGCTGATTTTGTCGGGCGTGATGCTACTCGAGTTCATCGGATGGAAGGAAGCGGCCCGGCTCATCGAAACGGCCATGGAAACAACCATCGTGCAGAAATTCGTTACCTACGACTTCGAGCGGCAACTCCCCGGCGCCACCAAGGTGGGCACCAGCGAGTTTGCCACGCGCATCATAGGAAATATGTAGGGCAGTTCGCTGTTCATAGCTGGCGGCCAAGGGTTCAAGCACCCGATTCATACCACCGGACGAGCAACTGCGAACCGTGAACTGCAAACCGGGAAATCAGAGGAGAAAAATGCGGAAAAAAGTCAGCATTGTGGGTGCGGGCAACGTGGGCGCTACCACCGCGCATTGGATTGCGGCCAAGGAACTGGCCGACGTGGTCCTGGTCGACGTTGTCGAGGGCGTGCCCCAGGGCAAGGCGCTGGACCTGCTGGAGGCCATGCCCATCGAGAAGCGCGACGTGGCCATCGCGGGCGCCAACGACTACGCGGCCACGGCCAATTCCGACATCGTGGTCGTCACCGCGGGCATTCCCCGCAAGCCCGGCATGAGCCGCGACGACCTGCTGAACACCAACTTCAAGATCATGTCCGACGTGGTCGAGAAAGTGGTGGCGCAATCGCCCGAGTGCATCCTCATCGTCGTGTCCAATCCGCTCGACGCCATGGCCCAGGCCGCTTACCGCCAGGCCGGCTTCAACCGCGAGCGGGTGATCGGCATGGCCGGCGTTCTGGACTCGGCGCGCTTCCGCTCCTTTATCGCCGCCGAGCTCAACGTGAGCGTGGAGAACGTGTCGGCCTTTGTGCTGGGCGGCCACGGCGATACCATGGTGCCCCTGGCGCGCTACTCAACCGTCGCCGGAATCCCCATCACCGAGCTCATCGCGCCGGAACGCCTGGAGCAGCTTGTTCAGCGCACGCGCGACGGCGGCGCCGAGATCGTGAAGTACCTGAAGACGGGCAGCGCCTACTATGCTCCATCGGCGGCCGTAACCGAGATGGCCGAGGCCATTCTCAAGGATAAGAAGAAGATTCTGCCCTGCGCGGCGTACCTCGAGGGCGAGTACGGTATCGAGGGCTACTTTATCGGCGTTCCGTGCAAGCTGGGAGCAGCCGGCATCGAACAGATTATCGAGATCAAGCTCACGCAGGAAGAAGATGCAGCGCTAAAGAGGAGCGCGGCGGCTGTGAAGGAGCTCTGTTCCGTGATCGGCGTGTAGATTCGGCCCGCTCGTCTCACTAAAAAGCCCCGGCTGAGCCGGGGCTTTTTCATTTCAGATGCGATGGCTGCTGTGGCTAGTCCATCGCCATGCTCAACTGGTGGCGCACGTCGGCGCCGCGAACCCAGAAGATCACGTCGGTGGCGATATTCGACGCATGGTCCGCGATCCGCTCCAGGTTCTTCGCCACCAGGATGCCGTTCATCGCCTGCAGCGTGTATTGCGGCTTCTCCTCGATCATCTTGAGCAGATCGTTGTGGGCGCGGCGGTTCATGCGGTCGATCTCGTCGTCCATTTCGCGCACCGAATCGGCCAACCGCGCGTCGCCATCGAGCAACGCCTGCAGCGCTGTACGAATCATCTGTGACGCAAACTCGCCCATGGCCTCAAAATCCACGGGCAGCTCCACCGCGTCGGCGGTAAGAATCTCCTTCGTCCGGCGGGAGATGCTCATCGACTGGTCGCCCACGCGCTCCAGGTCTCCGTTGATCTTGATGACCGCCAGGATAAAGCGCAGATCGACGGCCATCGGCTGTTCTTTGGCCAGCAACTCGTAGGCCATCTCGTCCAGCTCCCGCTGCGCGGTGTCGATGGCCCTTTCGTTCTGCTTGACAAACTTGCACAGTCCCTTGTCGCGCCGCAGGTAGGCTTCCACCGCCGATTCGACCGCCTGCTGCGCCAAGGCGGCCATGGCCAGAAGCTTATCTTTGAGTTCGGCGAGTTGCTGTTGAAAGTGAATGCGCGGCACTACGATCCGTCTCCCATCCAACCATTTTGCACCAGGCTACGTTACAGGAGAACAAATTTCACTGCGCGCACCAGAACTGTTACACCCCGGGAATCGCCTTAGGCGAGTCCGAATGTGGAACGCGGCTGCTCGATCTTGCCCAGCAGGAAGACATACCCTGCGATGCCGATGGCCAGGTAGGCAGCCGCAACGGCAAAGGCCCACGCGAAGGAATGCTGCGCCGAAACCAGATATCCGGTGACGACGGCAGCCGCAATTCCCGAGATTTGGCCGGAAAAGTTGATGATCCCGCCCACCTTGCCCACATCGTTTCGGCCGGCAATGAGTGAGGGAAGTGACCAGGCGACAGGCGCCGCCGCGGCAAGGCCGCCGATCGACACGCTGATCCAGAGCAGGGCCTGTGGGGCGTTGCGCGCATGAGCCGCGCCCAGAATGCCCAGCCCGAACGCCGTACCGCCGATCAGGACCACGCGGCGAACCCCGCTCGCATTCCATCCGCGCCGGACGAGGAAATCCACAAGCCATCCGCCGATACCGAGGTCCGTCACGGTGGCAATGAGCCACGGCAGGCTTGTGTACGCGAACGAGTGCAGCAGATCGATGTGCAGAGCAGAGGACAGATAGGCCGGCAACCAATAAAGCAGCATGTAGAAGATGTAGTTATATGCACCCATGCCGAGGGTGAGCCCAATTACCTTGCGTTGGGAAAGAAGCTGGCCCAAGCTCGACGACGGCTCTTCGCCGCGATCGGGCGTGACGAGCGAGGTCTCTTGCCCCCCGATGTGCAGACGCTCGCTTTCGGCCATACTCGGATCCTCATCCGGATCGCGATAGACATGCCAGAAGAGAAGAAAGTAAGCGAGGCTGATGGCGCCGGTGAAGGCGAAGCTCCAGCGCCATCCCGCGCCGATGAGAACGATCCCGATGAGGGGGACGCCGATGGCCGAGGCAAACTTGGCTGCTGCGTCGAAGAGCGACGTGGCCAGGCTGCGCTCGCGCGCTGGAAACCATGCGCCGATGGCCTTGGCGTTGGCGGGAAACGTGGGCGCCTCGCCCAAGCCCAGCAGGAGCCGTGCGCCGAACAACCCGCTCAGGTTGGGCGTGACGGCGGCAGCAAAGGAGGCCGCGCTCCAAAGGAACGCCCCGATACGCCCCACGCGGCGGACACCGAATTTGTCGAGGACTACTCCGATGGGAAGCTGACACAGGGCGTAGGTCCAGTTGTAGGCGCTGGAAAGATAGCCGAAGGCGACCTCGGAGATGCCGAAGGCTGCAATCAGGGAATCGTGCGAAACGGAGAGATTGACGCGGTCAAAGTAGTTGACCAGCACGCCGATGCCGAGCAGCCACGCGATGCGCCAGCGGCGCCGCGGCAGGCTCGTACGCTGTGGCGTGTTGCGCGCTGAATGGATATCCCGGTCTGCCAAGCGTTTTCCTAACCGTTGAACCGCCGCCATCGGGCCGCTGGATCGACGCGTTGAAATAGAGGCCCGTTTCCGCCCGAAATCCAGCGTTGAGAACCGGCGAACCGTGCGGCTGCGGCGCCGTTTGTCATGGGGCACCTTTCACCGGTTCCCCATCTCACTCTTCGCCAATGTCTTCGTTCCAGATCTCCGCATGCCCCGCGATGAAGTCCGCCAGCATCTCGCGGCATTCGGCGTTGTCGAGGTCGATTACCTCGACGCCGTTCTCTCGCAGCCAGTTCAGGCCTCCTGCAAAGGTGCGGCTCTCGCCAACCACCACCGCGCCGATGTGGAACTGGCGCACCAGGCCGCTGCAATACCAGCACGGGGCCAGGGTAGTGACCATCACCAGGTTGCGGTAGCTGCGCTGGCGGCCGGCGCGGCGAAAGGCGTCGGTCTCGCCGTGAATGCTGGGATCGCCCTGCTGTACGCGACGGTTACGGCCCCGGCTCACCAACTCGCCCGTGCGCGTGAACAGCGCCGCGCCGATGGGAATGCCTCCTTCGGCCAAGCCCAAACGAGCTTCCTCGATCGCCACGGCAAGCATTCGCTGGTAAAGATTCACAAGACTAATGTAACGCAGCAACTGAGGACCCGCAGAAAGCGGCTTCGCGAGTTGTCTGCCGTGCCAGCGGGTTCAGCTTATGGTGAGCACCAGCTTGCCGAAGTGGCTGCCTTCTTCCATGCGCTCGAAGGCTTCGCGCGCCTGGCCCCAGTCGAACTCTTCACCCACCGGCCGCAGCTCAGCCAGAGCTATGGCGCGGTTCATCTCGACAAAGTCCTTGCGCGAGCCCACGTACATGCCGTGAATGCGCGCCATTTTGTGCAGGATGAGTGGAATTGGAAACGGGTCAGCCGAATGGGTCAGCACGCCCACCTGGGCCACCATGCCTCCGGGGCGAATGGCTCTAAGCGAGCGCACCAGAGTGCCCCCGCCGCCCACCTCCACCACCAAGTCCACGCCCTCGCCGCCGGTCTGGTCAAGGGCCCAGCGGTCCCAGTCGGGGTTGTCGCGGTAGTTGAGCCCGGCGTCCAGGCCCATGGCGCTGGCCCGTTCCAGCTTTTCGTAGCTTGAACTGATGCCCAGCACGCGTGCGCCCTTGAGCCGCGCGAACTGCAAGGCGAAGATCGATACACCGCCGGTGCCCTGGATCAGAATGGTCGCGCCGGGCTTGATCTCTCCGGTGGCCAGCGCGTTCCAGGCGGTGACGGCGGCACAAGGCAGCGTGGCCGCTTCCTGAAAGCTCAGGTGATCGGGCAGCTCGACCAGTCCCGCCTCCTTGAGCACGGCAAAGTCCGTCAACATGCCATCGATGTCGCCGCCCAGCGCGCCGCGGGCTTTGGCTGCGGTCAGCGGCCCGTCCAGCCAGTTCTGCATAAAGATGCCCGCTACGCGGTCCCCGGGCTTCCATACGCTCACCCCCGCGCCCACCGCCACCACTTCGCCGGCGCCGTCGGAGCAGGGAATGCGCGGCAGCTTCATTTTGGGGTTGTAGAGTCCTTTGACGATCATCAGGTCGCGATAGTTGAGCGAAACCGCGCGCACGCCGACCAGAACTTCGCCGGGACCGGGCGCCGGTGTGGGCCGCTCCACAACTTCCAAAGAATCAATGCCAAACGCCGGAACTTGCCATGCGCGCATGAAAACCCTCTCTTCTTCCCGCTCCCGCCTGCTCCATTCTGCGGGACGCGATCGCACAAACACCCGTAGAATGAAGATATGGCTCGTGGATGGGAAAGTAAATCGGTGGAGGAGCAAA
The DNA here is from genome assembly GCA_003171315.1 of Acidobacteriaceae bacterium. Lineage (GTDB taxonomy): Bacteria > Acidobacteriota > Terriglobia > Terriglobales > Acidobacteriaceae > Telmatobacter. Next base: position 21,891 of record PMYE01000150.1, read on the forward strand.
TGGCAAATGCCCTGGGGAACCCCGTCGCCGCTTCCGAGGATGAACCAATGAACGAGGAGGAACGGCGATCGGCCGAACAAAGGCGCGCTGCCCGGACACGGCGAAAGCAGGGGCTCAAGTTGCAACGCGAAAACATTCTTTCGCAAAAGACGGTAAATCCGGGCCGCCGCGCCGCTCTTGAGGCCGCACTGGCCCAGATTGATGCGCAGCTTCAGAGCATGGGTTGAGCCGATCTCCGGAAAGCGGCTGAAACTACCCCTTTTCAGTCAAATCCTGCGCGAGGAACCGCGACAGCGCGTCTGGAAAAAATAATTGCAGGATTCCGCCCACGCTGCGGCCAGTCCGCGCCGGTCACGGCTCGCGGTGGATGAGCAGCGGATTCGCCTGCTGTATCGGCGTAAGCGACACGCGCGAGATGTTCACGTGCTCCGGCCTCGTGACGGCCCACAGGATCACATCGGCAATGTCTTCGGCGGTCAGAGGCGTGATGCCTTTGTAGACCTTTGCGGCGCGGCCGGCGTCGCCGTGGAAGCGGACCAGGCTGAAATCGGTCTCCACCAAGCCGGGATCGACGCTGGTGACGCGCACCGGCGTGCCCAGCAAGTCCACGCGCAGGCCGTCGTTGATGGCGCGGGCCGCCGCCTTGGTGCCGCAGTAGACCGCGCCGTTGGGGAAGACGATTTCGCCGGCCATCGATCCCATGGTGACCACGTGGCCACGCCTGCGCACCACCATCCCGGGAACCACGGCGCGCGCCACATACAGCACCCCCTTGATGTTGGTGTCGATCATCTCTTCCCAGTCTTCCACCCGGCCGGTGTAAAGCTTCTCCATGCCACGGCTGAGGCCGGCGTTGTTCACCAGGATGTCGATCTCCGCCCACTCCGGCGGCAACTCGTCGATGGCGCGCTGAACCGCGTGGCGGCTGCGCACGTCAAGATCGATGGAGTGTACGGCGGCGGCGCCTCGGGCCAGCGCCTTCGAGGCAACCTCGGCCAGCTTGCCGGCGCGGCGGGCGGCCAGCAGCAGCCGTGCGCCCTCGGCCGCAAACGCCAGGGCCGTGGCTGCGCCAATCCCCGCGCTGGCTCCGGTGATGAGGACGATCTTGTCCTTCAGGCCCATCTGCCCCACATCCTACAAGTGAGTTTCATGGCCTTGCTGTGACATGCGGTACAGGCCCACGGCCCAATCCTCCCGGCCAAGACCGCCGGCGATGGCCTCGGCGAAGACTTCGGCCAACGAATCGGCCAGGCGCAGATGGGCGCCGCGGGCGGCCGCGGCCTCACGCAGCAGCCGCAAGTCCTTCCCGCCCAACTCGATCGTCGCGCCCGGCTGCTCGGGCGGGTGCAGCATCACCTTTCCATATGCGGCATAAAACGGCGACTGAAACAGCGCGCTGTTCACGGTTTCGAGAAAGGTCTCGGGATCGATTCCCTGCCCCGCCGCGTACACAAAAGCATCGCCGAGCGAGTGAATCATGGCGCTGATCAGAAAGTTGCCGCCCAGCTTGACCGCGTGCGCCTGGCGCGGCTCTCGTCCAACCACCGAGATGCCGCGCGAAAGCGGCTCCAGCAACGGCCGCGCTTTGGCGACGGCTTGCTCCGCGCCGGCCGCTACAATCCACAGGCGGCCTTCCTCAGCAACGTTGGGGCGGCCAAACACCGGCGCGGCGACGAAGTCCTGCCCTCGCCGGGCGTGCTCCGCTGTCAGCCGCTCGCTCAGCGCCACGCTGATTGTGCTGCAGGAAATATGCAGCGCGCCCGGGCTCAAAGCGTCCATCAAGCCATTCGCGCCAAACATCACTTCCTCGTTGGCCGCATCGTCAAACAGCATGGTGAAGACGGCGTCGGCGCCCAGCTCAGCCTCGGCCGGCGTGGCCGCTGCAATCGCGCCCTCGCGCAGCAGCGGCTCCGTCTTGCCTTCCGTCCGGTTCCATACACGCAATTCGTGGCCGGCGGCAATCAGGTGCATCGCCATCGGCAAACCCATCTTGCCGAGGCCGAGGAATCCAATCTTCATGGGGAGATTGTAGAAGACGGGGAACAGGGGTCAGATTTCAGCCGTAGCGCCGCTCTCCAGAGCGGCGCTACACTGCAACAAAAGTCGGCATCGATCTAGTTCGGCGTCCCCGTGGTCTCCGCCGCCGCAAACGTGCACTCCTGGCACTGGCAAACACGCCGCAGGTACTCCCACGAATAGATCCCGCTGGAATGGCCGTCGAGCCAGTCGAACTGGATGGCGTAGCGCCCCACGGCATGTGCGCTCGCGGGCTTCGGCGGCGGCGTGTACATGGGCAGCAGAGCGGCGGACCTGGGTTTGGGCTCGCCCGCCTTGCGCCCTTCGGCGTTGCGCTCTTCCACGCAGGTGGCGCAGGGGCAGGCCTCGCGCAGCCAGGCAAAGCCCCACGCGCTCTTGTGGCCGTCGGCCCAGTCGATCTCCAGCCCCTTGCCCTCGGTCAAGAGCACGCGCACCTTCTCCGGAGTCACGGCGATGCGCGGCAGCGGCCGGTCCTGCAGGTTTTCGCGCGCCTGCTCCTCTTTTGTCGCGAAGCGGATGCCTTCGTGGCTCATAAAGATAGTTTACAGTTCACAGTTCGTAGCCCACAGTTCCCGGAAATCGCGTCGCCGCTAACGCCGCCCTAACTGAGAACTGAGAACTACGAACTGTTTTTCCAGAAAAACCATGCCGCCATGCCCAGCCCGATCGCCACCACAATCCCGCGCAGCACAGGTTGCGGAACGCGCTTCGCCAAGCTTGCCGATGCGTACCCCCCGATGGCCGCCGCGATCATGGCCGCCAGGCAATAGCGCCACACCACCTGCCCATCGGCGATGAAAATGACGAACGCGATGCCATTGGCGAGCAGGTTGGCAGCAACCTTGAGGGCGTTGATGGCGTGGATGTCCTCGTAGCCGAAGAGCGCCAGAAGCGTCATGTAGAGAAAGCCCGCGCCTGCCCCGAAGTACCCGACATAGAAGCTGATGACGATTGCGGCAAAGAACAGCGGCACGCGGCGCGGCCCGTGAACCTCTCCACCGGCTGCATCTTCGTGCCGCGCCGCCTTCAGCCGCTCCAACCCGCGCGAAACCGGCCCGCTGACTGCAAACGTCAGCGCCGCGCCCAGCAACAGCCACGGAACGAGCCGCATAAAGGCCGTTTGTGGCGTGTTCAGCAGTACGACCGCTCCAGCCGTGCCGCCCAGCAGGCCGGCCAGCCCCATAAGGCCCGCGGAGCCCAGGTTCTTGCGCACATCCTCGCGGTAGGCGGCGATCGAGGTCAGTTGGCCGGGCCAAATGGCCACCGTATTGGTCGCATTGGCCTGCACGGGCAGGATCCTCATGCTCAGCAAAGCCGGGAACGACAGAAACGAGCCCCCTCCGGCGACGGCGTTCAGCACGCCGGCCAAAAAAGCGGCCACCACAAGCCATATCCAATGCCAGTTGAGGTTTGCCGCCACGCCGGAAAGATGCGTCATGTGAGTCATATTGTAGAGGAACGCCGTCACCGGGCCGCGGCGGAACAGCGAGCCGGCTGGCCGGATTGAGCGGCGATTTCTTAGCCGGAACCTGCTTCGAAGAGGCGCAAATCAGTTCCAGGAAAGCCTCGGAAGCCGGTCAAGTATTCACTACCATCAATTTAACCTAATTGCCATGAATGAGATACGAGATGATCAAAGTATTAGCGTTAAACACTCATATTTTATGCATCATTTGTGCTATAGTTTCATTAGATTGGTTGAGCGGCAGGGACTCCACCCCGCCGCAATCGAATTCTTTTGATCCATCAGGAGGGAAAGATCATGGCAATCACTCGTTGGGATCCGTTCCGGGAAGTTGTGGCTCTGCAGAATCGTTTCAACACGTTGTTCCGCGATCTGAACGAAGGCGAAGCGCCGTTGACCGCAGCCAGCTTTGTGCCGGCAGTTGACGTCTACGAGGACGAGAAGAAGGTCGTCCTCAAGCTCGATGTTCCGGGCATCGAAGAGAAGGACCTGGACGTGAGCGTGGAAAACCACACCCTGACCGTTAAGGGCGAGCGCAAGTTCGCTGGTGAGGAGAAGGAAGAGAACTTCCACCGCATCGAGCGCCGCTACGGCAGCTTCTATCGCGCCTTCACTCTGCCCACTACCGTCGATACGGAGAGCGTGGCCGCGAACTACAGTGCCGGCGTGCTGAAGCTGGAGCTCAAGAAGAAGCCAGAAGCCCAGCCCAAGCAGATCAAGGTGAACATGGGCCATTCGCTGGCGGCGTAAAACAGCTTCTAGCCGCCAGCTTCTAGCCTCTAGCTTTTCGTGCTGGAACTGGTAGGCAAGGATTGAATGCGCCAGGCGGGTGGAACGTGTATCGCCTGCCCGGCTTTGTTTTGTGTCGAAATGCAATGAGAGAGAGAATTTCTGTAAGCTGCGACTGTATGCTGCCGTTGGCAGGATCAAGCTAGAGGCTAGAAGCTAGCGGCTAGGAGCTTAATATGGCCATCCGTTGGGACAAATTCACCGTCAAGTCGCAGCAGGCGATGCAGCAGGCGCAGTCGCACGCCGCGGAGCTCGGCAACCCCGAGCTCGAGCCTGTGCATCTATTGCTCGCGCTCATTGAGGACCGCGAAGGCGTCATTCCCGCCGTGCTCGAAAAGATCGGTGTGCCCATCGAGCGGCTGGAAAGCGATCTGCATCAGATCGAGGAGAAACTGCCCCGCGTAGCAGGCGCGGCCACGCAACCGGGCCTCAGCCAGACACTGAACAAGGCTCTCGAACAGGCATTTCGCGAGGCGGCGAACTTCAAGGACGAGTACGTTTCTACCGAGCACTTGTTGCTGGGCATCGCGCACCTCAAAGGCGATGCCGCGCGCGGCGCACTCGTCGCCCACGGCGCAACCCACGAAGCTATTTTGCAGGCGCTCACCGCCGTCCGCGGTTCGCAGCGCGTCACCGATCAGAATCCGGAAGGCAAGTTCCAGGCTCTCGAAAAATACGCCAAGGATCTTACCGATCTTGCCCGCCGCGGCAAGCTCGATCCCGTCATCGGCCGCGACGAGGAGATTCGCCGCGTCGTCCAGGTGCTTAGCCGGCGCACCAAGAACAATCCCGTCCTCATCGGCGAGCCCGGCGTAGGCAAAACTGCCATCGTCGAGGGCCTCGCCCGCCGCATAGTCTCCGGAGACGTGCCCGAGAGCCTGCGCGACAAGCGCGTCATTGCGCTCGACCTGGGCTCCATGCTCGCCGGCGCCAAATACCGCGGCGAGTTTGAGGACCGCCTCAAAGCCGTCCTCAAAGAAATCGAGGAATCGCAGGGCCAGGTCGTGCTCTTCATCGACGAGTTGCACACGCTCGTGGGCGCAGGGGCGGCCGAGGGCGCCATTGACGCCAGCAACATGCTCAAGCCGGCCCTCGCGCGCGGCGAACTGCGCGCCATTGGCGCAACCACGCTGAACGAGTATCGCAAATACATCGAGAAGGACAAGGCCCTCGAGCGCCGCTTCCAGATCGTTTACGTCGGCGAGCCCAACGTCGAGGATACGATCGCCATTCTGCGCGGACTCAAGGACCGCTACGAGCAGCACCACAACGTGCGCATCAAGGATTCGGCCATCGTCGCCGCGGCCACGCTTTCGCACCGCTACATCAGCGACCGCTTTTTGCCCGACAAGGCCATCGACCTGGTCGACGAGGCCGCCGCGTCTCTCGCCATCCAAATTGGCTCCGTGCCCACCGAGATCGATCAGTTGGAACGCCAGGCTACCTCGCTCGAAATCGAGCGCGCCGCGCTGAAACGCGAAACCGACGCCAACAGCAAGGAGCGGATGTCGGAGGTGGAGCGGATTCTCTCCGGGACAAAGGAAAAAATCACGGCCCTGCGCGCGCGCTGGACCAAGGAACGCGAGGCCATCAACCGCATCGGCGACCTCAAAAAGAAGATCGAAGCTCTGCGTTTCGAGGCCGAGGAGCAGACCCGCAAGGGCCAGCTCGACCGCGCCGCGCAGATCCAGTACGGCGAACTGCCCAAGCTCGAAGCCGAGCTGAAGAAGCTCGACGCCGCCCAGGACGGCAAGTCCGGCGCCGCGCGCATGTTAAAGGAGGAGGTCGACGAGGAGGACATCGCCAAAATCGTCGGCAAGTGGACGGGCATTCCCGTCTCGCGCATGTTGGAGGGCGAGGTAAAGAAGCTTGTCCAGATGGAAGACCGCTTGCGTGAGCGCGTCGTCGGCCAGGATGCGGCGCTCTCGACCGTCGCCAACGCCATTCGCCGCTCCCGCGCCGGCTTGAGCGATCCCAAGCGCCCCATCGGTTCTTTTATTTTTCTTGGGCCCACAGGCGTGGGTAAGACTGAAACCGCCCGCGCTCTCGCCGAGTTTCTCTTCGACGACGAGCAGGCCATGGTGCGCATCGACATGAGCGAGTACATGGAAAAACACGCCGTGGCTCGTCTCATCGGTGCGCCGCCGGGGTATGTCGGATATGACGAGGGCGGCCAGCTCACTGAGGCCATCCATCGTCGCCCCTACGCGGTTATCCTCTTCGACGAAATCGAGAAGGCGCACCCCGATGTATTCAACGTCCTGCTGCAGGTGATGGACGATGGCCGCCTGACCGACGCGAAGGGCCGGACAGTTGATTTTAAGAACACGGTGCTCATCATGACTTCGAACCTGGGGTCGGCGATGCTCACCGCCGACGTGCTCAAGACCGAGCACGACTACGACATTGCGCGCGAAAGCGTGATGAAGGTTCTGCGCGAGCACTTCCGTCCGGAGTTCCTCAACCGCGTGGACGATATCGTCATCTACCGTCCGCTGGGCAACGCGCAGTTGAGCAAGATCCTCGACATGCGGCTGAACGATATCCGCAAGCTGCTCGAAGACCGTGCCATCTCCATCGAGCTGACCGAACCGGCGCGGCAGTTGATTCTCAAGTCCGGCTCCGATGCCGCCTACGGCGCGCGGCCGCTCAAGCGCGCGCTGCAACGTATGGTCCAGGACCCTCTGGCGATGAAGATCCTCGATGGCGAAGTCCTGCACGGCGCGCACGTCCGTATCGACGTCGACCGCAGATCGAACCAGTTGGTCTTCGAACCCATGGGGCGGGAAGCGATGGCGTAAGAACATCGAGTCGGCAAGGCAACCAAAGTACATCAGGCTCCGTTTCCACGGAGCCTGATCTGTCTTTAGCGACGTCTACTGCCGCAGCTCCACCAGCGTCGCGCCCTGCCCGCCCTCGTTTTGCGGGGCCTCTTCAATTCCCGCCACGTGGGGATGGTTCTTCAAAAATTCTCGGACGCCGCGGCGCAAAATACCGGCCCCGTGGCCGTGAATCACTCGTACGCGCTCGAGCCCGGCCAGGAATGCGCGGTCGAGGTATTTTTCTAATTCGCCGGTCGCTTCGTCCACCGTACGGCCGATAAGGTTGATCTCCGCGCGCATCTCGTCGGTGTTCGCGCTGGTCACGGAGACGTGCACGCCCTTCTGCCTGCGCGCCGCCGCGAGTGGATCTTGGCCGTCGGGGGCCTGAGGCGCCACCGAACGCACCACCTCGGCAATGTCATCTCTCTTTACCCGCATCTTGATTGGTCCGAGCGCCACTTCGAACAAGTCCTTTTCAACCTCGCGCTGGACCGTGGTGACTTTGCCCATGGATTTAAGGCGCACTTGGTCACCCGGAGCGATGTGGCGCAGCAGATGCGGTTGCGCGTTGGCGTCGCCCTGATCCGCGCCGGTGCGATGCGCCACAACCGTCTGATTGAAGCTCTCCTGAAACTCGCGCCGCAGCCGGTTGATGCGCCGTTCCGCTTCCTTTGACAATTTTTGTTGCGCCACGCGGTCGTCGACCGCGCGCACGTTCTCCCGCATCTGGAACTCGAAGTCCCTGAGCAGCGAGGCCAGCTTGCCTTCGAGCTCGCGCACGCGGTTGCGCACCTCCACGTCGCCTTCGCGTTCCAGCTTCTTCCGCTCCTGGTTCAGCGCGTACTGCTGCTCGCGTGCCGCCTTGCGCTCGACCTCGAGCTGCGCCAGATCCTCATGCAGCTTGTCGAGGAACCTGGAGATATCGGCCTGCTGCGAGCCCAACCGCTCGCGCGCGTCGGCAATGATCGCAACATTCAGCCCCAGCCGCTCCGCCGTCTGAATGCCGGCCGAAGCGCCTGGCACGCCGAAATGAAAGTGGTAGTTAGGAACCAGCGTCTTCTCATCCACGCCCGCAGCAACATTGCGCACCCCGCGTGTGTTGGCCGCATAGACCTTGAGCGAGGTGTGGTGCGTCGAAATCAGCGCCCACGCCCCGGCATTCAAGAAGTGATGCGCCACGGCCACGGCCAGCGCCGCGCCCTCTTCGGGATCGGTCGACGAGCCCAGTTCATCAAGCAGCACCAGCGAGCGCGCATCCGCCAGCCGCGACAGCCGGTCGAGATTCATGATGTGCGCGGAGAACGTGGAAAGCGCCGCCTCGATCGACTGCGCGTCGCCGATATCGGCGAGAAACGCGGTGAAGACAGGAAAGCTTGCGGCCGCGGCGGGCACCGGAATCCCCGCCTGCGCCATCATCGCCAGCAGCGCCACGGTCTTGAGCGCCACGCTTTTGCCGCCGGTGTTTGGCCCGCTGATGATGAGCTGGCGTTCGTCCGCCGTCAGCTCCAGCACGAGCGGAACGATCTTTCCTCCCGTCGCCCGCAACCTTTTCTCCAGCAGCGGATGCCGCCCACCCTCGACCTGCAACAACTCTTGTCCAAAACCAGGAGAAACGCAATCGAACTCCCGCGCGAATCGCGCCCGCGCCAGCAGGCTATCGACGAGGGCCAGCACGCGCGCGCCCTCGACCAGGCTGTGCGCGTAGCCCGCAACCTGCCGGGTAAGCGCGACAAAGATGCGGTGAATCTCCTCCTGTTCTTCCTCGATCAGCCGCACCAGCTCGTTGTTCTGCTCGATGGTTTCGAGCGGCTCGACGTAGACCGTCTGTCCCGAGGAGCTCGCCCCATGGATCACGCCGGTGACGCTGCGCTTGAGCTCCGCGCGCACGGGAATCACGAAACGCTCGCCGCGAATGGTGATGAGATCGTCCTGCGTGGCGCCTTCTCCCGAGAGCTTGCGCAATGCCGAGCGCAAACTCTCTTCAATGAGCTTCTGTTGCCGCTCCTGCTCGCGGCGAATGCGTTTCAACTCGGGCGAGGCATCGTCGGCCAACGAGCCGTCGGGCTGGATCTTGCGCTCGATGGACTCAGCCAACGGCCGCAGACTTGTCGTCAGCGCCACCGAACGCTCCGACAGCCCCGGCAACTTGCCGACCAGCCGCGCCGGCGGCTCGCGCAGCAGCGCCTGCCACGCTGCCACATCGTTGGCGAGACGCGCCACAGCTTGCAGCTCGCCGGCTTCCAACGCCGCGCCGGCGATTTGCGACTTGGCTGCCAGTTGCGTGGGATCGAACAGGCCCCCCAATGGGATCGAGACCTGTTCTTCCAGGAGCAGGCGCACCTCTGCGGCAAGCTGGTGCTGACGGCCGATCCAATCTTCGTCGATGGAGGGGTGCAGCGCGAGGACCGCCTCGCGGCCTACCGGCGACGCGGCGAAACCGGCAACCAACACCAAAAGCGGCTGCCACTCGAGCGCGGCAAGATCGGCGTGTTCCACGGGCGACGGAATGGGATCAAGGAGCGGCATCTTCAGGAACTATGGTAGCGTTCCGGGGGCTTGATCCGGCGTTATCGGTCCGCCTTTGCACCGGCAGCCGCCATTCGTGTCGCGCGGCTCAGCGCGGCTCTGGCCAGCAGTCGTGTGGAATCCAGCGTTGGCAGCGGGGAATTCTTATCGTTCATGATCAGCGGAATCTCCGTACAGCCCAGGATCACGGCGTCGCAGCCTTCCGCCTTCATCCGACCGATGATGCGGTGTAACGCAGTCACCGCTTCGGGTCTGAAGATGCCATGCGTCAGCTCGTCCATGATGATGTGGTGCATCGCGCCGCGCTCGTCTTCATCGGGACGCATGAACTCCAGCCCCCGCGCCGCGAGCTTTTCTGGATAAATCCCGCTCTCCACAAGCCAGCGGGTGCCGGTCAGCGCCAGGCGTTTGTAGCCGCGCGCAGCGGCCTCGGCGGCAACCACCTCGGCAATGTGCATCCACGGCAAAGGCAAGCGTTGCTCGATATACGGCAATGCCTCATGGATGGTGTTATCCGGGCAGATCAGAAAGTCCGCGCCCGCCTTCGCCAGCTTGTTGGCCGAAGCCAGCATCAGCTCTCCCACGCCCCGCCAGTCCGTGCGATCAAACAGCTTCGTATACTCGGCGTACGGCGGCGTATGCATGGTGATCTCTGGATGCGTATGAGAACCAAAAACCTGCGCGCCCTCGGCGCAGATCGTCCGATAGCAAAGCGCTGCGCCTTCTGAGGTGCAGGCAACAATTCCTATGTGGCCAGGCATGACTCGATTATAGAAGGGAGCGCTGCGCGGGATTATTTTGTCGCGGAGCCGGTCGCCGCCGCGGGAGCGGCAGGGCTGGCCGCGCCGCTTTCTCCTCCGCTCGCGGTCTTGACTTCCGACTTCGTCTCCGGCTTCGCAGCCGGCGGCGCCGGCCTTCCACCCGAGCCGCTGCTCTTTGCGGCGTAATCGTTCACGTACCAACCCGAGCCCTTGAAATTCAGTCCGGGCGCAGTCAGGAGGCGCTCCAGCACGCCGCCGCACTTTGGGCATTCCTTTTCGGGTTTGGCGCTAAAGCGTTGGATTTTTTCGAAGCCATAGCCGCACTGCGTGCAGCGATACGGATACATTGGCAAGGTTCCTGCCCCCTCGGCAAGGAGTGATTCACACACTCTATTGTACCGGGAGGGCGGCGAATCCTGAGCAACACTCGCCGCCCTCGCCGCATGCCGCAGGGATTGGGAAAACCGGCCCTCAATGCACCATGATGGGCACCGAGGCGCTGACATGTTCCCACGCCAGCGTCAGCGTGCCCTTACCGCCGCCATCGTCGCTGACCGTGTACTTCAGATCTTCCACCTGCGCCGGTGGTTCGGACATGTGCATCTTCACCCTTCCCAGGTCCTGCGCGGCGTCGTAGGCAAGCCCCCACTCACCGGTCGCCTTGCTCACGATCAGAACCCAATGCGCGGGGTCGGAGATATCGACAAACAGCGTGTAGGCGCCGGCAGGAACATTCAGGTCACCGATGGTCAAGTCGGCATCGGTCTTCAGCGTCGTAGCGGCATTCGCGCCCGCGCGCCAGACTGGGTAGTGCGGGTCGTGACTGATGAGCCCATCTTTGGTGAAGATGTGGCCCTCGCGGCCTCTCACGCGTGGCGAGCTGTAGGTAATGGTGATGGATTTACCGGCGATGGCCGCCGTTTCCTTGGCCGGCGGACTGAGCGGCGGTTTTGGCTGGGCAAACAGAGTGGTTGCGGCAAACAACAAACCCGTACATACCAAAACATGTTTCATTGGGATGTTTCTCCTCCGGGCAGAGCCTTGTCTCTTGCGGCATGGCCCGACGCGATGATTGTCGCACCGCACCGCCAGGTTTCGGAAGCCGTCTGTTGGAAAACCCTGCTACGGTGCGCCGGAAGAAGGGGCATGGCTGACAGCCGCAATGACACTTCGGCAGGGGCGGGACGGTAGTTTCCCGGCCTCAAAACGAGACCGGGGGCGCCCCATTTGGCGTACACCGTTCGTGGCGGGCTAGTTTTCGCAGAAGGAGCCGGGGCAGCAGGCGCCGTCCATGCCGCAGCAGGGCGAGCCGGAGGCGCAGGGCTGGGGCGCGCCGGCGTGACGGTGGCCGGAGCCTTTCGTGATGGCGCCAGCGCCTCCGCTGATGAGGCGGCGGACGGGCCCGCCGCAGGAGGGACAAAGCTCGAGCGCCGGGTCGGACATTTTCTGGCGCTTTTCGAAGCGGGAGGAGCAGGAGTCGCAGAGGTATTCGTAGGCGGGCATGTTTTCTCTTTGATTCATTTTACGGGCAACGAGCTTTGAACTGCCAGCTCTTAGCTACCAACTTTTAGCTTTTAGCTCCTAGTCTCCTGTCTCCGAAGTTCGTATCGTAAATCCAGATATCATCCTGAGCGGAGTTTGGCCGNNAGTCGAAGGATCTGCGGTTGTTCTTCGCTCATTTTGTCGCGAAATTCGGGGACACCACACGAGCTCTCCCGGGCCCCGGAAGCAAGAGTTGGGGCACTCGACCTTTTTAGGCGGCTTGCACTTGCGGCGCGGCCACGCGCTTTGCCCTGTGAAACGCCGCACAAAAGCGGCTGGTATTCTGGTTCCGAGAACCGAAATCAGTATGAACGCAGAGACTAATTACGCTCGAAAGGCAGGCGCGACGCTCGACCGGCCGCTGCAAACGCCGGGAACGCGCGCAGTGTGGCTGCTGTTTGCGGTCATCTTCATCGCGATCTACTTTGCGTCGTTGTTTTCTCCGCCGTTGATGGACGACGTGGACGCGGCGCATGCGCAGGCAGCCCAGCACATGGCGGAAAGCGGCGACCTGGTCACGGCGAAGACCAACGGGATTCGCTACATTGAGAAGCCGCCGCTGCCCTATTGGGTGGTGGCCGGCATGTACAAGATTTTTGGCGAGAACACCTTTGCCACGCACCTGCCGAATGCGCTGGCCATGCTGGGGCTGGCGTGGCTGGCGTGGCTGTGGGCGCGGCGGGCGTGGGGCGGGCGCGCGGGTTTGTACGCCGGGCTGGGCGTGTTGACGTCGGTGGGACCGTTTCTGTTTACGCGGTTCATTATTCCGGAGTCGATTCTGGCGCTGCTTCTGCTGATTGCGCTCTACGCGCTGATCGTGAGCCTCGAAGATAACCGGCCGCGGATGATTTATTGGGCGTGGGCCGCGGTGGCGCTGGCGCTGCTGACGAAGGGGCTGATCGCGCCGGTGTTTTTCGGCGGTGCGGCCATTCCTTATCTGCTGCTGACTGGGCAGTGGCGGCGATGGAAGGCGCTGAAACCGGTTTCCGGTTTTCTTTTGTTCCTGGCCATCGGCGCGCCGTGGCACGTCCTGTGCGCCCTGCATAACCCCGACCAGGGGCGCCCCGTGGGGAATCATCCAACGATCGGCAACGTGCACGGATTCCTCTACCAATACTTCATCAACGAACACGTACTGCGGTTTTTCAACCTGCGCTATCCGCACGACTACAACAAAATGCCGGCGATGTGGTACTGGCTGGGCGAGCTGGTGTGGATCTTCCCGTGGAGCCTTTTCCTGGCCGCCGTGGCAGCGCTGGCGTGGAAGACGCGGCACAGCTGGCTGAAGCACCTGCGGCACGACGCGGGCCAGACCGTGGATTTTTATCTGGACAACGCCATGCGCGAAGACGTGGCGGGCTACGTGATGCGGCTGAAATTCCGCGTGAGGACGATCTGGCTGCTGAGCCTGTTCTCGGCGTGGACGCTGCTCTTCTTTTCGATTTCGACGAACCAGGAGTACTACACGTTCCCGGTATGGCCGCCGCTGCTGATGTTGATTGCCGGGGTGGTGGCGGGTGTAGAAGAGAACTACGGCGCGGAGGGCGGCAAGCCAACCTTATCGACCGCGTGGCTGACAGGCGCGCAGGGAGTGTTCACGGTGATCGGCGTCGTCTCGGCCGCGGCGCTGGGCTGGGGATTGTGGACCTCGCGCCATTTACCGTACGTGCCTGACATCGGCACGCTGCTGGCGCACCGCGGCGTGGGCGACTACACGCTGTCGATGTCGCACCTGTTCGATTTGACCGGCGAGTCATTTGCGGCGCTGCGGCTGCCGGCGGCGATGGCGGCGATCGTGCTGCTGATTGGGCCCGCGGCGGGCTGGCTGCTGCGGCTGAAGAAGAAGCACATGGCTGCGACGGTGAGCGTGGCACTGACCATGACGGTGTTTTTGATCGCCGCGCACATTGCGTTTGCCCGGTTTGAACCCATGCTGAGCTCAAAGCCGATGGCCGACACGATCGTGCAAGACGGCACGCCAAACGACTTGCTCATCATCTATGGCGAGCAATCGTCGGGGTCGTCGGTGATCTTTTACACGAACGACTTCTTCAAGGGAAGGCCGGCGCTGCTGGTGCTGCCGCGCTGCGGGCAACACAGCGAGGGGACCACGCTGCTGTGGGGCTCGTGCTATCCCGATGCGCCGGACATTTTCCTGAGTCCCGCGAAGCTCGCGGCGATTTGGGGGGCGGGTGAGCGCAAGTGGATCTTCGCCGAGGACCCGGATCGGGACAATGTAGAAAAGGTGCTGGCCGGCCGGTTGTACGAAGTGCAGACGCTGGCCGACAAGACGCTGTGGACGGACAGGCAGCTTCAATGAACAGTGATCGGTCGATAGGTCACAACAGTCGGATTGCGGTGTGCCAGGTTGAAGCGCGATTCACTCCGCGGCGCGCATTTTGCCGCCGGGGAGGAGCTCGTAAATGCGGCCGCGCCAGAGAATGCGGCGGCCCAGGTAGCTCGCGGTCCAGAAGCAGAAGCCCATCAGATCGCGAATGGGGTAGAGCACGAGCAGGCTAAACCATCTGGGGTCGCGGACGACGCAGCGGCCGACGGCGATCGAGAGCGCGAGGCGCGTGGCGACTCCAAAAGCGAAGAGCGCGAGGCCCCAGGAGAGGTGGCCGAGCCAGGCCGCGGCGGCAAAGGCGAGCAGGCCGAAGGGCATGCTGAAGGTGAGCGCGGTGCCGAAGTGACCCAGGGGCCTAGAAAAGCGCGTGGACTTCATCCAGCGGACCTGGTGCTTGAGCGAGCCGGCGAAGCGCGCGTGCAGGACCATGTGGTCGATGACGTGATGGCTTAGGGCAACCGCCTGGCCCAGCTTCCAGGTCTCGTTGCCGAGGACGAAATCGTCGGCGCAGTAGTCGGCCGTCACCTTGAACCCTCCCATGCGGCGGATGGTGTCGCGGCGGAAGGCCATGGTGGGGCCAAGGGTGAATTGCATTCCCTCCATGGCGCGCGCGGCGAGCACGCCCGAGGACATTTCGACGCTCATGCCGGCCGCTTCAAGACGCGCCCAAAGGCCGCCTTCGGCGGCAACGCCGCGATAAAGACAGCACATACCGCCTACTCGCGGGTCGGCGAACGGGAGGGCCACGGCGCGGAGGTAGTCCGGCGAAACGCGCACGTCGCTGTCGCTGATGACGAAAATTTCGTGTGCGGCCTCGGCCTCCATTTTTTCCATGGAGATGACTTTGTCGTTGATGTAATCGGGTTGGCCGCCGGTGGAGAGGAATTTGACGGGAATTCGCGAGTGGCGCGCGGCCACACGGCGTGCGGTGTCGAGGCCGGCGTCCTTGGCGTCGCGGGCGCAGAAGAGAATCTCGTACTCCGGGTAATCCTGCGTGAAGAAGCTTTCGAGGTAGGACTCAAGGCCGGGGTCGGTGCCGCGCACGGGCTTGAAGAGCGAGAGCGGAGGCGTGAAGCCGGGCCGGGCTGAGAGTGCGGCGAGCGCCGCGCGGCGTTCGCGCAGATAGCCGGGAACGGCCCACAGCACAATGCAGGCGAAGACCGTAGAGGTGATGAGGCCGAAAACGGCCACGCCGAGGAGGACGTAGGGCATTCTCGTAACAGCATAAAGGGAAAAGGGACGCGAGAGGGAACGAGAAAACGAAAGAACAGGGACAGGAGGGAGGTTGTGGTTCAGGGTACCTGGGTTTTTAGCGAGTTCGCGATAAGGATTTCTTCCCTGCCCTAGTGTCCTGCCCCTGAAGTTCGCATTAGAAAAAATTGTCATCCTGAGCGAATTTTGGCGCGTTTTGCGCCAAAATGAGTCGAAGGATCTGCGGTTGTTCTTCGCTCATTGTGTCACGAAATTCGGGGACACCACCCTAGTGTCCTGTCCCCGAAGTTCGCATCAAAAACAAAGCAGTCATCCTGAGCGGAGTTTGGCCCGCATTTGGGCCAAACGGAGTCGAAGGACCTGCATTTGGGATGCACGATTTATGTGACAAACTTCGGGGACACCACCCTAGCAGGGCCAGACGGACACCCTTGTTCGCGTGGGAACCCGCTGCCAAAATTGCGACGCTATGGCTTGCGCGCTGGCGTGGGGCGCGGCGCTACGGGCTTGCGGATGGGGACAATGGCCGCGGATGAGCCCGAGGCGGCAGCCTGAAAGCGCGTGAGCATCTCCGAGCGCACGTACTCGACGAAGCTCTGCATCTGCCGGTTCATCTCTTCCATGCGCTCGCGCATCTGCAGGATGATGGCGATGCCGGCGATGTTGACGCCGAGGTCGCGGGCGAGGTTGAGAATGAACTCGAGACGCTCCAGGTCCTCGTCGGTGTAAAGGCGCGTGTTGCCCTCGGTGCGCGAGGGCTTGAGTAGCCCCTCGCGCTCGTAGAGGCGCAGCGTCTGCGGGTGGATCTCGTACATCTCGGCCACTGCCGAGATCATGTAGGCGCCTTTGGATTTGCGTTTTGTGGGCATCGTCTTTCTCGATTCAGCCTAACCAATTTTTGAGTGGGCCCATCCCTGTCCCCGCCCGCTTTCTTGGCCCCCTGGTCCCTCGTTCCCGGCCTTTTACAGCCTGTCAAACAGCGCCTTGCGCGGGTCCTGGGGGTTGAGGCGGGCGAGCTCGCGCATGATCTCGCGGCTGCGCTCGTCGTTCAGGTGCGGCACGGCCACCTCGACGGTTACGATCTCATCGCCGCGCTGGCCCGAGTGCTGAGCGCTCTCGACGCCTCGCTCCCTCATGCGCAGCTTTTGCCCGCTTTGCGTGCCGGGCGGAATCTTGAGTTGCGCGCGGCCGTCGATGGTGGGCACCTCAACCTTCGCGCCCAGCGATGCCTCGGCCACGGTCACCGGCACAGTGAGCAAAATGTCGTCGCCCTGGCGTGTGAAAACCGGGTGCGGGCCGGTGCGCACGATCAGGAACAGATCGCCGGGTGGGCCGCCGTTGATGCCGGCGTTGCCCTTGCCTTGCAGCCGGATGCGCTGACCGTCGCGCGTACCCTGTTTGATGCGGAAATCGACGGACTCAGAGCGCGTGACCGTGCCCTCGCCGTGGCAGGTGGGGCAGGCGTCCGAAATGCGCCCCGTGCCGTTGCAGCGCGGGCAGGTGATGTTGAACTTCATGCGGCCGCCCATCTGCGTTACCTGGCCGGTTCCGTGGCACTCAGGACACTGCATGGCGCCGCCCTGGGTCGCCTGGCCGTGGCAGGTGGGGCAGGTCTCCTGGCGGTTGATCTGGATACGCGCCTGGCCGCCGCGAATCGCCGTCCAGAAATCGACCGTGGCCTGGTATTCGAGATCGGTTCCCGGCTGCGGACCGCGCGGCTGCTGCGGATGCTGTGCCCCGGAAAAGATTCCGGAAAAGATGTCTTTGAAGCTGCCCCAGCCTCCCACGCCAGCCCCCTGCGGCGCCTGGTGCCCCATCCCACCTTCGAACCCGTTGAAATCGAAGCCGCCAAAGTCGATGGGAGGCTGGCCGCCCGACCGTTGCGCGCGCGCGTACGCCTCGGCCTGAGCGGGATCGATCTGGTCGGAGTAGAAGCCGACCTGGTCGTAGATCTTGCGCTTCTTCTCGTCGCTCAGGACATCGTTGGCCTCGGAGATTTCCTTNNGGCCTTGCGGATCTCCTCCGGCGTGGCCGTCTTCTTCACGCCGAGCGTCGCGTAATAGTCTTTGTTGGTCGTGGTGGCCATCTTTTCCTTAACTCAATCTCCGGTTAGTCCGAACTGCGCTTGCTTTGTTTGCTTGCAACTCCGATGGTCATTAAATGCGCCCTTGTTCTAAAGACTGCTAATGTTTCAAGGTCGCCTCAAGCGATAGCGCGTTTGCCGTTCCCGGCTTGCCGCCTGTATCCCGACCGCGGACGGATCTCTTCGAGGATCCCCAATTGTTCCATGTCGGCGGCTGATTCCAGATCGTAATCCATCTGCAACCGCATCCAGAACTCCGGCGTCAAGTTGAAGTATCGAGCCAGCCGAAGAGCAGTGTCCGCGGTGATCCCGCGCCGCTCCCGGACAATTTCGGAGATGCGCGTTACCGGTACGCGCAGGGCGATGGCAAGTGCGTTTGCCGAGAGCCCGAGCGGTTTCATGAACTCCTCGCGCAGCATNNTCGACCTCGTAGGCATCGCCATCGCTCCATCGAAAACAGATTCGGTATTGCTCGTTAATGCTTTACGCATGGCATCACGCTATACGAAGCGCTTTCTGTACAGCTTTCGGTTCGCGGTCAATGACAAGCAGATAGGCGCGCGTCGGGCCTTCGGGAACGCGCCTTCCCTGCTCCCAATGGCGGACCGTATTCACGCTAAAACCGAACCGGACGGCGAATTCCTGCTGCGTCATTCCAAGCCGTCCGCGGATCGCTTTTACGTCGATCTCGGGCGGGATATGAACGACATACGTTCCTTTCTTCGCGGTGCCATTTGCAAAGGCAAGGGCCTGCTCAAGGCCCCGAATGATGCTCGCGCCAACTGTCCCTCTCGTCATTTTGCGTTCTCGACCTCTCTAGCCAGTGACCTAATGCTCTCAGGGCCGTGGCACCGCACGGTTCGGTGGTTGTTTTGCACCGGAAACTGCCAAAAAGCAACGCCTTCCAGAATTGCAACTGAATCGATCACTCCCATGGAAGGAAGATCAAATAAATGGACCTTCCACAGCCCGCCCCCGCTGACTCCACCGAGAGATTTGGGGTCTGGAAGATCTGAAACCTTAACCAGCCCGTCAATAGTGTCGAACCCGCCGCTCTGCTGCCGATTCTGAATTGCGACTTCGGAACCCCTCATCTCTATGCTTGCATGTCTGGCTGAGAACTTGCCTCGACATTCCGGCGCGCCTATAAGAACCCAGGTTACGAGGCGTTCCACGTTGGGCGGGGCGGGTTCGGAAATCGATAGGTTGTAGAAAGAGCGACCAGCGGCTTCAATTGTGCCTACGTGCGCTTCCGGGATGCGAAGCAAAACAATGTCGGGGCCCGACTCGCTCCATTCATTTGCCCTCGCTGGACCGAAGGGAACAACCGTTTGCGTGTCCATCAGGAAACTGTGATCAACCTTCGTCTTAAGGGTAATTCCTATCTTCGAAGCGGATTTGAGCGCATCCTCCCATACATGGCGGGCGGTCAAAATGTAGTGTAGGCCCCCAACGGAAACGAGTGTGCCGCTTCCCGCTAGTCTCAGTTCCTCACCCTGCTTAGAGATTGAGACGGCAAAGAGTCCGACTGCGCACAACCCGGTATCTCGAACGATCTTGAACATCGCTTCGCGTGCTTTAGGGGCAGTTCCGTCGAGAACAGCCTCGATATCGTCCAGAGTCACGTTCCGCCTCCGTTCAGGAGTGGCTGTCAATAGGTATCGCAAGCTCTGTGCATGTTGATGTTTGAAATCACATGGGGTGGGCGACCGTAAGTCGCCCACCCCGCTCACTTGCTAACCGCGCGTCAGCGCGAGCTAACCCCGCGAACTCCGCTAGCTCCGCCTACTTCTTCTCGTCCACATCAACGTACTCGGCGTCGATGACTTCGCCTTCCTTCTTGGCTTCGCCGCCAGTTGCGCTGCCGGGGGCTGCTCCCGCAGCACCGGCGCCGGCGTCCGCGGGCCCCGATTGCGCCTGCGCGGAGCTGGCCTTGTACATGGCCTCGGCCAGCTTATGGCTGGCGTGCGTCAGCTTCTCGTTCGCAGCGCGGAGGTCCGCCGTTGACGCCGAGCCTTCAAGCGTTTTCTTGGCCTCGGCCAGAGCCGCCTCGACCTCGCTCTTGTCGGCCGCGGCCACCTTGTCGCCGCTCTCCTTCAACATCTTCTCGATGTTGTAGACCATGCTGTCGAGCTGGTTGCGGGCCTCGATCTGCTCGCGCTGCTCCTTGTCCTCGGCAGCGTGGGCGTCGGCTTCCTTGGCCATTTTTTCGACCTCTTCCTTGGAGAGGCCGGAGCTGGAGGTGATGGTGATGCGCGTGTCCTTGCCGGTGGCGTTGTCTTTCGCGGTCACGTTGAGGATGCCGTTGGCGTCGATATCGAAGGTGACTTCGATCTGCGGCACGCCGCGCGGCGCCGGAGGAATTCCGCCCAGCTTGAACTTGCCCAGGGTGCGGTTCTGCGCCGCCATGGGCCGCTCGCCCTGAAGGACGTGCACCTCGACCTCGGTCTGCGAGTCTGCCGCCGTCGAGAAGGTTTCGGTCTTCTTGGTCGGGATCGTGGTGTTGCGCGGGATCATGGTGGTCGCCACGCCCCCCAAGGTCTCGATCGAAAGCGTCAATGGAGTCACGTCGAGCAGCAGCAGATCCTTGACGTCGCCGGCCAGCACGCCCGCCTGCACGGCGGCGCCCACGGCCACCACCTCATCGGGGTTGACGCCCCGGTGCGGCTCCTTGCCGAAGAGCTTCTTGACCAGCTCCTGAATCCTGGGCATGCGCGTCTGTCCGCCCACCAGAACCACTTCGTCGATCTGGCTGGTGCTGACGCCGGCATCGGCCATACACCGCTTGCAGGGATCGACCGAGCGCTCGACCAGGTCCTCGACCAACTGCTCGAGCTTGGCGCGCGTGAGCTTGCGCACCAGGTGCTTCGGCCCGGAGGCGTCGGCGGTAATGAAGGGCAGGTTGATCTCGGTTTCGACCGTGGTCGAAAGCTCGATCTTGGCCTTTTCCGCTGCGTCCTTCAGGCGCTGCAAGGCCATCTCGTTGCCCTTGGAGGTAAGGTCGAGGCCGTGCTCCTGTTTGAACTCGGCGATGAGCCAGTCCACGATGCGCTGGTCGAGGTTGTCGCCGCCCAGGTGGGTGTCGCCGTTGGTCGCCTTGACCTCGATGACGCCCTCGCCCACTTCGAGGATAGAAATATCGAAGGTGCCGCCGCCGAAGTCGTAAACGGCGATGGTCTCGTCCTTCTTTTTGTCCAGGCCGTAGGCCAGAGCGGCCGCCGTCGGCTCGTTCACGATTCGCTTGACGTCGAGGCCTGCGATTTTGCCCGCGTCCTTGGTGGCCTGNNCGCTGCGCGTCGTTGAAGTACGCAGGGACGGTGATGACAGCCTCGGTGACCGCTTCGCCCAGATAGGCTTCGGCCGACTGCTTGAGCTTTTGCAGGATCATGGCGGAGATTTCGGGCGGGGTGTACTCCTTGCCCTGCGCGATGACCCCCACATGGTCGCCCTGCTGGACGACCTTGAACGGGACCATCTTCATCTCGTCGGTGACTTCGTTGTAGCGGCGGCCCATGAAGCGCTTGATGGAGAAGATGGTGTTCTCAGGGTTGGTGATGGCCTGGCGCTTGGCCACCTGGCCGACCAGCCGTTCGCCGGACTTGGAGAAGCCGACGATGGAGGGGGTAGTGCGCGCACCTTCTTCATTGGGAATGACTTTTGGCTCTCCGCCCTCAAGGACGGCGACGCACGAATTGGTGGTGCCAAGGTCAATGCCGATCATCTTTGCCATGGTTTTTTCCTGCCTGAATCGAGATTTGCTCAACATGGCAGAATGCCAGATTGAGTGAGATATTGTCAACTAATATGATGCTGTTTTCCTCAGTTGGATGCAATTTGGGGAGGATTTACGGCTGATTTTGGGGGCGGGTTGCGGAGTGGAACGCGGGATTCCGGAGGGCCGAGCGGCTACCGGCTGACGGCGCTCAAGGCGACGGCGAGGGCTTCTTCCGGCTCGGGGCGGACGCGGAAGTCGGCGTGCGCCTCGGCATAGAGGACGCGCCGGTTACGGGCGATCACATAGGTGGCGGGCAGGATCAGCCGCCAGTTCTCATCTTCGTTCACGAAGGGGATGTTGACGAGGATGGAGCGGTAGTAGTCGCGGTGGTAGTCGGGGATGGTGTAGGCGAGGCCAAATTGGGCCGCCAGGGCGCAGCCGGGGTCGGTGAGCACGGGAAATGGCAGCGAGTGCTGGCCCACCATGAAGTCGCTCTGGCGGCTGGTCTGCGGGCCGATGGCGGCGAGAAGCGCGCCGGACTCGCGGAGGCGCGGGTAAAGGTCGCGCCAGGCCTCGAGCTCGGTAACACAATAGGGGCACCAGCGGCCGCGGAAGAAGTTGAGGACCAGCGGCCCGAGAGCAAGCAGATCGGCCGAACGAACGGGCCGGCCGGAGGCGTCGGGGAGCGTGAACTCCGGGGCCGTGGCGCCGACGGGGAGGATACGGCCCTCGATGCCCGAGGCGAACAGCTCCTGGACCGCGCGCTCGTTGACGGCCATGCGCTCAGGCTGAACGAGGTTGCGGGTGTTGGCGGTGATCTCGTCGAGCTGGTCCTGGAGGACGGTCATGAGGTTGTTTACCTTCCAAACCTTTGCCTGCCGCCCATGCCGCTTAGCCCGCCGCGCATCATGCTCCGGGCCAGGCCGCCCTTGCCCACCTGCTTGAACATCTTGGCCATCTGCGCGTACTGGCGCAGGAGCTGGTTCACCTCCTGCACGCTGGTGCCCGAGCCGGCGGCGATGCGCTTGCGGCGCGTGCCCGAAATCATCTCGTGGTTGCGGCGCTCGCGCGGCGTCATGGAGTTGATGATGGCTTCGAGGCGCACGAACTGCTTTTCGTCGACGTTTTGCGCGGCCTGCTGCACGCCGGCAAAAGGGCCCACCGATGGGAGCATTTTCAGAATCGACTCCATCGAGCCGAGCTTCTTGATCTGGCGAAGCTGCTCGCGGAAGTCCTCGAGCGAGAAGCCGTCGCCCAGCAAGGCTTTCCTGGCGATCTCCTCGCTCTTTTTGTGGTCGAGCGTGGATTCGGCCTTCTCGATGAGCGAAAGCATGTCGCCCATGCCCAGAATGCGACCGACGATGCGGTCGGGATGGAAGGGCTCGAAGGCGTCGGGTTTTTCGCCCACGCCGATGAACTTGATGGGTTGGCCGGTCACATGGCGGATCGACAGCGCCGCTCCGCCCCTTGCGTCGCCGTCCATCTTGGTGAGGACAATGCCGGTAAGCGAGAGGCGCGAGTGGAAGTCCTGCGCGGAGTTGACGGCGTCCTGGCCNNCCGGTCATGGCGTCGGCGATGAAGAGGATCTCCTGGGGATTGAGGAGCTTTTTGAGTCGCTCCATCTCGTCCATGAGCTGCTCGTCGACGTGGAGGCGGCCGGCGGTGTCGACGATGAGTGTGTCGCAACCCATGATGACGGCCTCGCGGCGCGCTTCCTTCGCCAGGCGCTCGACCAGCGCGGAGCCGGCGGCCTCGCCCTTCTGATCGCCTTCGTACAGGCGGGTTTCGACTTGCTTGGCGACGACCTTGAGCTGCTCGCGCGCGGCGGGGCGGTAGACGTCGACCGAGACGAGCATGGGACGGTGACCACCCTTTTTGAGCCACGCGGCGAGCTTGCCGCTGGTTGTCGTTTTGCCGGAGCCCTGTAGCCCGGCCATCAGAATCACCGTCGGCGGCTTGGATGCGAAGTTGAAGCGCGCCGTATCTTTGCCGAGCAGGGAGACAAGCTCGTCGCGGACGATCTTGACCACCTGCTCTGAGGGCGAGAGCGCGGTGAGAACTTCAGTCCCGACGGCTTTCTCACGGATGTGCTCGATGAGGTCGGTAACCACCTTGAGGTTGACGTCGGCTTCGAGCAGCGCGACGCGGATTTCGCGCAGAGCCTCGGCGATGTTCTCTTCCGTGAGCGTGCCCTGGCCGCGAAGGTTCTTGAAGACGCGCTGCAGTTTGTCGGTGAGGTTTTCGAACATAGTCTACTTCGAGTTTATCGGAAGTACTGGATCAGGGGTCAGGGGTCGGGGACCAGGCCAACCCGCCGAGGCAGCGCACCGGCAATGAAAATGCCGATCCTCCAGCATTTTGGGGCGTGCCAAGCGCGCGCAAAAGTGCCGAAGGATGACCGAACAGAGATTTATTCGGCGGGCGCGATGAGGTACTGCTCGAGCTTGCCGCCGGGATAGGTGTAGGTAGTGAGTTCAAGACTGCGGCCGGGATAGGCGATCTCGAAGGCGCGGAAGGTCATGCCGCCGCGTAGCTCTTCGTGAGTCTGGCGCAGGCTGAGCGGTTCGCCGAGCAGGGCCAGGCTGGACTGAAAGTCGGCGATCGCCTGGGGCGTGAAGTAGCCGCTTAGATTGGGCGCGAGGAGTGAGCGGTCGATGCGGCCCTGTTGCAGGCCTCGGTAGATATCGAGGGCCTGCTGCTCGGCGGGGCTGGGCGGATAGCCGGCAACTAGCGGCGCGGCCAGGTGCGCGATGGCGCCCGCGGCGCCGACGGCATCCTGGTTGGTGAGGACGGCTACAGCCGCGCCGTCATCGATGAGGACTTCATTATCAGAGACGAAGCCGGAGACCTCGCCCGAGTGCTCGATGGAGCGGTGACCGTTGCGATCGCGGACTTCGACGCCAAGACCGTAGTGGGCGCCGTCGCCGTTCTTCAGCTTTACCTCAGTGAACATTTCCTTGTAGCTCTCGGGCTTGAGGAGCGATTGCGCGATCAGGCTCTGGTCCCAAAGCGCAAGATCGTGCGCGGTCATAGCCAGCTCGCCGGCGGCGAACATCCAGCCGCGGCCCTCCTCGGGCGCGGGGCGCAAGGAGCCGAGGGCGTGGCGATAGTAGCCGGTTGGGTCGGCCTGCGTGAGCTGGTTCGCGTCGGAGTTCAAGACCGAGATCATGCCGAGCGGGCGCAAGATGTGCTGCGTGAGGAAGTCGAACAGCGGCTCGCCGGAAACGATCTCGACGATGCGGCCGGCGATGACGTAGTTCGTGTTCGAGTACTGCCACTGCGTGCCGGGATCGAAGTCGAGCGGCTTTTTGGCCCAGGTGTCGAGGATTTGCTGGGCGGTGGTGGGCTGGAGCATGGGCGTCATCACGTAATCTTCGGGCCAGTAGTCCTGATAGCCGGAGGTGTGAGAGAGAATTTCGCGGATGGTGACTTCGCTGCCGCGCGTGAGACCGGGAATGTACTTGCCCACCGGATCGTCAATGGAGAGCTTGCCCTGCTCCTGAAGGAGCAGAATCGCCGCTGCAGTGAATTGCTTGGAGATGGAGCCGATGGANNATGGGTACGGCCGGCGACGCCCCCGAAGCGAGACGTGCGAAGCCGTAGGCATTTGCGTAAACCAGCTTGCCGTGCTGGACGACGGCGATGGAGGCCGAGGGCACACCGGTCTGCTGAAGAACTTGCGCCGCAATGCGATCGATACGTGCGCGCAACGCCGGATCGATTGTGTCGACGGCCTGAGCGGTAGCCGGGATTGCGGCGAACAAAAACGCGGATGCAAGCGCGGAGCGGAAAAGCCGGTCAGAACATTTCACAATTTCACTTCCCCTGGACAAAACGGATACCGACAACCGTAACAGACCGGCGGCCGGCGGGGCAGGTTTGGCTATACTGACCCAGCGTGCACAGCAATTGCAGGAGGCGGAGTTTGCAACGGCTGATCGAAGGACATAAACGATTTCTTGCAGAAGTGTTCCCGGCAAAAAAGAGCCACTTTCATCTTTTGGCCGAAGGACAGACCCCGGAATGGCTGTTCATCACCTGCGCGGATTCGCGCGTGCTGCCGGATTTGATTCTGGGGACGGAGCCGGGCGATCTGTTCATTGCGCGCAGCATCGGGAACGTGGTCCCCGTGACAAGCAATGACGTGGACGGCGTGACGGCCACCATCGAGTACGCGGTGGAGGTGCTGAAGGTGAGGCACGCGATTGTGTGCGGGCACTCGGACTGCGGGGCGCTGAAGGCGGCGCTCGACCGGAGTAGCCTGGAGAATTTGCCTAAGGCGCAGCTATGGCTGGAGCACGTGCAGTCGGCCTTCACCCACCGCCAGCCGCTCGATCCGGCCGACGGCGACAGCGCCGAACTGGCGTCGCTTATTCGCGGCAACGTGGTGGCGCAGATGATGAACCTGCGCGCGCAGCCGGCGGTGCGAAGCGCGATGACCGAAGGCCGGATGACGGTGCATGGATGGTACTACGACATCCTGACGGGGCGGATCGAGGAGTACGACGAGCAGCAGCGGAAGTTCTTACCTCTGGTGCGGTGAGTGCCCGGCGTCAACGCAAAACTTCGTCCTCAGTACGCACCATATTCATTCGGCGCCGTCTTGCCACCGGCTTCGGGGCGGTCACGCGCCGTCTTCACGAATGCGTGCGTCAACTGGATGTGCGCCGCCTGTGCCGTCAGAATCTCGCGAATGGCTGTGGGCAGGTAGATCTCCATGGCTCTGCTGTAGATTTCGTTGACTGCGTCTTCGCCCTGCTCGGCCGTGACCAGCAGCGTGTGATCGCCGCCCACGAACCTGGACTTGATGCGGGCCCAAGTGCGGTGAAGGACCGCTGCCGTGCTGCCTCTCTCTCGGAATCGGCTCACGCCGCGCTGGCGGAGGGCCGTTTCCAGTTGGCTAATGAATTCCGCACGCAGGAGTGACTCCGCGAAGAAGTAGCGCTTGAGCGTTTGATCCTGAAGCCTT
Source organism: Acidobacteriaceae bacterium (assembly GCA_003171315.1). Taxonomy (GTDB): domain Bacteria; phylum Acidobacteriota; class Terriglobia; order Terriglobales; family Acidobacteriaceae; genus Telmatobacter. The sequence goes on from PMYE01000150.1 coordinate 48,159, forward strand.
TCGCCCACTGTCGCAAGCCCTTCTTGGCTATCGACAAGGATTTCGATCACGCTCTGTACGGCAGTCTCCGATTGCAGCGCTTCTGCGTGGGGTTGCGGCATAACGCACCTCCGGGGGAAGAGTCTGTCCCCGTTATGAGCCAAATGCTTAAAGCCGCTAAGATGGCCGGCGACGCGTTGTTTGCATGGGATGACGCGTGCCGGTGTGGCCCTTAACCGCAAGCCTGGCGACCTATGTTGCGATCACCGATTGCCGCGGGTGAGCAGAAGAAACCTACAGTGGGGGAGGGAGAAAAATCTCGAACCGCCCCGGCCCTTCATTTGACACCCGAACGCTTTCCCCGGTGCCACTCCATCCTGCTTAGGTTCTTAGACGCCTGACTAGGGCAAACCGGTTGCATTACTGTACCACACTTTCTGGGGCCACTTCCCGGCCGGATCTTCAGGTCGGACGTTACTTAGCAGGTACCCCTAAGTTGCGAATAGAGAGCCTTTTGCGGAGCGCCACAGCATCGTGCTCGAACTCGGAATGGCGGCATGCCATGTGGACCTCGCACCTTTCGATTCATCGCCGGATTCCCTTTCGCCCGAAGCAACGCGGGCCGCCGTCCTCTCACTGGCTTGTTTGTCTGGCCTCAGAATATTTGGCGCACTTACTTCGAATTGGTGACGCGGACGGCCCGGCTCACGCTGCACGGGTGGTTTTACGACATTCTCACGGGGCGGATCGAGGTGTACGACGAAGTGAAGAAGAGGTTTTCCCCGCTCGCGGGTTGAGGTTCAGTGCGCCCCCGGCGGCGGCGCCGAGTGGCTCGCCGGCTTCTTGAACAGCCAGGCACAGGCGGCGCAGATGAGGGCCAGTACCGCGGTCCAGCGGAAAACGTCGATATAAGCGAGTTGGGCCGCCTGCTGCTGCATTAGGCCGTAGATGAGGCCGAAAGAGCCGGGGCGCGCGCCGCTTGGGCCGATGTGGTGGCTCAAATAAGCGGCGATCATTGCGGACTTCTGCTGTAGCGCGGGCGCTGACGGCG
>PMYE01000149.1 GCA_003171315.1 Acidobacteriaceae bacterium
TGGTTTTACTTCAATATCTACGAGATCTCCTCCTGGTCGCGCTCCATTCTTGTGCCGCTGGCCATCATCTACGCCAAAAAACCATACAAGAAGATTCCCTCCGAGCAGGGCATCGATGAACTCTTCGTCGGTGGCCGCGCCAACTCCATCCTGCGCCTGCGCAGGGACCGCAGCTCCATCCTCTCCTGGAGAAACTTTTTTATCGTGCTCGACAGGTTCATGCACTGGGCAGAAGCGGTTCACCTTCGCCCCGTGCGCACTCTGGCGCTGCGCAAGGCTGAAAAGTGGATGCTCGAACGCCTGGAAATGACCGACGGCCTGGGCGCCATCTATCCCGCCATGCTCAACGCCATCATCGCCCTGCGCTGCCTGGGCTACTCCGAGGACGATCCGCAGGTGATTCGCGCCCGCGACGAGTTTGAAAAGCTCGGCATCGAAGAGCCGGCTGGCTCGAATCTCCCCGACCCAACCTTCCGCATGATGCCTTGTGTCTCCCCGGTCTGGGATACCGCGCAGGCGGTCTTTGCTCTCGGCGAGGCGGGCGTCGCGCGCAACCATCCCTGCATGATCAAGGCCGCGGACTGGATGCTGGCCAAGGAAGTCCGCCACAAGGGCGACTGGGCCGTCAAGGTGCCCCGCACCGAACCCGGCGGCTGGTACTTCGAGTTCAACAACGAGTTCTATCCCGACACCGACGATACCGCCCAGGTTCTGCTCGCCCTCGGCAAAGTGGACCATCCCCGCGAGCGCTACCAGCTCCAGGTGGCCGAGCGCGCCATCCAATGGGAGTTCGCCATGCAGTGCCGCAACGGCGGCTGGGGTAGCTTCGACAAAGACAATACCAAGATGATCTTCCAGTACATCCCCTTCGCCGACCACAATGCCATGCTCGATCCGCCCAGTGTGGACATTACGGGGCGCATGTTGGAGATGCTGGCCGTCTACGGCTACACGCGCGACGACAAGCGCGTGCAGCGGGCGATCAAATTTATCTTCAGCGAGCAGGAGCCCGACGGAAGCTGGTTCGGCCGCTGGGGCGTGAACTACATCTACGGAACCTTCTTGGTGCTGCGCGGGCTCGACGTGATCGGCGTGGACCATCTTGAGCCGCAGATTCAGCAGGCGGCGGAGTGGATTCGCATGGTGCAGAATCCCGACGGCGGCTGGGGCGAGACCTGCGGCAGCTACGACGATCCGGATACGCGTGGTGTGGGAACGAGCACCCCATCCCAGACCGCATGGGCGCTGCTCGGTTTGCTGGCCGCCGGTGACGACCGCTCCGATTCGATCGCCAAGGGCGTGCGCTGGCTGCTCGAGCGCCAGTTGCCCGAGGGGGGCTGGGACGAATCCATGGGCCAGGGAGCCACGCGCCAAGCCATCATTACCGGCACCGGATTCCCCAAGGTGTTTTATCTGGCGTATACCATGTACCGCCATTACTTCCCGCTGATGGCGCTTACCGCCTACAAGCGCGCGATGGAGCGGAAGAACGGCTTCTAGCTACTGCTTCGAGCCGCTAACTTTTGGCTGGTTGTTTGAGTGTTCTCGTTTTTTCGGTTTGGTTTTTGGCTAGAGGCTAGAAGCTAGAAGCTGACACGGAGGGTTTACCCGAATATGGCAGTTCCAATCTCCCAGATGGCTACGGTCGCCGCTTATGTTCTCAAGAACCGGCTCAAGGGCAACCGGCGCTATCCGCTCGTGCTCATGCTTGAGCCGCTCTTCCGCTGCAACCTGGCCTGCGCCGGCTGCGGCAAGGTGCAATACCCGCCTCACATCCTCAAAAAGCAGCTCACGCCCGAGGAGTGCTTCGCCGCCATCGAGGAGTGTGGCGCGCCCATGGTCTCCATCCCCGGCGGCGAGCCGCTGCTGCATCCGCAGATCGTCGATATCGTCAACGGCCTCGTCGCGCGCAAAAGGTACGTCTACCTTTGCACCAACGCGCTCGAGCTCAAGCGCCGCCTGCCCGAGTTCACGCCCTCCAAGTACCTCACCTTCTCCGTTCACCTCGACGGCCAGCGTGACGAGCACGATTTCTCCGTCTGCCGCGAGGGTGGCTGGGATCTCGCGGTCGAAGGCATCAAGGAGGCCGTCAGGCGCGGCTTTCGCGTCACTCCCAACGCGACCTTCTTCGACGGAACAGACCCCAATCACGTCCGCGCGCACTTCGATGAAATGATGGCCATCGGTGTCGAAGGCATCGTCCTCTCGCCCGGCTACAGTTACGACAAGGCGCCCGATCAGAAGCACTTCATGGGCCGCGCCCGCGTGCGCCGCCTCTTCCGCGCTATCCTGTCGAACCGCAAGAAGACGTGGAAGTTCAACATGTCGCCCCTGTTCCTCGAATTCCTCATGGGCGACCGCAATTACGATTGCACGCCCTGGGGTTCGCCTGCCTTCAACATCTTTGGTTGGCAGCGCCCCTGCTACCTGCTACAGGATGGTTACGCGGACACCTTCAAGGAGTTGATGGAGACGACCAAGTGGGAAGAATACGGCGTCGGCAGCGGCAATCCCAAGTGCGCCAACTGCATGGTCAGTTGCGGCTATGAGCCTTCCGCGGTCCTCGACGGCTTCGGCTCGCTCAAGGGCTTCTTCGCCATGGTCAAGGGCAGCTTCTCGCTCTACCCCGATCGGCACGCGCTCGACCTGCTCAACGAACCCATGCCCACAGGCCCCTCGTCGCTGGTGCAGATCGCGGAACTGGAGCGCGAACTGGCCAAGTTGTAGTTTCACTAAGATCGGGTGCCCCATGTCCCTCGCTTTTGGGGACATGGGAATCCACGAAAATCGCAGCGGGTGAATCCACGCGCCGTAGGCGTAATGTTTGTTAGCCCCGCGCTTCAGCGTGGGGTTGATGAGCCAATCGAAATACCCAGTCCCGTAGGGACGGTGCTTGTTTCAGGGCGCGACTTCAGTCGCGCCAAAGTTGAAAGCTGAGAGCTGATAGCTAAGAGGACCCATGACCGCCGAAGTTCAAAAATACACGCGTGAACAAATTGAAGCCCTCGAACTCGCGCCCGGCTTCGAGCACGAGCAGCTCGAAGGCTCCGTCCCCTCGCTCGCCACCGACGAGGATCTGAAGAACGCTCTCGAAAAGGCCTTCGATTTTCGCGGCGACGTCACCATCACCCTCAAGTCCGGCGAAAAAATCGAAGCCTACATCTTCAATCGCTCGACCGGCGCCACGCTTGCCGACTCCTGGGTGCAGTACTTCGCGCCCAACGCGCCCGATAAGCGCAAAATCGCCTACGACCAGATCGCGCGGCTCGAATTCGGCAAGGACCGCGCCGCCGGCAAGCACTGGGAAGATTGGGTCAAGGCCTGGAACGAAAAGAAGGCCGCCGGCGAAAAGAACATCGGCCTGCACCCCGACGCGCTGGAGTAGACTGCTGCTAGCTCCACTCGTCCATGAAAATCTTTCTCACCGGCGCAACAGGCTTTGTCGGCCACCACGTAGCCAAAGCCCTGGCCGCCGAGGGCGCCGGCCTACGCCTGCTCACGCGCAAATCCAGCAATCTCGCCAATCTCGAAGGTATCCCCGGCGAGACGGTCGTCGGCGATCTTTCCGACCCTGTCTCGCTCAAGCCTTCGTTGGCCGGCTGCGACGCCGTCGTTCACGTTGCCGCCGACTATCGCCTCTGGATTCCCGATCCCGCCGCGATGTATCGCGCCAACGTCGACGGCACACGCGAGCTGTTGCGCCTGGCCCGCAATGCAGGCGTCAAGCGCTTCGTCTACACCTCCTCGGTCGCTACCATGCACTTCCGCACCGATGGCATCGTCATCAACGAAGACACGCCCGTCTCCCTCGCCGACATGGTGGGCCACTACAAACGATCGAAATTTCTCGCCGAGCAGGAGGCCATCGCCGCCGCACAAAACGGCCAGCAAGTCATCGTCCTCAATCCCACCACGCCCATCGGCCCGAACGACCGCAAACCCACGCCCACCGGCCGCATCGTTCTCGACTTCCTCAACGGCAAATTTCCGGCATACATGGACACGGGGATGAATCTCGTTGACATCTCGGAAGTCGCCCGCGCCCACGTTCTCGCGCTCACCAAAGGCGCTCCCGGCCGCCGCTACATTCTCGGCGGCGAAAACCTCACCCTCAAGCAGATCCTCGACAAAATGTCGGCCATCGCCGGCATTCCATCGCCCACGGTGAAGATTCCGTTCGCGGTTGCCGCGACGTACGCATTCTTTGAGGAGTGGATCACGGGCCGCATCCGTGGCCGTGAGCCGCGCGCCACCCTCGAGGAAGTCCGCATGGGCCACAAGAAGATGTACGCCTCCAGCGCCCGCGCTCAAGCTGAGCTCGGCTTCCGCATCGCGCCCGTCTACCCCGCCATGCGCGCCGCCATCGACTGGTTCCGCTCCAACGGATACACCCCCGCAATCATCCCGCAGGCCCACGCATGACCCGCACCGCCATCATCGCCGCCTTTCCCGGTGAACTCAAGCCGCTCGTCCGCGGCTGGCCCCACAGCGCCCGCAACGGCATTCGCTTCTGGTCCCAGCGCAGCGAGGACGAAGAACGGATCGCCGCCTGCGCAGGCGCAGGCCAATCCGCCGCCACCCGCGCCTTCGCCGCCATTGAAGACGGTGGTCCCATCGATCTCGTCTTCTCCGTTGGCTGGGCCGGAGCGCTGCGCGCCGAAATCCCCGCCGGCGCGGCCCACAACGTCGCCGGAGTCATCGACGTCCGCACCGGCGAGCGCTTCCACTGCGATGCCGGCGCGGGAGAACTCTGGCTTGCCACTAGCCCTAAGGTGGCCCCTTACACCGAAAAGCGCCGCCTCACGTCCGCGTACGAGGCCGCCCTCGTCGACATGGAAGCCGCCGCCATCGCCCGCCTCGCCGCCATGCGCAACATCCCGTTTTATTGCATCAAAGGCGTCAGCGACGGCCTCACCGATCGCCTTCCTGACTTCAATCGCTTCCTCTCGCCCAGCGGTCAGTTCCGTTTGGCTCGGTTTGCTCTTTTTGCCATGCTCCGTCCGTGGTACTGGCCCGCACTCCTCCGGATGGGTGAAAATAGTAGACAGGCTTCTCAAAACATCGCGGAGTCGCTGCTCGATTTTCTCGATGAGCGAGGTCACATCGGAAAGCGGAATGGCTACCCAAATTTCCAATCCTAAAATGCGCGTCGAAGCCAAGCTCCCTTCGACCATGCGGGCCGTGGTCTATCGCGGCATCAACGACATGCGCCTTGAAACCGTCCCCGTTCCGCGCATCGGCCCCGGCGAGTTGCTGATCAAGATCGCCACCTGCGGCGTTTGCGGCACCGATCTAAAGAAAATCCACATGGGCTCGCACTCTGCGCCGCGCATCTTCGGCCATGAGATGGCAGGTGTGGTTGCGGAGGTGGGCGCGGGCGTCACCCAATTCGCTGTGGGTGATCGAGTGATGAGCTTCCATCACGTTCCCTGCGGCGAGTGCTACTACTGCCGCAAGCAGACGCCGGCGCAATGCCCGCTCTACAAGAAAACCGGCGCCACCGCGGGTTTTGAGCCTTCCGGGGGCGGGTTTGCCGAGTACGTCCGCGTCATGGACTTTTTGGTTGCCAAGGGCGGCGTGGTCCACATTCCTGACGGCGTCCCCTTCGAGCAGGCGGCCTTCGTGGAGCCCCTCATGACGGTACTCAAGGGCGTCAAGCTGCTCAACCTGGCGTCCGACGACACCGTGCTGGTCATCGGCCAGGGATCCATCGGCCTCATGCACGCCGCGCTCGCCAAGCGCATCGGCGCCCGCGTGCTCACGTCCGATCTTTTCCCGGAGCGCCACGCCATCGCCGCGCGCTTCGGACTTGCCAATCCCATCCACGCGGGCCAGGAAAACGTCGTCGAGCGCGTCTTTGCCGAGACCGAAGGCCGCGGCGCGGACGCGGTGATCGTGGCCGTCGGAGGCAATGCTCTCATCCGCACGGCCATGGACGCGGTGCGCCCTGGCGGCAAGGTGATGCTCTTTGCCCAGACGCAGCACGGCGAGGCCGCATTCGACCCCGCCGCGGTCTGTGTGGACGAAAAGACCCTTCTCGGCTCATACTCTTCTTCGTTCCCGATTCTGGACCAGGTGACAGACCTCGTTTTTGGAGGGTACCGCAACGGCTTCGACCTTACGCAGTTGATTTCGCACCGTTTCCCGCTTGAAGAGGCAGTCGCAGCCATCGAAATCGCATCCCATCCCCAGCCCGGCTCGATGAAAATCATGTTGGAGCCTGTGCCCGGGGCCGGCGCAGAGTAGGAGCAGCACTGTGGCGAGTACGGTGAAAGACGCGATCCGCCGCGGTCGCAAAACGGTCGAAACCGTCGTCGAAGAGGGCCGCAGGACGGTTGAGAACGTCGTCGAGGGAGGCCTGAATACAGTCGAGACGGTCGTCGAGGCCGGCCTGAACACCGTCGAAACCGTGGTCGTCAAAGGCCGCCGCAAGGTCGAATCCGCCGTCAGCCTGGGCCGCAGGACCGTCGAGCACGCGCTTCTCCACGGGCGCAGCACCATGCAGGCCGCCGTTCTCCACGGCCGCGAAGATATCCGCATCGAGCAGGTTCCCATTCCCAAGGCAGCGGTGGGCGAACTGATCGTCCAGGTCGGCGCGGCGCTAACCTGTGGGACGGACCTCAAGGTCTTCCGCCGCGGCTATCACGCGCGCATGATAGTGCCCCCTGCGCTCTTCGGGCACGAGATGGCGGGGATTGTTGTCGAAGCGGGCGATGGCGTCACGGATTTTGCGCCCGGCGACCATGTGGTGGCGCTCAACTCCGCGCCTTGCGGCCAATGCTACTTCTGTTTGCGCGGCCAGGAAAATCTCTGCGACGACCTGCTCTTCAACAATGGCGCGTATGCCGAGTTCATTCGCATTCCCGGGCGCATCGTGGCCAAAAACACGTTCCCGGTGCCGGAAAATGTCCCGCAGGAGCACGCGGCGCTGACCGAGCCGCTGGCCTGCGCCGTGCATGGATTCGAAGATTCGCGTCCCCGCAAGGGCGACATCGTCGCCGTGATTGGCGGCGGACCGCTGGGCCTCATGATTCTCCATGTCGCCGCTCTCGCCGGCTTCGAGACCATCGCCATCGTCAAGCACGACGGCCAGGTGGAAGCCGCAAAACAGCTCGGCGCCACACACGTCGTGCAAACTGCGTCCATTCGTCGGGCCATTCAAGACACCCGGGCGCTCACACCGAACGGGCGCGGCGTCGACATCGCCATTGAAGCCGTGGGCTTGCCCGAGGCCTGGCAGGAAGCCGTCGAACTCGTGCGCAAGGGCGGTACGGTGAACTTTTTTGGAGGGTGCGCCGCGAACACCCACGTAACCCTGGACACGAATCGTATCCATTACAGTGATATCACCATGCGCGCCACCTTCCATCACACTCCGGCCATGTGCCGCAAGGCGCTCGAGCTGATTGCGAGCGGAAAATTCCAGGCCGGCGCCTTCATCACCGGCCGCGCTCACCTCTACGAACTCAACCGCGTCTTTGAGAAGCTGATGAACCGCTCCACCGAGATTAAGACGGCCATTGTGCCCTGAGGCTAGGCGATGAATGCGGCAAGCGTGCATCCGGACAACCAGGCGCTGGAGAACAAAGCGCTCCTCGCCCGCGGCTGGGCCGCGCTCCCTCCCGGTTATAGCATTCCCGAGGTTGCCCCTACGCTCGACCAAGCCCGCGCGTTTTGCCGCCATCTCGCCGAAACGCATTACGAGAATTTTCACGTGGCCACCTGGCTGCTGCCCAGAGCGTTGCGCCCGCACTTCCATTCCATCTACGCCTACTGCCGCATCTCCGACGATCTCGGCGACGAAGTCCCCGACAAATCCGCGGCCCTGGCCCTCCTTGATCTATGGGGCAGGGAACTCGATGCCTGCTACGAAGGCCACGCGCGCCACCCGGTCTTTGTCGCGCTCGCCGAAACCATCCGCGCTTGCGCGATTCCGAAAGAACCATTCGTCGATCTGCTCATCGCCTTTCGCCAGGACCAGACCGTCGCCCGTTACGCCACCATGGACGAGGTTCTCGGCTACTGCCGCTACTCCGCTAATCCCGTGGGCCGTTTGGTGCTCTACGCCTGCGGCGAAATGAGCCCCGAATCGAGAGACGAAAACTTCCGCCTCTCCGACGCGACCTGCACCGCGCTGCAGCTCGCCAACTTCTGGCAGGATGTCCGCGTGGACTATGCCAAGGGCCGCGTCTACCTGCCGCAGGACGACATGCTCCGCTTCGGCGTGAGCGACGAGACCATCTCGCAAGGTGTCGCAACGCCGGAGTTCCGCGCGCTCATGCGCCACGAAGTCGATTACGCGCGCGCTCTCTTCGACCAGGGGCTTCCCCTGATCGACAGGGTGAACCGCGGCCTTGCCCTCGACCTCGATCTCTTCAGCCGTGGCGGCCTTGAGATTCTGCGTGCCATTGAACGCCGTGACTACGACGTGCTGAGCGCGCGCCCGTACATTTCGAAGCGCGCCAAGCTGGCGCTGTTGTTGCGCGCACTGGGTGGCAAGGCGCTGCCGTTCTTGCGGCTCCGCCCCCGATCGACAGGAAAGACCGCTTGACGCCAACGGCTCCATCGCACGACCTGACCTTGAAAGGCGCCTATGCGGCCTGCAGGGCAATCGCGAAACGCGAAGCCAAAAACTTTTACTACGCATTCGTCGCTCTTCCGCTCGAGCGCCGCAATGCCATCTGCGCCATCTACGCATTCATGCGGCAGGCCGACGATCTGGCCGATGACGAGAGCCTGCCTTGCGAGGAGCGCCGGCGCCGGCTGGATGCCTGGCTGACGGCGTGGCGTGAAGCCGCAAAAGGCGCGCCCACGGGCGATCCGGTCTTTCTCGCCGCGCGCGACGCAACCACGCGCTTCGAAATTCCGCTTGCCCTGCTCGACGAGCTCGTGTCTGGCGTCACCTTGGATTTGGACAATGCCTCCACCGGCGCGCCGGAAACTTACGCCACCTTCGCCGATCTTTACCGCTATTGCTACCTGGTCGCGTCGGTTGTAGGCCTGGTGTGCATCCGCATCTTCGGTTACAGCGACCTGCGCGCGGAAAAGCTGGCTGAGGAGACGGGAATTGCCTTCCAGCTCACCAACATTCTGCGCGACGTGGCCGAGGACGCCGCGCGCAACAGGGTCTATCTTCCGCTCAAGGATCTCGCCCGCCACGGGGTTACCCTCGATTCTCTGGTTCACCGCGCTCCGGCTGCGCCGCTTAGGGCCGGCGAGCGCGATCTCTTTGCTGCCATCGCCCGGCTCGCGGAACACTACTACCGCGCGTCGCGCTTTTTGCTGCCATTGATCGATCCCGTAAGCCGTCCTGCGCTATGGGTGCTTGTCACCATCTACCACGCGCTGCTGAAGCGCATGGAGCGCGCCAACTACGATGTTTTTTCAAAGCGCGCCAGCGTACCGCTCATCCAGAAACTCGCCATCCTCGCCGTGGGCCTTGCGTGGACGGCCTGGGCGCGTGTGTTCGGCTGAAGAATCGCAATGTGAGGCCGTACTTTCTTTCTCTGCGATAAGCTGATTTAGGAGTGATTTCCATGCAACTACGCGCCTCTCCGCGAGTGGCGATCGCGGCAGCTCTGCTCGTCCTGGGGATGGCTGCGGCTCCTCAAGCCCTCCAGGGGCAGAGAGCGGGCTTCAATCCGGCGCTGCCCCTCACCCATGTTGACAACGGCCCCAACTCGGCCTGGGCGCAGAGCCGGCATTATGTCGTGCTCGTCTCGCTCGACGGCTTTCGCTGGGACTATGCGAAGCGCGACAACGCCGCCAATCTGCTCGCGCTCGGCAAACAGGGTGTTTGGGCTCCAGAGGGTATGTTGCCCAGCTATCCGTCGCTCACCTTTCCCAACCATTTCACCATCGTCACTGGCCTTTATCCCGAACACCACGGCCTGGTGGCCAACAGCTTCCTCGATCCCGCGCGTGGCGCGCGCTACTCCATGGCCGATTCGCAAACCGTCACTGACGGCTCCTGGTATAGCGGCGTGCCGCTGTGGAGCCTGGCCGAAAGCCAGGGAATGCGCACGGCCTGCCTCCTATGGGTCGGCTCCGAGGCCAGGATCGCCGGCTTCCGGCCGTCCTACTATGCCACCTTCGATGACAAAACTCAGGCCACGCCCCAGGCCGAGCAGGCGCGCATCGACAATACGCTCGCACTCTTGCATCTGCCCGCCGCGGAGCGCCCGCACTTCATCGCCATTTACTTCTCCGAGCCCGATCACCAGGGTCACGAGTTCGGTCCCGATGCTCCGCAAACGCGAGCCGCGGAGCTTAGGATGGACGCGATCGTTGGCAAGCTGGCGGCGGCGCTTAAATCCACCCGCCTGCCCATCGATCTGGTGGTCGTCAGCGATCACGGCATGGTCAAGTCGCAGGGCGATTGGGTCGATCTCGACCAATTCGCCGATCTGGCGGGCTTTGAAACCGTTGGCACGCTCCTCTACGGCAAGACCGAAGACGATCGCGCTCGCGTGTACAACCAGCTCAAGCACGCTTCTTCGCAGTTCGTCGTCTATCGCCTAAAAGATGTTCCTGCCGGGCTCAATTTCAACCAGAATCCGCGTGAGGGCGACCCGGTGATTGTGGCCACCGGGCCTTTCGCGATCCGCGCGCACGCGCAGTCGGCAGGGCAACCCGATCGTCCGCCCACCGTCGGCATGCACGGCTTCGATGTGCGCGGCATTCCCGAAATGAAAGCCATTTTCTTTGCCGCCGGACCGGATCTTGTTGCGGGAAAGACCGTGGCTCCGTTTGAAAACGTCAATTTGTATCCATGGCTTGCCCATATGCTCGGTCTCCACGCGCCGAAGTCCGACGGAAGCCTGAACATCCTGTCTGCAACGCTGCGCGATAATGGTGCAGCGCCCGAACACTAGAAAGGGAGCGGAAGAAATGAGCGTGGTCCTGGGAATCGATGGAGGCGGAACGCGCACGCGTGCCTCAATCGTCGACGGCGAGCGTGTGCTGGCCTTTGCTGAGAGCGGCTCCATCAAGCGGTTGCGGGTGGGCGCTGAGGCTGCCGAAGAGAATCTGCGCGCATTGCTTCAGGATGTTTTTGCGCAGGCTGGCGTAAAGAGCGTTTTCGCGGCTTCGTGTGGCGTGGCCAGCGCCAGCATGCCCGGCATTCCCGAGTGGATCACCGCAGTCCTCGACGAATTCCAAGTCGAGCGCTCCGAGGTCGTCGGCGATCACGTCATCGCCCTTGATGCGGCCTTTCACGGAGGGCCGGGCATCCTGCAGATCGCCGGCACCGGCACCAACACCATCGGCCGCGCGCCCAACGGCAGCCGCGAGTCGGCCGGCGGGTGGAGTTCGCGCCTGGGCGACGAGGGGTCGGGCTACTGGATCGGCCTGCACGCCATCCGCAAGGCGCTCCATGCCTACGACCGCGAGGAGCCGACAGAGGTTCTGAAAAAGGTGGGCGAAATCTGGGGCACACCCGCCATCGCAGACCTGATCAACCTGGGCGACAGCACGCCGGGGCCCGATTTTGCTGCGCTCGCCCCTGCCATCAACAAACTGGCCGAAGCGGGCGACCCCATCGCCGTGAGAGTTTTGCGCCAGGCCGCGGCTGACCTGGTAGAGAATGTGCTGCTGGTGCGCTCCAAGCTGCGCCGCAAGCACGCCATCGCCGGCGAGGTTCCCGTCGCCTGGACCGGCAGCGTGATCGCGAAGATGGCCCTTGTGCGAGAGGCGTTCTTCGCAGGCCTGCACTCGGCCGCGCCGCAGATGCCGGTGAAAAAGGAAGCCGTCGTCCCTCTCGATGGCGCAATCTGGCGCGCGCAACGAATGGAGGATTCGGCACATCTTTCGGTGAAGATTAAATAGGGTCCAATGTCATCCTTGTATCTCTGAATTAGCGGCATGAATTAAGGAAAATGTCGTAGTGGGGGAGTCGAGGCATCGACCCCCCCGCGGGCGGACGGCTGAGCGGAGGTCGCAGCGGTGACCGCAGCGAAAGCCTGCCCTGAGCGAGTCCGCCTAGCGGACGAGTCGAACGGGGATCTGCGGTTGCTTTTCTCGAAGGAATAGAGCACTCCTTCTTAGATCAGCAACCGTTTCTCATGCGGCGGAGAGACTCGGAACCGGCCGTCCGCTCATCATCGACGCAATCAATTTCCCGTTCGCATCCACGGCCACCAGGTTCGCCGGCGCACCCACGGCCACCTTGCCAACGTCGCCGCCCATCCCCGTCATCGCCGCCGGGTTCACCGTCACCAACCGCAGCGCCTCTTCCAGCGGCGCGCCCGTGTACGCGACAAAATTGGCCAGCACCCGATCCAGCGTCAGCACGCTTCCCGCCAGAACGCCGCGAGCCATCGCCCTCCCGTTGGCCACCTGCACCGCGAACCCACCCAGCATGTACTCACCGTCGGGCATCCCTGCGGCGCTCATCGCGTCCGTCACCAGAATCCCCCGCTCCGGTCCCTTGGCGCGCCACCATAGCTTCACCATCTCTGGCTTCGAGTGGATCCCGTCGCAGATCAGCTCGGCGTAAAGAGAATCATCGGTCAATACGATGCCCAGAATTCCCGGTTCCCGATGGTCGAGCGCGCGCATCGCGTTGAAGGTGTGTGTAGCGCTCACGGCTCCGGCGGCAATCGCGGCGCGGGTCTCTTCCGCCGTCGCGTCCGAATGTCCAACCGACACGCGAACGCCGCGCGCGGTCGCGTGCCGCGCCAGCTCCGCCGCGCCCGGCAACTCCGGAGCCAGCGTCATCAGCCGCACGTGTCCTCCGGCCGCGTCCAGGAACCGGTCGAAGAGAGCGATGTTGGGCGCGAGCAGGTGTTCCGCCGGCTGCGCGCCGCGCTTGGCGTGCGACAGGAACGGTCCTTCCAGGTGAATGCCGATCGGGCGCGCGACCGGCTGGTGACTTCCATTCGCCCCCTCGATCCGTTGAGGATAGTCGATCAGCTTTGCCAGCCCCTCCAGTGCGCGCAGCGTCGCGTCCACCGGTGCGGTCACCGTCGTAGCCAGGTAGCTGCCCGTCCCGCGCGAAGCCAGAAACCGCCCGATCGCGCCCAGCGCCTCAGGCGTCGCCTCCATCACGTCGTGCCCGGCCGCTCCGTGGATATGCACGTCGAAGAATGCGGGCGCCAGCGTCGCGCCGGGATAATGGAATGTCTTCCCGTCCCCTTCGATCACAACGGCCAGGGCGCCATGTTGCGCGAGGATGGAAGCCGGGGATTGGAAGCCTCTGCCCGCAAGGGGGTCCGGCGGTTCGGCGGAGTCGCGCCTCGCGATCCCGGCAACCCGTCCGTCTTCGATTGCAATTGAAGGCTCGTCAACGGCCCCGCGCCCGTCCCACAGCCTCGCCGCCGTCACCACCGTGCGCATAACTCATTATGGCAGCGGCTGCGCGGGAGCAGAAACCTGACGTATTCCTTCCGTTCGCAATCGGCTGCATTTTCTCGTTGCGGTGTGCGCCCCGCGGCCCTGTCGCCCACCGGAAGGAATGAAAACCAGGGAAGGAAACTCGCCCAAGGTTGCAGCTTCGCGCGCTCCCGGAGGGAGAGAAAGAGAGTCAGTATCCTTCGGTAGAGCCGGAGGCTTTCCTGTTGGTGGCCTCTCAAAGGGGACGGAACTCCGCCGCAGCCGGCTGCCGCGTAGCTGCCTGCTGTGCTGTTTTGTAACAGGGTACGAGTTCACTCGTGCCGAAGATTGCGACAAAGAACCTCGGGGCTTCAGCCCCTGCGGGATTTGCGTCATGGAACCACCTTCCGCAAAAACCACTGAAACGATTCCCGGAACTGTCAAACTTCTCCTGCCGCCCCGGCAGAGCCGGGGGTTCTCCCTTGAGTCAATAGTGGGTTGATTCCGATTTCTGCTGCATCAGGCCTGTGCTTTCGTGTTAGGGCGTGCAGTGGACAACGGCCGTACTGCATTTTGGCGAGCATGAGCCGGCATTTTGCGTGATCTGATCTCGGCGTCACTCCCCCTTTAGTCGCTGTACAGAGAACCCTTGGTACGATTTCGGCCTCTCTGCTACAATCCGGAGGTCCGGTCGTGGCCTTCGGCTCAACTCAAGGCAGTCTCGGTTCCGTTGCGCCTCAACTCCCTGTTGACCGATGCGTTATCGCGTCCAGCCGGTCGGATTCAAATCGTAGGAAAAGCCGCTCAACCACTATGAAAATCATACCAAGTGCCGGATTATTGTCCACAAGTGCAAAGTACGTCGGAACGGAATCCACAGCAATCGTCTCGACTGGAGAACTTCATTGCGCCCAAGAGTTTCTCCAGAACAAGGTAGCGGGCTAACTGTTCTCATTATTCTGATTGCAGCAGGAGTTGTACATGAAGATTAACCGCCGCGAAGCGATTTTATTTGGCGCATCTACACTGATAGAGAGTCAAGTTCTGAGCGAACGCAAGCTGTTCGGCTCTCCGGCTCCCGCCGTGTCCAGCCGGAATGAGCCGCTCGCAAACGAAGTGACGATCTACCGTGATAGATACGGTGTTCCACATATTGTGGGCGAGACAGAGGAAGCCGTATTTTTCGGGTACGGCTATGCCCAGGCGGAAGATCATCTTGAGCGGATGATGTTGCAGTACCGGGATGCACAGGGTCGTCGCGCGGAGGTCCTAGGGTTCGAAGCCCTAGGCGACGGCTATCTGCACTTCATCCCGTACGAATATCGCTGGGACGGCGATTACCTGCAGCGGCTTCTCCGTACAAAGCAAGGCGTTCTGGATAACAAATCCAAGATCGATCCCGCTGTTTACAAGATTCTCGATGCCTTTGCGCGCGGCGTGAACTATTACATCGCCAGGCATCGGGAGGACATTCCGGCCTGGATCGACGGTATTACGGCAGAAGATGTCGAAGCATTCGAACGTAGCAATTATTTTCGCTTCTATAGTATCCACGAGGCGCTCATGAAGCTTTCGGACGAAACCTGGAATTTCCCGAACTTTGGTTCCAACCAGTGGGCAATCTCTCCGGCTAAGTCGGCAAATGGGCGCATCATTCACGTTGAACATACGCATATGCCATGGGCAAACCACTTTCAGAATTACGAAGCGCATCTGATTGTTCCGGGCAAAATGAACGCCGGCGGAATGAGTTGGTTCGGAAGCCCGTTTTTTCTGATGGGGTTTAACGACAAGATCACGTGGTCGGCAACCTGGAACCAGCCCAATATGTCCGACGTGTACGAAGAGAGAATCAATCCAGATAACAATCTGCAATACCTGTACGAAAGGGCTTGGCGGGATATTCGCGTCGAAACCGCAAATTTCCGTGTAAAGGGACCCAAGGGGATGGAGTTAGTCTTGCTCCCTCTGTACTACACACACCATGGACCGGTGGTGAAGTTCGATAAGGAGCAGCACCGCGCCTGGGCGGTTAAACTTCCCAACTTCGATGGCGTCAATTACGCGCTGGGGTTATACAGCTTGATGAAGGCGCGCAATCTCGAGGAGTTCAAAGCGGCGCTGGCGCTCCAGCTCATGCCGAGATGGAACTTTCTGTATTCCGATTCTAAAACCATTTATTGGGTGCATAACGGCACTGTTCCTCTTAGAAATGAGAAATATAACTGGCTAAAGCCGGTTCCAGGGTGGACAAAAGAGACAGAATGGGGGCCGTTCATTCCCTTCGAGAAATACCCTCAGCTCACGAACCCTCCTTCAGAGTTTCTTCAGAACTGTAACAATCCCTTTTGGGTTTCTACTCCTCACTCAGGTTTAGACCCCTTGGCGCTCGGGCCCTACTATCTGCTGTCGAATCCGGCCAAGCAAGGTACCGACCTCGCGGCCTTAAACACGCGCGGCGAGCGGCTGTTCCGGGTTCTGGGTCAGGACCGGAGGTTCACGTTGGACGAGATGATCGACCTTGGTTACGACACCTACATCCTGCCTGCCGATGTAATCGTTCCGCTGCTGGTAGAGGCCGCTAAAACCAGGCTACCCGACGCCCGTTTGCGGTCGCCGCTCGAGAAGCTGAAGGCCTGGGACCGCCGCTCGGCAATCGACTCGCTTGCTACGACCTATCTCTTCTATTGGGCCAAAACCTACCAGGAGATGTTCACGGAAGCGAAGTATGCGCGTTTTATCTCCTATGATCGCGGCACCATCGATATCCACTCCGCGGAGGAGCAGGACATGGCGTGGCGCGCGTTCGTAGGGGCAATTGAGCGTCTCAGCAAAAAGTTTGGCAAGGTGGAAATCCCCTGGGGACAGATTAACGTCCTGGTGCGCGGCAGCGTATTTCCGATGGATGGAGTCAGCGTTGAACTATTCGGAGTGCTCCATCCTGACGAAGGGCCCGAACAGGATGACGGACGGATCTTCTGCAATGACGGCTGGGGACACTTCATGGTTGTTATGGAGGAGGATCCGGCAAGCGGTAAGCCCAAGCAGGTCTGGAGCCTGTTGCCCTACGGAGAGTCGGAGCATCTGTCGTCGCCGCACTACAACGACTTGGCAAAGCTGCATAGCGAACACCGCATTAAACCCTTCTGGCTCACGCCGGGGGAAATATTGCAAAACAGCGAATCGGTATGGGGGGATAAGAACCGCATCCGCCGCATGGACCCTGCAAAACAGATCTGAGTACAGGCGAGTAAGTATCCTCCGGCAGAGCCGGAGGCTTTCCTGTTGGTGGCCCCTCAAAGGGGACGGAACTCCGCCGCAGCCGGCTGCCGCGCAGCTGCCTGCTGTGCCTGTTTTGTAACAGGGCACGAGTTCACTCGTGCCGAAGATTGCGACAAAGAATCTCGGGGCTTCAGCCCCTGCAGGATTTGCGTCATGGAATCACCGTCCGCAAAAACCACGGGAACGATCCCCGGAACTGTCAAACTTCTCCTGCCGCCCCGGCAGAGCCGAGGGTTCTCCCTTGAGTCAATAACCCAAGATGGAGTCCGCCGCGGCGGACGGAATCCTGGGAAAGCAGGCAAAAGTCCGAGCCAGCCCCGTAGGGGCGGCACAATCCTTTCCCGCGCCATTCACCGGCTCATCGTACTGACCGCACCCTCTCCAACTACCTACTCCCTATTCCCTGTTCCCTATTCCCTGTTCTATCGGTACTTCCGCAACACGCCCAGCACGCGCCCCTGGATTGCCACCTGCCCCGCCGGAACGTAAATCGGCTCCATCTCCAGGTTGGCCGGCTGCAAGCGCACCACATTCCCCTCCGGGTAGAACCGCTTCAGCGTCGTCTCCGAGCCGTGCACCAGCGCCACCACAATCTCTCCCTGCCGCGCCGTCTTCGTCCGCTCCACCAGCACGTAGTCGCCGTTGATGATGTGCTCGTCGCGCATGGAGTCGCCGCGCACCTCCAGAGCAAAAACATCGCGGTTGCCCACCACGTCGGCCAGCGAAATGGTCTCCGAACTCTCCATGGTCTCCACCGGAAGTCCCGCCGCGATGCGTCCGGCCAGCGGCAGCTTCAGGCTCGACCGCGTCCGCGTCCCCGGTGGCAGCACGTCGATCGACCGGCTGCGATTGTGCACGCGGTCCAGCATCCCTTTCTTTTCCAGGTTGGTGATGTGTTTGTGCACGGTGGCCAGGCTCTTCAGGCTCATGCCGCGCGCAATCTCTTCAAAGGAAGGCGAATAGCCGTTGCGGCTCACAAACGCTTCCAGGAAATCCAGAACCTCTTTTTGCCTGCGTGTAACAGCCATGGGCGCATTATAGCGAATAAAAAGCGAACCGCAAACACTGTTTTCGCTTTTTCGTTACTTTCTCGGCACATTCGGACCAGCGTCCCACTCCGGAACCCCGTCCCAGACACCCCCGCTGGCCACTAACTCCGCCAACTCCGCTAACCCCGCTAACTCCGCCAACCCCGCTTGCTTTTCTGGTCACTGACCACTGATCCCTGACCCCTGTCTTTCCCCCACCCATTTTTTGAGAAATCAGGTACGCGGCTACGCCGTACGCAAATCCTGGCCCCAGCCCGCGTAGCGGGCGACATACGCTAGCCCCATGGCGCAAGCCTGGGGACACGAACCCACCCATTTTTCGAGAAATCAGGTACGCGGCTACGCCGTACGCAAATCCTGGCCCCAGCCCGCGTAGCGGGCGACATACGCTAGCCCTATGGCGCAAGCCTGGGGACACGAACACCCCCATTTTTCGAAAAATTAAGTACGCGGCGAAGCCGCGCTCGGGCTCATCTCTTTAAGGGATTCGGAGTGGCGTATCCTCGAATGGGAAACACGAACCCACACCAGCCGGTCCCGTATCAGGGCATGGCTTCAGCCATCCCGCAAACAGCTGAAGACCAACGGGGCCTCGACGGGCGGAGAGAATCGAGAGAATTAGTTACATGGAACTCCAAGAAGTTCTCGAAATGGCGAGTCAGATACTCGACGAAGAGCGGAGCAAGCCAACGATTCTTTACGAGCTTGCCAATTCGCCGGGCGTGATTGCTAACCCAGCCGGATTGCTGCCAGTTTGGACGGTCTTACAAGAACGTGGCAGATACCACCCCCGTACCGTTCTCGAGGACACTGGGATGTTTCGACTAAAGAGCGTTAACTTCGATCTCTTGTGTGCCCTAATGGATCGCAGCTCGGAACAACAAAAGCAAGCGATGCTGAGGTTATTAATCACGCGAATACGCGGCGAGAACTCCTATCGCCATCGCTTTAGCGAAATTGTCAACGCTGGCCGTTGGAAAGATTGCACATCTGAGCTTCCGCTTGTCGCGGAGTTCGTTGCCCGACTTGGCAACAAGCGCGCGCTGATCGAATCCCTTCGCGATGTAAGGATGACTCCTGGTCTGACATGGCTCTTACTTCAGCTCGAAGAGCTAATTGCTCTGAACTTCACCATCTTTACACCAGGGGAATACACACAGCTGGAAAATGAGATCTCCAGTCTCTCAAAAGCCTTCACAGCGTTTGAACTCGAATGGCGCAAGGCACCGAGTACCGGCCCAACGCTGGAGCGAAATACCAGATATCACGTGATCAAGGAACTTCCAGAATTGTTCGCATCCGTAGCAGAGGAATGCCGCCGGGCCAAGTACATGCATGTAAAAACTTCGCTGCTGCCTGGGCTGAACTTCGAAGTCAATCAAGACAAAGGCGCGGTGATCTCGTTCTTGGAGAAGCTCGGATTCACAAAAGAGCTGATCGAGTCATTGAATGAGGCAGAGA
This sequence comes from Acidobacteriaceae bacterium, assembly GCA_003171315.1. GTDB lineage: Bacteria > Acidobacteriota > Terriglobia > Terriglobales > Acidobacteriaceae > Telmatobacter. The sequence continues at coordinate 19,104 of PMYE01000149.1, forward strand.
GGCTGTACAGGACAGCGGCTACACCTTTTGATTTCAAAAGCAGCATGGGGCACCTCCGCAGCTTCCTAGAGGTGTTGCATTTGCAGGCAGGCGCCGCGGTCCAACGGAAGAACGGAGGGACAGCGCCTTCAAAATTTGGTGAAGCCCACGAATACCTTAAGACCCATGGCGTGCTAACAACGAAGGAACAACAGCTTGTGATCCAACTCTACTCACTAATCAGTGACACAAGCGTTCATCCGCTCGTCGCGGAGCAGGAGTACGCTCGGCTAATGAGAAATATGAGCATTGAATACGGACTCCTGCTGCTGACAAAGCTCGATAAACTTGGCGTCAATTAAGTACCAAGATTTCAGGCCGTGTGCCCAGACCGGGGCTCCGCCGACTCCGTCCCGCCCTGTCATCCCCCAGCACCACCCACCACTGCCCCGCAAATCCGCTAACCCTTGATCCGCCCCCCGTTTTCCGGTCCCCTGTTCCCTGATCCCTGTTCCCTGATCCCTGTTCCCTGCTCTTCTGTCAAGCCCCTCGCCCTCAAAATCACCCTGCCCATCGCGCCCTAAGTCGTTGTTTTTCTAGTCCCTACGTCCCTATGTCCCTACGTCCCGAAGTTTGCTTATCATTTCCCCCGTTTAGCGCACAATGGTCCCATGATCGCCAAACAGAGATCGACGCTCAGACCACAACCGCTCCGCACCGGCTCCTTGTTCCCTCGGTCCCCCGGCCCCTGCTTTTCCGCTCCCTGCCTTTCTACTCCCTATTGGCTACTGGCTACTCACTGTCTACTGGCTACCGGCTACTGGCTATTGGCTGATCTCTGTTCTCTGATCTCTGTTCCCTAGCAGCCGGAGGCTGCCTTAACCACTGTAGATTTGTACGTTTACGGGTAAGTCCTTTGGAATCAAATATGGGCTGCCATACCCCATCCCGTAAGTCCTTTGTTATCAAATATGGAGGTATGGCATACCGGGGGGGGGATATATCGAAAGAGTAAACACCGCTGGCCGCCACAAAGCGAGCTACTGACCACGATTCACTGTCCACTGACTTGCTAGCTCCGCTAACCCCGCCAACTCCGCTAACTCCGCCGTCTGGCTCGCAACTCCGCTAGCGCCGCTAACTCCGCTAGCTCCGCTGCCTTTTCAGCTTTTCAGCCAGTCCTTCACCTTCTGCACCATTACGTCGCGGCTGATGTCGCTGATGGCGTTGGTGAGAGGAATCTGCTTGGGGCAGGCCTTCACGCAGTTCTGCGCGTAGCCGCACTCCTGCACGCCGCCGTCTCCGGCCAGCGCACGCAGGCGGTCCTCCTTGAAGACTTTTCCCGTGGGATGGTTGTTGAACAACTTGACCTGTGCGATCGTTGCCGCGCCGACAAAGCCGGTCGTCACGTTGAACTGCGGGCAAACCTCCATGCAGCAGGTGCAGCTGATGCAGTTCGACAGAGGATAGTTCGCCTCCTGCTGCTGCGGATAGACGCGCGGACCGGAGCCCAGATCGTAGGTGCCGTCCACCGGAACCCAGGCTTTGACGCGCATCAGGTTTTCAAACAGCACCGAGCGGTCGACCTGGAGATCGCGAACCAGCGGGAACTTGGTGAGCGGCTCGACGCGAATCGGCTGGTCCAGATTGTCAACCAGCGCCGAGCAGGCCATGCTCGCGCGCCCGTTGATGCGCATGGCGCACGACCCGCAGATCTCTTCAAGGCAATTCGAGTCGTAGGTGACCGGCGTGGTCGGCTTGCCGTCGGCGGTGACGGGGTTGGCGGCGATCTCCATCATCGCCGACACGACGTTCATGCCGGGGCGCCAGTCCAGCTCAAACCTCTCCCATACGTCCGGCGCGTCGGGGCTGGCCTGGCGCTTGATTTCAAAAGTGACGGTTTTAGTTGCCATGTAGCCTTTCCGGTGGTTTGCTTGCTCCGTTATTTCGCCGCGTCGTAGCGCCTCGGCCGCGGCTTGATGTACTGCACATCTACGTCTTCGAACTCGAAGCGCGGACCTTCCAAGCTGCCCGTGAAGCTGGCCTTGGTGGTCTTCAGGAACCGCTCGTCATCGCGCTCGGGAAACTCGGGCTTAAAGTGCGCGCCGCGCGACTCGTCGCGCAGCATCGCGCCCAGCACAACGGTGCGCGAAAGCTCCAGCATGTTTTTGAGCTGGCGCGTGAAGGCGAAGCTGGTGTTGGCCCACTGGCTCTTGTCGCTCAGGTTGATGCGCTGGTAGCGCTCGAGCAGCTCCACGATCTTCTCGTCGGTCTGCTTCAGGCTGTTGTTGTGGCGTATCACCGTCGCGTGCTCCGTCATGGCCTTGCCCAGCTCGCGCCACAGCTTGAACGGGTTCTCGCCGCCCTCGTTCTTCAGCAGCTTGCCGTTGATCTCCGCCTGGCGCGCCACTTCCGTCGCCGCGCCGCCGTCGCCTTCCACCGCCGCCACGCTCTTCGCGTACTCGATCGCATTCGGTCCCGCGTGGAATCCGCCAAAGATGCAGCTCACCAGCGAGTTGGCGCCCAGCCGGTTCGCGCCGTGGTACTGATACTCGCACTCGCCGGCTGCAAAGATGCCGGGAATGTTGGTCATCTGGTTGAAGTCCACCCAAAGACCGCCCATGGTGTAGTGCATGCCGGGGAAGATCTTCATCGGCTCCACGCACGGATCCACGCCGACGAACTTCTCGTAGATCTCGAGAATGCCGCCGAGCTTGTGGTGCAGTGTCTCGCGGTCGATGTGCGTCAGGTCGAGATAGACCATGGGCTGGCCGTCAAGGCCGAGGCCAAGTTCGTAGACGACTTTGTGGATGGCGCGCGTGGCCACGTCGCGCGGCACCAGGTTGCCGTACTTCGGATACCACTCCTCGAGGAAGTAGAAACGCTCCGACTCGGGGATGGCCTTGACGGCGCGCTTGTCGCCCGGCGCGCGCGGCACCCAGACGCGGCCGCCCTCGCCGCGCGCCGACTCCGACATCAGACGCAGCTTGTCCTCGCCGGGAATGCAGGTGGGATGCACCTGGATGAACTCGCCGTTGGCGTAGTACACGCCCTGCTGGAAGACGGCCGACTGCGCGGAACCAGTACAGACCACAGAGTTGGTGCTCTTGCCGAAGATAGCGCCGATGCCGCCGGTGGCGAGGATGATGGCGTCGGCCGCGAAGGACCGCAACTGCATGGAGCGAAGATCGAGGGCGACGATGCCGCGAGCGATGCCCCTGGAGTCGATGACGGCGGAGAGGAACTCCCAGCCCTCGAACTTGTGCACCTTGCCCTCGGCTTCGTAACGGCGGACCTGCTCGTCGAGCGCGTAGAGCAGTTGTTGCCCTGTGGTGGCGCCGGCGAACGCGGTGCGATGATAGAGCGTGCCCCCGAAGCGGCGGAAGTCGAGCAGCCCTTCCGGCGTGCGGTTGAAGGGGACGCCCATGCGGTCGAGAAGATCGACAATCCCCGGCGCTGCTTCGCACATGCCCTTGACGGGAGTCTGGTTGGCCAGGAAGTCGCCGCCGTAGATGGTGTCGTCAAAGTGCTGCGCGGTGGTGTCGCCCTCGCCCTTCAGGTTCTTGGCGGCGTTGATGCCACCCTGGGCGCAGACGGAGTGCGAGCGCTTGACCGGCACGATGGAGAACAGGTCCACCGTGCCGCCGGCCTCGGCGATCTTGATGACCGCCGCTAGCCCAGCCAGCCCTCCGCCAACCACGATGATTTTGGGTGCTGCCATTTCTAGCTCCTAGCTTCCAGCTTCTAGCTTCTAGCGACGCACTGGAAGCCATTCGGATGATAGGTGGCGCCGGCGTGTACCGGAGCGACCAAGATGGAAAGGGGTACGTTTTCCGGAGCGTTCTGGTATTTGGGACCGACAAACGCCCAAATGCTGGCGAGTCCCATGGCCGCGAGCAGCACGCCTCCCGCGGCGCACACGTAGCCGAAGCGTCGACGAGCGATTTCTCCTGGCGTGATGCCCCACTTGGCGGCGAATAGCCAAACACCGTAGGCAAAGTGCCAACAGACAGCGATCATGGCGACGACGTAGACGGCGAGGATCCAGGGATTGGCGAGCTCGTGCTGCACCTTCCAGAAGGCCGCCGCAGGATGGTTGGGCAGATCAGCGCCCATGAAGCGCTGCGTGGCCACGTGGTAGCCGATGTAGACGAATGCGATAAGGCCCGTGTAGCGCTGGACGAGGTACATCCAGTTACCCGCCCACGGGTAGTAGACGATGTTCGATTTGCCGCGCAGCCATATGTAGACGCCGTAGATGCCGTGGTAAAGGATGGGCAGGAAGATGAAAACCCACTCCAGCACGCGGACCAGCGGCAAACTGTTGAGGAACTTCACCTGCACGCCGTAAGCGATGGGACCCTTCAGCGCCTCGAAGTTCGAGAGCAGATGCTCCAGCAGAAAAGCGCCGATGGGAACGATACCGAGCAGCGAGTGCAGCTTGCGCCAAATGAAGCTGGCGCCCTGATTGGCGCGTAAAGGCTCGACGCCGCGTTGGACTTGAGGCACGGCGGAGGGCTGAACAGTTGCCATGAAGAATGTGGCTCCTAAAGAGTGCAGGCTGAAGCAGTCTTAGATTGAGAAACCCACTGGCGGTGTTCTGTATCACATGCATTATTCGAGGCTGACGTTAGGTCCGTCAAGGCGGCGCTTCGCGGTCGAGGGCCTTGGCACCGGCCCCCCCCAAGTTCGGCTCATCGTTCAAGCCGCCCGGGAAATGTCAGACTCGCTTTTTCCAGTGGAAAGTGCACGAACATTGTGCTCCGATAGTTAAGGGGACATAGTGCTCACAGTGGGTTATCGATTCTTGCTTCGCGGGGACTGGAGAGCAAATCCCTCCGCGAATATGGAGGGGCGATGAGAGTTCTGTGCCCTGAAACTGCCTTTGTGCTGGGTGCTGGCTTCTCTGCTCACGCAAAATTTCCCGTGATCAAGAAAATGAGAAAGGCCGTTCTCGATCACGTAGAGTCAGAGCCTGCTACATTCTTTAAGCACCAAAACGTTCGCGATCAGTTTTATGAAGGTCTTGAAGCACCAGACGAAGCTTTGGCAGCTGATGGCCGGATCTTAGATGAGTCTTTCGAGGAGCTGCTGATTGAGCTCGGAAAGATGAAAACAGCTAACATGATTCCGGCCACATGGATCACCGATCAGCTTCTACGTTACGCGACGGGCCGGCTACTGTGGAAGTTGCACCATGACGGTTTGCCAGACGCCTATCTCCGCTTTGCATCTTTCGCGTGGGACAGCGTCGGTATTATTTCGTTTAATTGGGACGTTTTGATTGAGATGGCTCTTCATCAAAAGGGCAAAGCGTGGGGTTACGACCCGAAGGTATCGTTGTCGATTATCAAACCCCATGGGTCGATTAACTGGAGCAGCCACGAACAATATGGCGCTCGTGGCGGCGAAATGTGGCGCCATGTTTCCCCCGACTCCAGTTTGTGCTATATACCGCCGTCTTCTGAGACAGATCACGCAATCGCTGTCAGTCAGGCGTTTTATGATCCGTTTCCGGATGGCGCCAACTTAGAACTGACCTATATGCTGTTCCCAGGGGATCCGGATTCACCAAATTGCGCGCAAGGTCTGGCGAATGCCGAAAAAGTGGCAGCAGAACAAAGGCTTCTGTGGAAGCAGGCCGGAGAGTTGATCTCGCGCGCAAGCAAAGTTGTTTTCATCGGATATTCTTTGCCTTCCTATGACAAATTTGCAAAAAGATTCCTCATTGATGCCTGCAAGGGGAAGCAAGTAGAGGTTATCAATCCGAATCCCATTGATGCTGAAAAACTTGCGAGAGAATTTGGGATAAGCTCTCCAGTCACTCTAGCCCTGAAGAATTTTGAGGAGTCCGAGTACGCAAACGACTGGCCTCAAACTACTCGGCAACCGAACGCACCGCGGTGTGCAACTCAGACAGATTTGGAGCCTAGGCACGAGTGATCTGAGCAGGAGGGGAAGAGATGAAACTTGTTCGCGTTTTGGTAATCGTTCTTTCGGCGTCGTGTATATGCCTTGGACAATCGGCACGTCAGATCGCACAAAGGGCGTTTGAATCCGTAGTGCTGTTAGAAATGAGCGACTCGCAAGGGCAGCCGGTGAGCTTGGGCAGCGGCTTTTTCATCGCGGATGGGATCGTTGCGACGAATGCGCATGTAATCGAAGGCGCCGCCAGCGGCACGGCCAAGCTCATCGGGAGCGAGCAGAAAGTTTCGATACGGGGCACCGTTGCTCTTGATCGTCATACTGACCTGGCCCTCCTCAAGGTCGATGCCTCAGCGCCTGCGCTGGGTCTTGGACCAGACGCAAAACCGGCCGTAGGGGACAAAGTGTACGTCGTTGGAAATCCTCTAGGAACTTGTTGAAATAGG
>PMYE01000070.1 GCA_003171315.1 Acidobacteriaceae bacterium
GTCCGTCGATTTTTCCAGATTCGTCACCGTGGTCCGGTCCTTGCCGATCACCGCTGCGCTGATCGCATTCAGCTCCAGGTGGCTCACCACCGGGTTCACATGCCATGCGGACATCAGCGTCGCGGCCATGATCCAATGGCCAGTTTCGGTCGGGTGAATGTGGTCCGGGAGAATGAGCGGCGCAAGCTTCGGAAACTGCGCCTTTGCGCGTTCCAGCGCGTCCGTCAGTGGACGATTGAAATCCGCAACCAGGGCACCTTTGTCTCCCGAGGCTTGCAACTGGACGCCGATTCCGGTTACATCTTCCGCGAACTTGTCGATCGTGCGCGAGTAGCCGGGAAACTCCGAGCCGTGCGTAATCTCGTCGTATGGCGTGGGGCAGATAAGAGTCAGGGCCGCGCCCGGCGCAGCTTTGTGAAGCGCATCCAGCAACGCGCGGTAGCCCTTTTGGAAGCCCGCGTCGATCTGCGGNNCAATCACGGTGATCATGGCCGGCTGAAATGGCGCAACGTCGCGTTGCACGCGCTCCGCCATCAACCCCCCATAGCCGCCGGTCACCGTATCTCCTGGAACGCCCGCGTTCACAAAACTGACGTGCAGCGCAGGGTAGCGCGTAAGCACAAACTCCTCCATATACATCGTGTAGAGCCGCTGTGCCGTGATGCTGTCTCCATAAAACACCACGGTATCGCCATCCTTCAGAACAAATTGTTGGCCGTGCGCAGTTGTGGCCCAGCCAGCCAGCGCAAGAACGCCGCAGCCAGCCAATAACCCCCATCGTTTCCGCTCCATCGCACGTATCATCATCGCCATCCTAATTCTTTTGCCGTCTGCCCTAAAGAAGAGCCGCCTTGCTGTTCAATATCCTGTTGCCGCCGTCAATACACAACCTGGTAGGCCGCTCCCTCCAGCTTGACGGGATCCTTCTCCGCGGAGTGAAAGCGGACCAGAACAGGCTTACCCGGCGCAAGACCGGCAACCTTGATCTCGCCTACCGCCCAGGAGAGCCCGCTCCACACCACTTTGTCGTAATCGATGTTCACAGGAATGGCGCGGCCCTGCTGTGTGACCTCGATGGAAAAGACCTTAGCCATGTTTTCGCCATTAGGCGGGCCACCTGCCCATGTGCGGCGAATGAATCCGTCCGGTGTGCGCTGGCGCATGATGATCCGCAAAATCCCCATGGGGGGCGGTTGAATGCTGGCCTCAATTGTGTTGGGAGCCGTGGTGCCAAACTCGGCCTGTAGAGGCTGAATGGCACGAGGAATGATTACATCATCCTGAATGCCGAAGTCGTAGCTCGGCGTTGCGTAGGCGTTGAAGCCCACCATTGCCATCTGCCCAGCGCCCAGCGTGATCTGGTTGCCTTTGAGTCGCGGCACATAGCCGGCATCGCGGAACTGCACCCGCCCTTCACCGAGCGGAAGTTGGTTGGGCGTAAGCCGCGGCAGCGAAATCGTAACTACGCTCTGGCCGGGGTTCATCACCACGTAAACCGCCCCGCGCGTGGTGACGCCGCCAAATCCGTACGGCTCGATGTCGCCGGGAATGCCGCCAAACGTATGGATGCGCCCCAGTCCTTGCAATTCGAAGAAGAGCGATTGCGCACGCGCCATCCACGGGGCATCCTTGTCCCGGATCAGCTCCAGGTTGCCATGCACCGTATTGACCCAGCCGCCGCGCGCCATCATCAGCAGAAAGGCGCCCTTCCATGCATGCAAGCCACGGTAATAGATGGTGCCCGTCTTGCCCAGCATGAAGCCGGTGGAGTCGATGCGCTCCAGCGGGAAGCCCAACTGCTCGAAACGCCGCACCATGTGATCGCTGTAGATGTCCATGGAGCGCCAGAAGCTGGCCTCGGGCACATCGGAGGGCCGCGGGTCGCCGGTGTATTGCATCTGGAAGACCCCAAGCCAGCGTAGATCGGTGGGATCGTGAAAGGGCAGTTGCGAGGCGGTGTTGTCCAAGTCGCCGCCAAAGCCGTTGAAGGCGATCAGCACAGCTTCTGAATTCTTTTGCCGGAAGATGCTCAGCGCTTCGCGGAAGGCCGTGGCATTGCGCTCCCTAATTTGTGCCTTGCCCTCCGCGTTGCTGAGTTTGGCCGTGGCTGGAGTGGCCGCAGTCAAATCCACAAAGTCGAACTTGAACATGCGGATGCCGCGGTCGTACCAGTATTGCAGTATATTCATGAAGTCGGGCAGAAACCCGCCTTCGGAGAACGACATGGCGCTGCCGTCCTTGTTCAGCGAATCCTTCCATGCGGGCGCGGCCTGAATCTTGACCAGCGTGTTGGTGCTGAACCACAGGCCGGGCTTCACGCCGTTGGCCTGACACTTCTTGATCCACGCATCAGGCCCGTTGGGCCAGTTGGGTGTGCGCCAGGTGCGATAGCCTCCTCCGGGGTCGAACCAGAAAGCGTCCATCATGTAGTAGTCGAAACGCACGCCCGCTCTTTTTAGTCTCAACAACTCATCCAGCTCGCGCATGGCCAGGGCTTCAGTCAGCGGAATGTTATCCGAGAGCTCGTCGTAAGACGACCAGTTATTGTAGACCGAAATGGGCGCCTGAAGCGCGGGCGGAGGCGGCTCGGTTTGCGCGTGAGCTGTGAGTGCAAGCGCCGCGCAAGTGGCCACTGATGCGGCAAACCGGAGACCGCGTGGACCCATCCATTGGCGGATCATTGCTTTCCCTCAGAGGGTGATGTTGGTTGCATGGCGGCGAAGCGTGGAGCGCCGAGCCGGGCGCGTACCGCGCCACCCAGGGTTGCGGCGTTCTGAAAGCCGCGCCATTGCTCAAGCAAACGGTCATCGGCCGTCAGCAGGCGAATGAGGCCGTCTTGCTTGCCGTCGCTATCGAATCGGATCGAGGCGGCGTCCAGGTCGAGAAGCGCGTTGGCTTGCGCCGCAAGCTTTTCCGCGGAGGAGTTTGGGGCGGCGTGCAGGNNAGACCGTATTGCGCGGCCAGGCTGCGCAGCACCAACAACTGGGCGCGCGGGGCGTGCGCGAGCAGGCCGTCGGCGTCGAGAGTGAAATCAACCGTCGCCTCAAGGCGCAGCGCGATCTCCGTTCGGGTTGGCGCCGATTGCCGTTCCAGTGTTGTTCCCGGTTCGACGCCAGCGGCTTGAAGAGCAGCCAGCGAAACTTCGCGCCGCTCGCCGAGCGTGAACTTCGCATCGCCGGCTCCGGTGTAACGGTAGGTGTTGGCTGAGGGCGCAAATTGCGCATTGCTGCGATAGAAGAGCGGCGCGGAGGACTCGATCCTATTGCCAGTAAACGCCGCCGGAGCGCCATCAATTGTTGCGTCATTCACAATCGCTGGGGCAGCAGCAACCGGCGGATTCCAGAGAATTGTATTGTGATCAATACGTAGGCCGCTGAGCACGCCGCCGCTCCAGGTGTGCAGGTAGACCGCGCCTTGCAGGGCCGCGAGCCGCGGACTCAGGCCGTTGTCGATGCACAGGTTGTCGCGCACTACGCTCTCGCTGGTTACCTGGCCAGCCGCAAAGACCGCGATGCAGTAGCCCTGGGTGTCGTGAGCATAGTTGCGCTGCACGGTGTTGCGCGTATTGGCCCAGTCAATGTCATACGCTCCACCATCCACGCCGGGGCTATCGGTGAGAAAGGCTTCGTTATCCTGTACGGTGCAATCGGTGCAGGTCCAGGTCCAGATGGCGTTGGGCGTGCCGGTGGTCTCGGTGGGCTGCATCCCGGTCTGCCATGCGACACTCGTCTCGATCAGTCCATCGGAGTCGCGAAACAGAATGATGCCGTCGCCGTAGACATCCTGCACGCTGGAGTTGCGCACCGTGATGTGATGGTTCAACGGCGCATCGGGCGGCGAATAGAAAGGGCCTCCGCCCACCAGAATTCCCGCCCATTGGTTGGTGTGCGCGGCATCCACGCCGTCCACAAGCACGTCTTCAAAGACAGCGCCGGTCTTGCTTGGCCCCACCACCACCAAGCCGTTGTCCTTGTTTTTCATCGTGCCGCCCTGGACATCGTGGACAAAGAGATTCTTGAGATAGATATGGCGCATCATGCCATGGTCTCCGCTCACGAAGATGCCATAGGTGTTGGCGCCTGAGAGATCGAGTGAGTCGACCTGCCAGTACTCCTGATTGAAGAGGCGCAGTGCCTGGCGGTCCTTGGCTGTGGCAACGATGCGCGGACGCGGGCCTTGGCCGTAGGCGGTCAGGCGAATTGGATGGTCCGCTGTGCCCGAGCC
>PMYE01000130.1 GCA_003171315.1 Acidobacteriaceae bacterium
GCGAACCCCAGTGAGCGGCAACCGTCTGGAGAATTGGGCACTCTTGAGGATGGGGAGAAATGCCTTACGGGTTCGGAATCCCCAGCGAAGGCTGCATTCGGTTGATCCAGGTTGACGAAAGATACATCGTCGCCGACGGCTGATCCTGGGCAGTAAAGCGGCCGGCGACAACGAGGTCAGCGGGATGGGCCTTAACGGCGCGGTCGACCTCGTCGCCGTCGAAAGCGAGGACGATGGCGGTGTGGGCAGCGGGCGCGGCCAATGCGGCGCGAAAGATCCCGAGGTCGCTCTCGTTGATGGTCTGGCGGAGAGGAATGCCGGTGTAGGCGACGATCTCGGGATAGGCGGATGTGTTCATGAGCACGGTGGCGCGCGGGAAGACGGTGAGCAGCGACTGCAAGGCCGGCGGAATCGCGTCGTCGTAGGGCTGGCGCGCGTCAGCGTTCTTGGTGCTCTCGACGTAGACAATGGGATCGGCGCGCAGAAGTAGGTAGACGTTGAGGCCGGCGAAAGCGAAGAGAAAAACGAAGGCGATGCGGGGCAGGAACGGGGCGAAGCGAGGCAAAAGCGGCCTGAGGCGCGGGAGCTTGAGCTGGCGCAAAGCGTTTTCGGCAAACTGAGCCGCAAAGCCGACACCGAGCGCGAGAGCGGGGAGCAGCTCGAGGCCGTAGCGCGTGTTGTACCAGGTGTAGGGCCACCACGCGGGGAAGAAGATGGGGACCGATCCGTAGGCGACGGACCACGTGTAGAAGGGAACGGGCAGCCAGAGCAGAAGAATCCAGGCCGAGGCGCGGCGGCGATCGGCGGTTCCTTTTGCGATGAGGGCGGCGGCCGTTGCGAGCGCGGCCAGGGCGAGGACGATGTTGCCCCAGGCATTGCCCCAAGCGTGTGCGGCGGTGGAGTCGAGCGCGGAGACTTTCAGGTAATACAGAAGCGCAACCCAGGGATTGTGCCAGCCGGGATGCGGCAGCCCGCCCCGTGCGGCGGTGCGGAGCTCGATGGCATGGGCAGAGTAAGGCCCGCGCGCGAAGTAGAGCCAGTCGCCGAAGCCCACAGAGTTGTAGACGAACCACAGGATGGGCGCTGCGACAACGGCGAGGCTCGCGAGCCAGAAGGCGGGCGAAGCGAGGCGGCCGCGCTCGCCCGCAGCGGCGCGCCGGAGCAGCGTGAGGCCGATGCCGGACCAGGCGAGCAGGGCGATGATCCAGCCGTCGTAGCGGGTGAAGATGGCGGCGATGAGCGCGACGGCGATGCAGGCTTGCAGGCGCGTGGTTTGTGCGATGACGATGTTTGTGCGCGGAGCGGGCGGAGCGAGCGGATTGCCGAGCCAGGCGCCGCGGCGAGGACCGGGCGCTTCAAAGATACGCAGAGGGATCCGCAAACGCTGGCGGGCGGCGGGGGCAATGGGACGGCGGAGGCCGCGGTGAACGGATGGGCCGGGAGGCAACGTGTAACTGGCGGCTTCCGTCTCCTGGTCGAGGGCGGCGCGCCACTCAACCATCCAGACCACGATCCAGATCGCTTCACAGAGGAAGAGCGGCTCGGTCATGGCCGTGGTCTGCATGTAGAGGAGGTTGGGATTGAGGGCGAAGAAGACGAGCGCGAGCGCGGCCGCGGCGGGGTTGAGCCAGCGCCGCGCCAGCCGATAGATGCCGACGCAGGAGGCGATGTAGGCCAGCGCCGATGGAAGAACGCCGGCAAGGCCGGTGGCCCACCATGCGTAGTTCTGCACGAAGGGGATGAGCAGAATGTGCGGTAGCGGCAGCCACACCGAGCCGAGCTGCGAAAAGCGCGGCGTACGCGAATCGAAGACGCGGCGCGCGATGTGAAGATGAGCAAGGGCGTCGCCATAGTTGAGCATCGCGCCGTGGCGCCAGCTCCAGAAAATGGCGACCGTTGAGGCCGCCATGCAGAAGACCAGAACGGCCCAGCCTTCCGCATTCGAGATGCTTTTCTCAGTCAATGTGCGTGATCTCGCGAAGGAGGTTGAAGCGCGCGTCGATCTCGGGGCGCGAGAGGTCCTGCAGGCGCTCCGTGCCGAAGCGCTCGCAGGCAAAAGAGCCCATGACGCCGCCGTAAAACATGGCGAGGCGCCAGGCGGCAGGCGTGAGCTCGCCCGCCGCGGCGGACGAGGCCAGATAACCGAAGAAGCCGCCGGCAAAGCTGTCGCCTGCGCCGGTGGGATCGATGACTTCTTTGAGCGGGAGGGCAGGAGCCCGGAAGGTGCGGAGCTCCGTCCGTCGACCTTTTGGATTCGAGGTGTGGAACAACGTGGCGCCGTATTCGCCGTGCTTGACGACCAGTGTGCGCGGGCCGAGAGCGATAACGCTTCGCGCGGCCTGCACGAGGTTGCTGTTGCCGGCCAGCATGCGGGCCTCGGTGTCGTTGATGAGCAGAATATCGAGACCCTTGAGGACTTCAAGGAGGGCCGGGCGATGGTCCTGGATCCAGTAATTCATGGTGTCGCCGGCGACCAGCTTCACGTTGGGCATGGCATCGCGCACGCGGCGCTGGAGGACGGGATCGATGTTGGCGAGAAAGAGGAATTCGGAGTCGCGATAGGCGTCAGGGATTTTGGGCTCGAAGGAGGCGAAGACGTTGAGCTCGGTCGAATGGGTTTTGGCTTCGTTCAAATTTTCGAGGTAGGAGCCTTCCCAGAAGAAGCTCTTGCCGGCGGCGCGCTCGATGCCGCGCGTGTCGATGTTGCGGGCGGCAAAGACGGCCTCCTGCTCGGGGCCGAAGTCCTCGCCAACAACGGCGATGACGCGCACATCGGTGAAGAAGCTGGCGGCGAGCGAAAAGTAGGTGGCAGCGCCGCCCAGGCAGCGCTCGCGGCGGCCGGCGGGGGTTTCGATGGAATCGTAAGCGACGCTGCCGACGACGGTGATGGACATGGAATATGATCTCTCTCTCGTAATTCAAGTTAGCAGGTCAGCGGCGGCAGCCTACATTTCTCAGCCGCGGATGAAAGCCGGCATGTTTACCTTTCGGGAAGATTATGCACTTGACACATATTTAAATCGGGTCTAATTGGTCTTTCGAGGTCCATATTGATACATCGTGATATGTCGATGCGTTTTCGCTTGCAAACGTCGATGGTCCTGTATACACTTAGGCCAATCCAGATTCTTCTGGAGGTGGATGACCGTTACGGTCAGCGTGAAAAGCCAAGGCTACGGCCTTGGCGTTTTCATTTAGAAGAGGCGAATCTTTCCGTATCCGACCACTTGTTGATTTAGAGAGCGACGATTATATTTCCTCTCCATAACATCCGCGATCTCTTTAGTGAATCCTGACGTAGGGGGTGCCTTGCCCTCCTCTTCAAGAATCCGCCTTTTTGCGGGATAGGCTAAGAGGTCAGCCAATTGGATGGCGAGCCTTCATCTCTTCGAGCGCCGCATTGAAAGTGTTTTTACAATAGTCGAGTCGGAGCGAAAGCCCACAGAGACATAGGTATCGCTTATCCCACTGCACGATGGTTATTCCCTTCGTTGTGTGGTCTCCGGATTCGTCGATATAAAGTCTCTGATCTGGACCGGGCACTGAGGTTATACCTATTGCAAAAGGCTTGCTTGAGCAGCTTCTCTTGTGGGAAAGGTCAGGAGCCGAAACTCTCCCGACTTTTTCCCTTTTTCAAACTCGTTGCTGCGCTTGAGGGTCGTGTAGACAATTGCCCAAGTGTTCTTGCCGGACTTTAGAATGCCCGCAGACACAAGCGCATCTTTTGCATCTGCAACTCTCACTACTCCGCCATTTTTCTTGGCAATCTCAATGCATGCCTCCCGTGCGCTTTTCCCTGAAAGGTCACGCGGGATCACGGACGGTTTCACTTCCGAGGCAGACTCAAAGCCTTCCCCTGTCTCCCGAATCAACCGGGCCGTGGTCGCTACTGCCTCTATTTCGTTTTCGATTGCGGCTAACTCGGCAACGTAGCGCGCTTGTAGCGCCTCCTTCTTTGATTTCAAGTACTTAAGAAGGTCCATAGTCACAGTCTGAAAATTTGGCTGGTTGCTCATGATGATCCTCGTTTCGTCTGCTTAAGCTCCATATGAGTTGACATGCTTACCCGTGGTTCCGTTACCGTAAAACACATTGGCGGAGCCGGGGGGACTTGAACCCCCACCTGCTGTGTCCGCAGCAGATCTCGGATTATAAATCCGCTCCTGTGACCATTGAGGCACGGCTCCCGCTAATGCACTGATGAAAGGGCCGGACCAGAGTTGCACTGGCGTCTCACCCCTTGCCAAAGGATGCGCCTGGACTACTCGACCACCGGCCCATTCATCAAAAGCATAGCAGAGGTTTTGATACGCCGCTAGAGGCAACCTAATCGAATCTCTGCATCCTGTGGAAATCTTGGCATAATTACCTAATGAAGGTCGATAAGGACAAATTCGATGCCCTGCTCGGAAAGCTAATGCAGACCCCGCCGCAACCTGCCAAGTCGATAGAGACTCAGGGGAAGGCGGGGAAGATAGTGCCAGCTATTTCTCCGCAATCAACTCCGCGTAAGGCATAGGCTCAACACCGAGCATTGCCCGGAGTGTGGGATTGAACCTGTCATCCGCTTTCCGCGCGTTAAACCGCGTCTCGAATTCGCTCAGGTAGCGATGGAGATGCTTTATCGAAATCTTGTGGAAGCTCCCTATCACGCCACGCTTGAAGAGTGAGAACGCGGATTCAATGCCGTTCGTGGTCGTATTACCATCTACCCAGACTTCGGCGCTGTGATTGACTGTCCGGTGCTTCTCAACATCATGGCCTGAGAGCCTGAGAGCCTTTGGGTACGCTGGCAGTTCATCGGTCATGATGTAATCCACATCGGCGCTGACGTGTTCTTTCAGGTACTTCGCCAGCGTCTCGATCTTCGCGTCTGGGGCGTGGAAGAAGCGGACTCGTCCACCGCGTTCCTTGATGCCGACGATTACCTGTTTCGTGTTGAACTCTGGACGCCGCCAGTGCTTATTGCGAATCCGTCCACCCAAATATGTCTCGTCCATCTCGACAATCCCGGTCAATTCAGCAGAGCCTTCATTCACCATCGCCTTGCGGATGCGGTGCGCCATGTACCACGCGGTGCGATAGGAACCAATGCCGAGATGCTGCTGGAGTTGTTTAGCGGAGATGCTTTTCTTCGCGTCTACGATCAGCGCCAGCGCCATGAACCACTTTGTCAGAGGGAGATGAGAGTCATTGAAGATCGTGCCAGCCGTAGCCGAGAATTGCTGTTTGCAAGTCTCTTCAAGGCACTGGTAGATGCGCGTGCGCCGATTCTTGCGGGGTTCGCCCTTGCTCTTGCCGCGCGTCACGGTCCCGACCTTGCGGGTGATGGTGCTGATGCGGTCACAGCCGCAAACGGGGCAACGGATGCCATCGGGCCAGCGCATCGACTCAAGGTAAGCTAGGCAGTCATCGTCGGTTTTGAACTGTTGGGTTACGTCTATCAGGTTCATCGGAATCCCTCGACAAACCAAGTGTCTCAGAATTCCCGTTCTGTGTCAAGTGCATAATCTTCCCTTTCGGTAATCCCCCACCCCTCCCCCTACCTCCATACCTCCATATTTGATAACA